>CABSKX010000100.1 GCA_902478365.1 uncultured Collinsella sp. | reverse complement strand
CTCTTTGCTTGCCACGGCGGAGGTCGTTTCTCTTGCCGATTTAGCCAACGAGCAGTTTATTCTGCTAGAACGCGGCACCGATGACGAGATTACGCCGCTGTTCCGTCGGGCGGGACTGACGGTGTGCTCCAAGCTGTCGACCTGGGATGACTATGCGATTATGGCCATGGTCGAGGACGGCCTGGGCGTGAGCATTCTTCCCGCGCTCATCTTGCGCCGCTGTCAGTTCGATGTTGCCGTGCGCCCGCTCGAGGGACATCCCCATCGGCAGATCAATGCGATATATCGCACGGCTGACGTTTCGCTTGCCGCTGCTCGATTCCTTGAATACCTCTAAACGTGTGCACGTCATTGTCCGCTTTGGGCAAATCTCGGAGTTCGGTACGTTTTCTTATGAAATTGAACTTTCGAATGAGGTACGGCGCTATACTGCTGCCTAAATTGAACTCAGGTTCAATTCGTGTTCTATAAATTGAACTTTGCCAGCAAGGAGGTTCCTGTGGCCCAAGAGACGTTTTGCGATCGCCTGCGACAGACTATGTCCAATCGCGACGTTCGCCAGTCGGACGTAATCCGCGCATCGGAGATGCTCGGCAAAAAACTCGGCAAGAGTCAGATGAGCCAATATGTGAGCGGCAAGACGATCCCGCGGCGCGATGTGGCTGAGCTGCTCGCCCGTATTTTGGAGGTCGATGTTACCTGGCTGCTCGCCGGCGACGCCGATCAAGGCGAGGCATCATCACCCCGCAACGATTCCAAGCCCGAACCCCATCCCTCAGCTCAAATTGCAAGGAGCACCACCATGCGTACTTTTTCTAAATCCACCAAACTCGACAACGTCCTGTATGACGTGCGCGGTCCCGTCGTCGACGAGGCCGCCCGTATGGAGGACGAGGGCGAGCGCATCCTCAAGCTCAATATCGGCAACCCGGCGCCCTTCGGTTTCCGCACACCCGATGAGGTCATCAAGGACATGCGCCAGCAGCTGCCCGACTGCGAAGGCTATTCCAACTCGCGTGGCCTGTTCTCCGCGCGCAAGGCGATCATGCAGTATTCGCAGATCAAGGGCCTGCCCAATGTTCAGATGGAGCATATCTACACGGGCAACGGCGTGTCCGAGCTCATTCAGCTTTCGATGAACGCGCTGCTCGACAATGGCGACGAGATTCTGATCCCCAGCCCCGACTATCCGCTCTGGACGGCGTGTGCAACCCTTGCCGGTGGACATCCCGTGCACTACCTGTGTGATGAGCAGGCGGATTGGTATCCCGACCTGGAGGATATGGAGTCCAAGATCACGAGCGCGACCAAAGCCCTCGTCATCATCAACCCCAACAACCCCACGGGTTCCGTCTATCCGCGCGAGGTGCTCGAGGGCATCGTCGAGATTGCGCGCAGGCATCAGCTGATGATCTTTGCCGATGAGATCTACGACCGCCTGTGCATGGACGGCTACGAGCACGTCTCGATTGCCTCGCTCGCCCCCGATCTGCCCTGCGTTACCTTTAGCGGTCTGTCCAAGTCGCACATGATCGCGGGCTATCGTATTGGCTGGATGGTGCTTTCGGGCAACCAGCGCTGCATGAGCGACTTCATCATGGGCGTCAACATGCTCTCTAACATGCGCCTGTGCTCCAACGTGCCGGCCCAGTCGATCGTCCAGACGGCACTCGGTGGCCATCAGTCCGTCAACGACTACATCCGTCCCGGCGGCCGTGTCTACGAGCAGCGCAACTTTGTGTATGAGGCGCTCAACAAGATCGACGGCATCTCGGTGGTCAAGCCGCGTGCGGCGTTCTACATCTTCCCCAAGATGGATGTTAAAAAGTTCAACATCACCGATGACGAGCAGTTCGCCCTTGACCTGCTGCACGAGAAGAAGATCCTGATCACGCGCGGCGGCGGCTTTAACTGGGCCGAGCCCGATCACTTCCGCATCGTGTACCTGCCGCGCATGGAAGTACTCAAAGAGTCCCTCGAAGACCTCGCCGACTTCTTCGATCACTACCGCCAGTCCTAATTAGTTCCGCCGTTCTACCGAACGGCGGACCGGCCGACGC
>CABSKX010000099.1 GCA_902478365.1 uncultured Collinsella sp. | reverse complement strand
TGTCCATCCTCGCAGTATCCGGTTCTCAAGGTGCACGCCTGCGCTGGTTCCCGGTCCGACCGGGCCGCGCGGCAAGGAGATATATTGCCAGACCGGAGGGCCCCCGCGGGCGGGAATCTGGGCGTACACATTTCCTACACAGTTTGGGATTCTCAACTGTATTTGCCGGTAATAAAGAGGGGACCTCGTTTCCGAGATCCCCTCCTCTGTCTATCTATAGAAATAGCTTTCAAAGCCTTATGCTAGCAGCTTGCGACCGGACTCCTCGATCGCGTCAAGTGCTGCATCTGCCTCGGCGGCATCCGCGCCCTTAGCGAAGATGTACAGCTTGATCTTGGGCTCGGTGCCGGAAGGACGAACGATACCCTTATTGCCACCCTCAAGATCGAACTCAATAACATTAGCCTTCGGCAGGCCGTTCACGCAGGTGTTGTAATCAACGACGGCCTCAATCTTGGAACCGGCGAGCTCCGCGGGCGGGTTCTCGCGCAGACCGGCCATGATGCCGGCCATCTTTGCCGCACCCTCAGCACCCGGATAGCTCAGCGAAATCGTCTTATTGTGATAGTAGCCATACTTCTCGTACAGCTCGTGCATCGCGTCGGCAAGGTTCTTACCCTGCAGCTTGTAATACTGCGCCATCTGGCAAATCAGAAGCGAAGTGCTCACCGCGTCCTTATCGCGCACGTGGTCGCCGGCCAGATAGCCGTAGCTCTCCTCGAAACCGAAGATAAAGCGATCGACCTCGCCAGCATCGGAAAGCGAGGTAATGATGTCACCGATGTACTTGAAGCCCGTCAGGCAGCGACGGAGCTCAAAGCCGTACTCGTCGGCCAGTGCGTCAACCATAGCGGAAGAAACGATAGTAGTAACGGCAACCTTCTTGGTGAGATCCTCGCCGCGGGCGGCACGTGTCTTGCAAATATAGTCGAGCAGCAGGACGCCCATCTCGTTACCGGTCAGCAGCAGGTAGTCATCACCATTCTTGACGGCAACGCCAACACGGTCGGCGTCGGGATCGGTTGCAAGCAGCAGATCAGGGTGAACCTGCTCGCAGAGATCGATGCCCTTCTGCATGGCCTGACGGATCTCGGGGTTAGGATACGGGCAGGTCGGGAAATCGCCGTTAGGCTCCTTCTGCTCGGGAACAACCGTGACATCGGTGATGCCAGCGCGCTCGAGCACCGTCGTGACGGGAATGAGGCCGGTGCCGTTGAGCGGAGTGTAGACGAGCTTAAGCGGAGCGCCAGCGATCTCCTCGGCAGAAAGGTTGGTCACGCCGCGCGCGAGAACGGCGTCGTAATAACGCTCGAGGCACGAGTCGTCGATCCATTTGACCAGACCCTGCTCAAGAGCCTCATCGAAGTCCATGGACTTCACGCCAGTGAACGTATCGGTCTCGGCGATAGCCTTAGAAATTGCATCGGCGGCCTCGCTGGTGATCTGGCAGCCGTCGGGGCCATAGGCCTTATAGCCGTTATACGGCGCCGGATTATGACTAGCGGTCATGCAAATGCCACCGGAGCACTTAAGGTCGCGGACGGCCCAGGAAAGCGTCGGCACGGGAGAAATCTTAGGGTACACGAGAGCAGTCACGCCGTTTGCTGCAAGAATGGCAGCCGTCGTTTTAACGAACAGTTCACCCTTATTGCGGCTATCGCGAGCGATGGCAACCGTCGGATGCTCGAAGGTCGAATTGAGGTAGTCAGCAAATCCCTGCGTCGCGCGACCGACCGTATAGATATTCATACGGTTAGTGCCTGCACCGATAGTGCCACGTAGACCGGCGGTACCGAAGGCGAGATCTTGGAAGAAAGCGTCGGTGATGGCGTCTTCGTCACCCTGCTCCTTCATCGTGTTAAGCTCAGCGAGGAGCTCCTCGTCCTTGACATTGGCAATCCAAGTATCAAGCAGCTCATGAACATCTGCCATGTGAGTCCTTCCGTCACAATCAATAAAACAACCCGTGTAAAACAGGACAAGCGCATCAGCGCGCTAAAGCAAATATTAGTCCATTGAGAACAGAGAACCGGCCACAGAACGGTGAACGTTTATATTCACCGGTGGATGATTGGATTGATTTAATTGCTTAGTGAATGCCGCCTTTAACGCAAAAAAGGGGGAGGCCGCGAGGCCTCCCCCTTCTTCAAGTCATCCGACGGCTCGG
>CABSKX010000098.1 GCA_902478365.1 uncultured Collinsella sp. | reverse complement strand
TCCTTCCTACATGCGCGAAGCAAAAAAGAACCCGCCACCGGATGTGTCGGTGGCGGGTGTTGTTACCCGAAGGGATTGTACCCGATGGGAAAGGTTTAGGCGAAGTAGGCTACGCCGCTCTCAAAGATCGGCATGAACTTATCGCCGGGGACATGCTCGGGCACGTTGCGGTACAGGTTGTCGCCGCGACGTTCGGCATGGCCCATCTTGCCCAGGACGCGGCCGTCGGGGCTCGTGATGCCCTCGATGGCGAGTGCGGAGCCGTTGGGGTTGACGGAAAGGTCCATGCTGGGCTTGCCGTCCTCGCCCACGTACTGCGTGGCGACCTGGCCGTTGGCGATAAGCTGGGCGAGTACCTCGTCGTTGGCGACAAAGCGGCCCTCGCCGTGGCTGATGGCGACGGTGTAGGGGTCGTCGAGGCTGCACTGCGACAGCCACGGGGACAGGTTGGACGAGATACGGGTGCGCACCAGGCGGCTCTGATGGCGACCGATGGTGTTGAACGTCAGCGTGGGCGCGTCGGGCGTGGCGTCGACGATGTCGCCGTAGGGCACCAGGCCGAGCTTGACCAGGGCCTGGAAGCCGTTGCAGATGCCCAGCATCAGGCCGTCTCGGGCCTTGAGCAGGTCGCGGACTGCCTCGGTGACCTCGGGAGCGCGGAAGAACGCCGTGATGAACTTGGCGGAGCCGTCGGGTTCGTCACCGCCCGAGAAGCCGCCGGGGATCATGACGATCTGGCTTGCACGGATGCGGCGGGCAAGCTCGTGGGTGCTCTCGGCGACGGCCTCGGGCGTGAGATTGTTGATCACGAAGGTGTCGGCCTCGGCACCGGCGGCACGGAAAGCGCGGGCGCTGTCGTACTCGCAGTTGTTGCCGGGGAACACGGGGATGATCACGCGCGGACGGGCAATCTTGGCGCCGCCGTACACGTGGATATCCTTGGCGCGGAAGTCGATGGTCTCGACCTCGGGGGTCTCGCCGGCGCTGCGGTAGGCGAAGACGCCCTCGATGCCGCTCTCCCAGGCCTCCTGGAGCTCGGCGAGCTCGATGACCTCGGAGCCGGTGTCGATGACATAGCCCTCGACGGTGGTACCCAGGGGCTCGACGACAACGCCGTCGGCGACCTCGGGCAGCTCGGCATCCTCGGCGAGCTCGACGATAAAGCTGCCATAGAGCGGGGTGAAGAGGCTCTCCACGTCCACATCCTCGGCAAGCTCGATGCCGATCTGGTTGCCGACGCACATCTTAAAGAGGCTCTCGGCGCCACAGCCGTAGCCGGGCGTGGAGACGGCCAGGGCGTCGCCGGTAGCAGTGAGCGCCTCGACGGCGTCAAACGCGGCGAGCAGCTGCTGGGCGTCGGGGCGGTAGTCCTCGCCGTAGGTGGCGGGGGCGATGCGGACGACGCGGTGCGTCAGGCCCTTGAACTCAGGGGAAACGGCGCGCGCCGCGCGGCCCACGGCCACAGCGAAGCTGATCAGAGTCGGCGGAACGTTGAGCTCGCCGGCCTCGTCCTCAAACGAGCCGCTCATGGAATCCTTGCCACCGATGGCGCCGGCACCCAGGTCGACTTGGGCCATGAGGGCGCCCAGGACGGCTGCCGTGGGCTTGCCCCAGCGCTCGGCCTCGGTGCGCAGACGCTCGAAGTACTCCTGGAAGGAGAGGTAGGCGCGCTTGTGCTCAAAGCCGGCGGCCACGAGCTTGGCGATGGACTCGACCACGGACAGGTAGGCGCCCGCAAATTGGTCGGCCTCCATCAGGTAGGGGTTGAAGCCCCATGCCATAGCGCTTGCCGTGGTGGTCTCGCCGTCCACGGGGAACTTGGCGACCATGGCCGAGCTGGGGGTGAGCTGCGTCTTGCCACCAAAGGGCATGAGCACGGTCGCGGCACCGATGGTGGAGTCGAAGCGCTCGGAAAGGCCCTTGTTGGAGGCAACGTTGAGGTCGGTGACGAGCGAGGTCATGCGCTCGGCAAGCGTGGTGCCGGCCCAGCTGGGCTGCCACACGCTGCGGGCGCACACGTGGGCGACCTGGTGCTTGGGCGCGCCGTTGGAGTTGAGGAACTCGCGGGACAGATCGACGATGGCGACGCCGTTCCAGGCCATGCGCATACGCGGCTCGGCGGTAACCTCGGCGATAACGGTCGCCTCGAGGTTCTCCTCGGCGGCATAGCCCATGAACTCATCGACGTCACCGTCGGCGACGGCGCAGGCCATGCGCTCCTGGGACTCGGAGATGGCGAGCTCGGTGCCGTCCAGGCCGTCGTACTTCTTGGTCACGGTGTCCAGGTCCACGTACAGGCCGTCGGCAAGTTCGCCTACGGCGACCGAGACGCCGCCGGCGCCAAAGTCGTTGCAGCGCTTGATCAGGCGGCAGGCGTCGCCGCGGCGGAACAGACGCTGCAACTTGCGCTCGACCGGGGCGTTGCCC
>CABSKX010000097.1 GCA_902478365.1 uncultured Collinsella sp. | reverse complement strand
CATGATGGTGCCGATGGGGCCGGGGACGGTCCAAGGCAGGGTGTACATAAAGCCGTTCATGCCCAAGAAGTCGATAAAGATCTTGAGGATCCAGATGTTGGCGATCGGGGCAAAGACAAACGGGACAAAGAAGACGGGGTTGAGCACGATGGGTGCGGCGAACAGCAGCGGCTCGTTGACGGCAAAGCAGACCGGGACGATGGCGGCCTTACCGACGGCGCGCATCTCCTGGGACTTGGCCAGGAAGCAGAACATAAAGACCAGGACGAGCGTGGCGCCGGTGCCGCCCATGCAGACGACGAAGTACTGGGCACCCTGGGTCAGGACAGCGGAAGCGTGCTGGCCAGCCTGGAACGCAGCCAGGTTGTCGGTCATGTTGGCAACGAGAGCGGCGGCGATGGCGGGCTCGACGATCGAGGGGCCGTGGACGCCGACGAACCAGAAGAGGCTCATGGCGCCGTAAATCACAGCGAGGCCGATATAGCCGTCGGCAGCGGTGAACAGGGGCTGGAACACCTGGATGACGCCCTGGGCAAAGCAGAAGCCAAAAGCAGCGCGGAAGACGATGTCAAAAACCCAAAAGACGGTGATGCAGACGGAGAAGGGGATGATGTCCTTAAAGGTCTGCGAGATGTTGGGCGGAACCTGCTCGGGCATCTTGACGGTGATGTTGCGCTTGATAAAGAACTTGTAGATGATGCCGGTCACAAACGCAGCGATGAAGGCGGTCAGCAGGCCCTTGGAACCAAGGTAGGTGGTGTTGAAGCCGCTGGCGGCGTCCGTGGCGACCGTGTCGCTCGAAAGGAGCAAGAAGCCGATGATGGCCGCGCACATGCATGAGATAAAGTTAATCTGGTTATTCTTGGGCAGGTCGCGGTTCTGAGCGTCGGCGAAGTGCTTGGCCGTGGTGGCGGCGCAGGCGATGGCCAGGATGCCCATGGAGTAGTTGTAGCACTTCCACAGAGCGTTGTTGATGTCATCGGGCCAGTAGAAACCCCAGATGTTGGGGACCGAGGCTACCAGGCAGAAGATGGACGAGAAGATGATGATGGGGATGACGGAGATAAAGCCGTCGCGGATCGCCTTGAGGTACTTGTTGCGGGCGATCGCGTTGAAAAAGGGCTGGCCCTTTTCGATAGTGGCGATGAGTTGCTCCATGCAATGCTCCTAAGAGTCGGTGGGTTAGCAACGATGGTAGCTTTTGACGTTCGGTTGCCAAAATGTTGACGTTGCCATTTTGTGACACAAAAAAAGACGCGAACCGGTGGTTCCTGTGCCTGCGAACCGTCGATTCCTTACGCGTAAACGTTTGAGCCGCCCGGTGGCTCTGTGTTTGCACAATGGCAACGTTAACATTTGGGCGACAAAAGCCGTTCGGGGAAGCAAAAATGTCGGTGAACGGTAGGTTTTGGGTGGTGAGCGTATGGTGGGGGAGGCGTTAGATATACTTGAAGACGTTTCATTTGACTGCGCAAGGTGCCACCAATGGCATCGTTGACATAGAAAGATCGACCTATGGCCGCTGTTAAAAAATCGGTATCCGTCAAAGACGTGGCGCGCCTCGCGGGCGTCTCGGAGCAGACGGTCTCGCGCACCGTGCACGATTCGCCCAGCGTGCGCCCTGAGACCAAGGAACGCGTGCGTGCCGCCATGCGCGAGCTGGGGTATCGCCCCAATTTTGCCGGTCGATCGTTGCGCCGTGGCAAGTTTAAGACCGTCGGCGTCGCCATGTTCAACATTACCGGTACCGGCAACCTCGACCGTATGGAGGGCTTTGCCGCCGCGGCCGACAAACATGGCTATGCCATCACCCTCACTAAAGTAGACGGGCATCCGTATACCCTCGAGAGCGCATCGTCGCGCATGAGCGCGCTGCCGGTAGACGGTATGGTCGTGATCATGAACCGCATGCCGGCAGACTTTGGCACTTTTGAGCCGCTGCCCGGTATGCAGACGGTGCTCGTTACCATGCTGGAGCACCCGCTCTGTTCAACGGTCGATAACGACCAGTTCGATTGCTCGCGTCAAGTTGTCGAGTACTTGCTGGGGCGGGGGCACAAGACCGTGCACTTTATCTCATGCCCCGAGCGCTCGCTTTCGGGCATGCGACGCGAGGAAGGCTGGCGTGAGACATTGCGTGCGAATGGCATTGAGCCCTCGCAGCTCGTGCGCGGCGACTGGACGGCGCAGAGTGGATATGCTGCCGGCCAGGTGCTTGCGGATGATCCGACCTGCACGGCCATTTATGCCTCCAACGACGCCATGGCCTACGGCTGCATTCGCGGGCTCGAGTCGCGCGGAAAGCGCGTGCCCCAGGACGTGAGCGTGGTGGGTGTTGATGACAGTCTGGGCGACATCGTGCCCGATTGTCGCCTGACCACGGTGCGCTTTGACAACAAGCGCGTCGGCATGTGGGCGGTTGACAAGATTGCCGGCGCCGAGGGCGTTGAACCCGGTGTGGAGCACATGCTGTTTCCGGGCGTGCTCGTCGAGGGCGATACGGTGCGCGATGTACGCTAGGGCGCAGGTCTGTTTGGGTTGCCGCTAATTGTGTTCGATATTGTTCAGATTGGTTCAAAAACCGTTCACGGGCGAAAAGTGACCGTTCATAGCTCGAAATCACGTTTTGCGATGTTCTTTTTTGTTTGAATGTTATTGTTTCTGTCATACACAACGCAGCGCGTATACCCGGACGCGATGCTCTCCATTGGTTCATATGTGAAAGGAACGCAATATGGCAACCAAAGAAGAAATCTCGATGGTTGGATTCGAGATCGTCGCATACGCAGGTGACGCCCAGACCGATCTGCTTGCAGCGCTCGATGCTGCTCGCGAGGGTGACTTTGAGAAGGCCGAACAGCTGCACAAGGATGCCAGCGATGCGCTCATCGGTGCCCACGACACGCAGACCAAACTGCTTTCGCAGGAGGCCGGCGGTGGCGAGATGGAGATGACCTTCATCATGGCTCACGCTCAGGACACTCTCATGACCACTATGATCCTGGAGAAGCAGACCCGCTTTACCATCGATGCCTACAAGCGTATCGCCGAGCTCGAGGCCAAGCTCGCCTAACGAGCCCTCACAACCAAGTCCCCTTCCAAAAGCCCTGCCGCTACTGAACTGCCTCCCATTTCTTGGACATGAGAAATGG
>CABSKX010000096.1 GCA_902478365.1 uncultured Collinsella sp. | reverse complement strand
CCTTCATAGATTTTGGAATAAAAAGGGCGCCGCGGGTGGAATTCCGCAGCGCCCAAGCCACACGCTAACAGCTTTAAGGAGTCAAAGCTGGTTTAGCCAAAAAAGCGCTTGATCTCGATCTCGGCGTTCTCCAGGCAGTCGGAGCCGTGAATCACGTTGGCGTTGACATCGACAGCAAAATCGCCGCGAATGGTGCCGGGGGCAGCATCAAGCGGGTTAGTAGCGCCCATAAGGGTGCGCATCTTGGAGACAGCGGAGAGACCGGAAACGACCATCTTGACGACCGGACCGCTCGTCATAAAGTCGCAGAGACCGCCAAAGAAGGGCTTGTCGGCCAGATGGGCGTAGTGCTCCTCGACGGTAGCGCGCTCGAGCGTGGTCATCTCCATGCGCTCGATGACAAGGCCGCTGTGCTCAATGCGAGCAACGATCTCGCCGATCTTGCGGTCGCGCACGGCGTCGGGCTTAATCATGATGAAAGTCTTCTCGATAGCCATAAGGTAGCCTTTCAAGTAGGTTCGCGCGTGCCCAAGTCCCATTCCGGCACCCGCCTGGACTGCATCGTAACAGAGTTTTAGCTGCAGTTAAACAAAAAGCTGTTTATTGAAACGCTGCAATTTATTAAAACGCTCCATATGTGTCACTTCTGTTTCGAAGCCCGATTAGAGTACCATCCGACCGCCCATCAACCGCATCGAACCGAGCGGACGGTCGGTTGTCGCCCGTGAACGCACCCCCTTCACAACCTGCCCAAAGGTCCTACAGAAGTTCTCGACAAGCCCCTCCCCCAGGGCAACAAAATACGGACGCCCACATCAGCAGGCGCCCGTAAAGGCAAGATATGATGAACACACCAGACAGACGCATCCAATAAGCTAATTAACCCCGTGACCCATCTCGACGACCTTGGTCAGCGATCCAAACACGCCCTCGTCGGCCACGAGCTGTGCCTCGGCACGCTGCAGCTGCACGGAAACGGCGGCAGGAGCGGTGCCGCCCTCGGTCGTGCGCGCGGCAACAATCGACGGGATGTCGAGCGCCTCGGTAATGTCGCGCTCAAAGAGCGGGCTTGCCTCCTGGAACACCTCAAACGGCAGGTCCTCAAGATTACAGCCGCGCTTCTCGCACATCAGGACCAGATGCCCCACCACGGCATGTGCCTCGCGGAACGGCAGGCCACGCTTGGCCAGGTAATCGGCAACATCGGTGGCGGCAAGGTGTCCCACGCCGCACTCGCGCGCCATGGCATCCTCGTTGACGGTCCAAGTCGAAATCATTCCGGCCATAACGGACAGGCACTGCATGAGCGTATGGGCGGTATCGAGCGCGCCCTCCTTGTCCTCCTGCAAGTCCTTGTTATAGGCGAGCGGCAAGCCCTTCATGGTCACGAGCAACTGCACCAGGTTGCCGTACACGCGACCGCTCTTGCCGCGGATAAGCTCGGCAAAGTCGGGGTTCTTCTTCTGTGGCATGATAGACGAGCCGGTGGAGTAAGAGTCGGAAAGCGTGATAAAGCCAAATTCGGAGCTCGACCACAGCACGATCTCCTCGGAAAGACGCGACAGGTGCATGGCCATGACGGAGCCGGCGTAATGCAGGTCGAGCAGGAAATCACGGTCGGAAACCGCATCGAGCGAGTTGGGAATCACGCCCGCAAAGCCAAGTTCGGCAGCCGTCATCTGGCGATCGAGCGGATAGCTCGTACCGGCAAGCGCGGCAGCACCCAGTGGACAGTTGTCGGCGGCATCAAAGGCGGCCTTCAGGCGCGTAAAGTCGCGCGCGAACATCCAGGAATATGCCAGCAGATGATGCGACAGCAGCACGGGCTGAGCGTGCTGCATATGCGTGTAACCCGGCAGAATCACCTTGTCGTACTTCTTGGCCGCATCCACCAGCACATGGCGCAGCTCAAGATTGGCCTCCATGAGCTCCTTGGCAAGCGCCTTGACGCCCAGGCGCGTATCGGTCGCCACCTGGTCGTTGCGCGAACGCCCGGTATGCAAGCGCTTACCGGCCTCGCCGATGCGGCGCGTCAACTCGCTCTCGATGGACATATGAATGTCCTCGTCGTTGATATCGAAGGTGAAGTTGCCGGCATCGATATCCTGCTCGATTCCGGTCAGGCCCTCGGCGATCGCCTGCTCGTCCTCGGCACTGATGATGCCCTGGGCGGCCAGCATCTTGGCATGTGCCTTAGAGCCGGCGATATCCTGCTTATAGAGATGTTTGTCGACCGGCAGCGACGCACCAAACTCCTGCGTGACCTCGGCCACGCCTGCCTCAAAACGACCGCCCCAAAGAGCCATGGAACCGTCCCCTTTCTCCAAATACCAAAACAAGCGCCCAAAGCAATGCGCCATATCGCTAAAGCGATTTTTCAACCGCTAGTTTTACACATTCCCCACCGTGTGCGGAGCCATGTAGCTAATTTGCAAAGAAGTGACGCGCCATGCACTTGGCGCCCAACGTCTCCCTCCGGATGTTGCCCTGCGAACCATCGATCCAGGCCTTCAGGCTCATAGGAACGTCCTCGACCTTTGCAGCATCGAACTCGGGCGCGAGGGCAAGTAAAGCATGCGCGAAAGCATTGAACATAATGGATACTCCTCATATATATAGGCGCAGAGCCGCCAAATTGATAGAAGGAGCCCCGCCGGACAACCCCGGCGGGGCTCGGACTCAGCCGCAGTCGCGGCATCATATATGCGGGCGGAACGTAGGGGCCACCGATGTTAAGAAGTGTCAGCAAGCATAACGAAAGGTAGGGACCCCATGCGCCCGTTATGTATCACGCGGATGGGCCGCGCGGATACCAAGGGAAGGAAGACTTAAGCCTGAGCGGCAGCAGAGCTGGGACCCTGGACCTTGGCCCACGTCTTGAGCGACAGTGTGTCGATCTCGATAAAGCCGGCGCTGGCCTTCTCATCAAACGTGGTGTCGCGGTCGTAGGTAGCCAGACCGTAGTCATACAGGCTAAACGGGCTCTTGCGACCGACGACATGGCAGTTGCCCTTAAAGAACTTCAGGCGGACGGTGCCGGTCACGAACTTCTGGGTGTCGGCCATAAAGGCGTCGAGCGCGTTCTTGAGCGGGCTGTACCACTGGCCGTTGTACACGGCGGTCGCCCAATCCTGCTCGAGCTTAATCTTGGTCTTGAGCAGGTCGCCCTCGACGCAGATGTCCTCGAGTGCCTTGTGGGCGGTGATGAGCGTCAGGGCGCCGGGAACCTCGTAGCACTCGCGGCTCTTGAGGCCCACCAGA
>CABSKX010000095.1 GCA_902478365.1 uncultured Collinsella sp. | reverse complement strand
GGCTTCGACCATTAAGCCTCTCTCGGCCTTGGCGGGCCTTGAGTTTGGAACCTACACTTCAACGCAGACAACCAACTGCACCGGCTATTGGACGGGTCTGGGCAAGTCGTGGGGCAAGCGTTGCTGGCTTCAATCCGGACATGGTGTCATGACGCTGCAGTCCGGTATCGCCAATTCCTGCGACCCCGTGTTCTACGACATGGGCAAGGCGTTCTATTATGACGAGCAACATCCCGAGGGCCTGCAGGAGGTCTTTCGTCGCTGGGGCCTGGGCAAGACCTGCGGCATCGACCTGCCGAGTGAGGGCACGGGCCGTATTCCCGATGCCGAGTGGAAAGAGTCTTACTTTACCGACGCATCTGCCGAGGACCGCAAGTGGAATGCCGGCGATATGACCAACATTGCCATCGGCCAGGGCGACATCCTGGTGACGCCCCTGCAGATGGCGTGCGCCTATATGGGTCTTGCCAACGGCGGCAAACAGTACGTGCCTCACGTGTTTTTGTCAGCCGTGTCGCGCGATGGCGACGGCGATGCCTATAAATACAACGGCAAGGGCAAGAAGAAGCGCCTGGAGGCCAAGATCAACAGCGATTCGGATTTGGCTCTTGTCCGCAACGGCATGCACGATGTGATTTACTCCGCGTCGACTTCGACCGCCGCGCACTTTAACTCCCTGACCCCTACGGTCTACGGCAAGTCCGGCACGGGCGAGAAGAGCGGCGAGGACGATTACGCGTGGTTTTGCGCCTACGCGCCGGCCGATGACCCTAAGTACGTGATTGCCACTATCTTGGAGCAGGGCGGTGGCGGCTCCGATACCGCGTTGCACGTCGTGCGCGATGTCCTCGGTGCGATTTATGACGAGCCCGACACGTCGACGGCCACGGGCGATTCCTCGGTTCGATAGGAGGTTGCGATGGACTTTTCGCCGGCGGACCTGTTCCGCTCAACCAAAACCGGCTCTCGCAGCAGCCTGGACCGCGTTAACAAGCAGCTCTCGGCCTCGCGCGGCACGTTCCGCCAGAAGGTACACATCGGCGTGCTGCTGGCTACCGTCGCGCTCGTTGCCTATGGCGCCATCATCATTTGGTCGGCGTCGCAGTTTAAGGCCGATGCCTCGTTCTCGCGCCACCTGCTGGGCATTGGCATTGGCGCGGTGTTGGCGGTGCTCGTCTGGCGCACCGACCTGCGTGGCATTTCCAATTTCTCGACGGCGCTGCTCGTCATTGACCTTATTGTGATCTTCTCGCCTAAGATTCCGGGCCTGTCCTATACGGGCGGTCTGGGCATGACGGGCTGGATCAAGATCCCCGGTATCGGTTTGACATTCCAGCCCGTTGAGCTCGCCAAGCTCATCACCATCTTCTTTATGGCCACGCTTGGCTCGCAGTACAACGGGCGTATCGATACCGTTCGCGACTACATTAAGCTCTGCGGCATGCTGTCCATTCCGTTTTTGGCCGTCGTCGCCATGGGCGACCTGGGCTCGGGTCTGGTCGTGCTGGTGTCGGGCGCAATCGTCATCTGCATGAGCGGTGCACGCCGCGAATGGGTGCTGTCGACCTTGGCCCTGCTGGTTGGTTTGATTGCGCTCATCGTGGCGCTCGACTCGGTCTTTGATTCGCTCCTTGGCCACGACGTGCTGATCAAGCAGTATCAGATGAACCGTCTGACAGTCTTCATCGACCCCGACAAAGCCGATTCGGATGATGCCTACAACCTGCAGCAGTCGCTCATTGCCGTCGGCTCGGGTGGCTTCTTTGGTAAGGGCCTGGGCCACGCGACTCAGTCGGCCGGTGGCTTTCTACCCGAGTTCCACACCGACTTCGTCTTCGCCTTCCTGTCCGAGACGTTCGGCTTCTGCGGCTCCTTTTTGCTCCTGTGCCTCTACGTGCTGCTGATCTTCTCGACGATTCGCGTCGCCTTTAAGTGCGAGTCACTGTTCTTGCGCCTGTCGTGCGTGGGTATCGTCGGCATGTGGGCGTTCCAGACCTTCGAGAACATCGGCATGTGCATTGGCATGATGCCGATTACCGGTATTCCGCTGCCGTTTATTAGTTTTGGTTCGTCGTCGATGATGATTCAGTTGCTGACGGTGGGTATCGTACAATCCATATGGCGGCATCGTTCGGGCGCCGCGTAACCGCTGGAGGGGTTTGCCATGAAGATTCCCGTAGATAAGTTGACCAGCGCTTTTAAGATGGGCGCGTCTGTTAAGAAGGATTCCGATACACCGGTGCGTGTCTCGGTTTACCTTGATTCGACTGCGTCTCGCTTTTTGGTCGAGACGGTGCGCGATGCCTTTGTGCCGCAGACGACTTCGGGCATTGTGCGTGTTGATCGCCTGGGTGAGGACCGTATCGTTCCCAAGGCCGATACCGACGTGGTGCTGGTCCTCTCGTGCGGATCCGACCGCCTGGAGAGTGCCGTGCAGGAGCTCGTGATTGCCGGCGCGCCCGTGTGTGTGCTTGCCGAGTCCGCCGTCGAGGTGCCGTTCGTTGAGGAATCCACGCCCATGCTCGGCGTGGTGGCGGCGACCGATAAGACCTATCTGCTCGAGACGCTTGCCCGCTGGATCCTCGATCGTACGGACAAGGAGACGGCTTTTGCCGCCAACTTTGCCTTTATGCGCATCGCTGCGGCAAATCGCATCATCACCTCGTGCGCACTCACCAACATGGCGACGGGCGCCCTGGTGTTTTTGCCGGGTGCCGACTATCCCGTGATGGCGCTGGCGCAGGTGGGCATGCTCTTTGAGCTGGTGGCCATCTTTGGACGCGGCATAAAGCCTGAGCGCGGCTACGAGGTCGCGGGCGTGCTCGCCGGCGGTCTGGTGATTCGCGCCGTCACCCGTGCATTGGTAAAGCAGACGCCGCATATCGGCTTTGCCGTGAAGGCGCTTACCGCCGCCGCGGGTACCTATGGCATGGGCCGCGCGCTCGTGTCGCTCTACGAGCGCGATGTGGACTACAGCCGTGCCAATGAGGTTGTCAGCGTCACGTTCTCGCGCGTTCGCGATCTAGTGACCACGGTCGCCGGTGCCACCCGTCCTATGAGTCCTTTTGAGGATGCATCCGATCTCGCTGCTTAGGGGTTTCTTTTGCGCGTTCCATACCAAGACTGTTTTCATCTGATCGAGCCGCTGCTCGCCAAGGTCGAAAAGCCGAGTCGCTATATCGACCACGAGTGGGGCACGCTGTCAAAGGCCGATGCCGACTATCGCTGCTGCATGATCTATCCGGACGTGTATGAGGTCGGTCTGCCCAACCAGGGCATCGCCATTCTCTATAACATCCTTAATCAGGCCGAGGGCATTTCCTGTGAGCGCGGCTACGTGCCGTGGCCCGATATGGGCGATGCCATGCGCGAGGCGGGGATTCCGCTGTTGTCGCTCGAGGGTGCAGCGCCTGTGGCCTCGTTCGACATCGTCGGCATGCACGTGCCGCACGAGATGGCCGTGACGAACTTCCTCGAAGCGCTCGATCTCGCCGGCATTCCGCTGTTGGCTGCCGACCGTACCGAGGACGACCCCATCATCGTCGCCGGTGGTCCCTCGGTGTATAACCCCGAGCCGTACGCGGCATTCTTCGATGCCATCCTCATTGGCG
>CABSKX010000094.1 GCA_902478365.1 uncultured Collinsella sp. | reverse complement strand
AAATGTGGCCTCCGTCGTGAGCAGGACTGTAGAGCAGGAAACTTCATCCGTGCCCGCCCTCGCGGGGAACCGGCGGGATAGACGGGTTCAGATGGGGCTTTGATGCATGGGTGGTCTGTTGTTGTGCAAATGGGTATCATACTGTGGTTAATGTGTCGACTCCGTGATGCATGTTTGTACGTTCCCGACGGTCGGTTTGCCAGAAGCGCCCCGTCGGTTGTTTCAGACCCGTTTCGAAGAAAGGAAACATCACTCACCTATGGCAGCTAAAAAATCATCTCCCTTGAAGATCATCCCGCTCGGCGGCCTAGATGGCATCGGCAAGAACATGACGGTCTTCGAGTGCGGCGACGACATGGTGCTCGTCGACGCTGGCCTCATGTTCCCCGACGACTCGCAGCCCGGTATCGATCTGGTACTCCCGGATTACACCTATGTTCTGGAGAACGAGGAAAAGCTCCGCGGCATCGTCGTCACTCACGGCCACGAGGACCACACCGGTTCGCTTCCGTATCTGCTCCAGGATCTCAACAACAAGGTGCCCATCTTCTCGAGCAAGCTGACGCTCGGCTTCATCGAGGGCAAGCTCTCCGAGTTCCGCATTCGTGCACCCAAGTTCCGTGAGGTCAAGGGCGGCAGCCACGTCAATCTGGGCGGCATCTCGCTCGACTTCTTCTCGATGACGCACTCCATCCCGGGCGCTCTGGGCGTGTTTATCCGCACCAACCAGGGCACCGTTATGCACACCGGCGACTTTAAGCTCGACCAGACGCCCATCGACGGCGTCACGCCCGACTATGCCGCTATCAGCCGCTTTGCCAAGCAGGGCATCGATCTGCTGCTGTCCGACTCCACCAACGCCACGGTCCCCGGTTTTACCAAGTCCGAGGCCGAGGTTGGCCCCAATCTGCTGCATGCCATCAAGAATGCTCCGGGCCGTGTGTTCGTCGCGTCGTTCTCGAGCCACATCCATCGTCTGCAGCAGATCTGCGACGCCGCCCGCAAGTGCGGCCGCAAGGTCGTCGTGACCGGACGTTCCATGCTCACCAACACCCGCGTGGCGCGCGAGCTCGGCTATCTCAACATCGATGATGCCGATATCATTGATGCCTTCGATATTGACAACCTGCCCGACGACAAGATCGTCGTCATGTGTACCGGTTCGCAGGGCGAGCCTCTGTCGGCCCTTTCGCGCATGGCCAACGGCGAGCACAAGACGCTCTCCATCCACGAGGGCGATACCGTCATCCTCTCGGCAACGCCGGTCCCCGGTAACGAGAAGGCCGTTCAGCAGGTCGTCAACAGTCTGGCCAAGCTTGGCTGCGACGTGTGGGATAAGAATCGCGCCCTCGTTCACGTCTCGGGTCACGGTAGCCAGGAGGAGCTCAAGCTCCTGATGGCCATGGCCAAGCCCACCTACTTTATGCCGGTTCACGGTGAGGCCGTGCATCTGCGCGCCCATGCCCAGCTGGCCCGCAAAATGGGCATCAAGGATGACCATATCTTTATCCTCGATAACGGAGATACGCTCGAGATGCGTGGCGGTATCGTCAAGCGCGGTACGCCCGTCGAGTCTGGCGTCGTCTACGTCGACGGACTGCGCATCGGCGATACCGACCCTATCGTTCTGCGCGATCGTCAGAAGCTTGCCAACGACGGTATGGTTACCGCTGTTGCCATCGTTTCACTCAAGCACAAGAAGATCGAGGCCATCGAGTTCTCGGGCCGCGGTGTCTCCTTTGCCATCGACGACCAGTTCTCCGAGGACGCCTCGGCTTCCATCATGAAGACGATCGAGAAGGGCAAGTTCAGCTTTACGAGCAGCGGTTCCGATGCCATTCGCAAGGCCGTGCGCGACTCGCTCTCTAACTTTATCTGGAGCCGTACCCGCACTCGTCCGATGATCATCCCGGTCGTCATGGAGGTTTAGTTTGGCGCGCGGATCTGCACAAAACGCCAAAGGCAATAAAGCCAACAACCAACCGGCATCTGCTAAGGGTGCCGGTTCCCATCTTCGTGCCAATAAGGGCCACGAGGCCGAGTTCGACGATTTTGAGCCTCTGGTCGAGCCTTCGGCCAACCGCGATATCGCCGGTGTGGTCATTGCCGTTTTGGCGATTGCGTCCTTCATTGCCGTGATTTCGCCGGCGACCGCACCCGTTACGGCTGCGGTTGCCGGTTTCTACCACCTGGGCTTTGGTCTGGGCGCCTACGTGCTGCCGATCGTCATTTTGCTGTTTGCCGCCACGCTCTTTTTAGGCGAGGACTCGCCGCTCAACGTGCGCTCTGTTGCGGGCGGTGCCGTGGTCTTTATCGCCGTCGTCTCCATTCTTTCGCTGATGGTGCCGGGTACGAGCGATTCGTGCGACCTTATGTTCACGCCGCTAAACCTGTCCGCCTCGGGTGGCTACATCGGTGCGTTTATTGCTAGTGCGCTGCAGAATGCCCTGGGTAAGCCTATCGCGATGGTGGTCCTGTTGGGTCTGGCCGTCGTTGGCTTTGTCATCATTGGCTTTTCGGTGGGCGGCGTTTTGCGCTCTGCCCGCGACCGTGCGGCCGATTTTGCCGAGCGCCGTCGTGCCGACGTCAACGCGAGTCCGTGGGGTGACGACGAAGCCCTGTCGGTGCCCGGCGTTGCCCGTCCGCACCTGAGCATTCTTCGTCAAAAGGGCTCCGATATGGCCGTGACCACGGTGATGGGCAACGATGCGGACCCGGTTTTGGACGATGACGACGAGGACGAGGATCCGTTTGTCGACGTGTCCGACGCCGTGGAGGCCGATCGTGCTAAGACCACGCTGCTCCCGCGTCGTCACGCCAAGAAGGGTAAGGCGGCCCCCAAGCTCAATACGAGTGAGCCCGACCCGTCTTGGTCCGAGAGCGAGATTGAGCTTACCGAGGGTGATGACGAGGACGACGAGGCTCCGATCGAGACCGCCAAGACGACCTTGCTGCCGCGCCGCCATGCCAAGCGCGGCCAAGTGACCGGTCAGCTATCGATGGAAGACGATCAGGCCAAGATCGACGAGTCCGAGCCGCCGTTTGCCGTGAACCCCGTTTCGGCCGCCCCTCAAATACCTGATTTCCTTAAGCATCCCAAGGTTGCCGATACGGCTGTCGCGGGCGCTGCCGAGGCGTCTGCTTCTAACGATGGGGGAGCGGGCAATGCCCCCGCGGATAACGAGGGCGAAGAAGAGGACGGCCTTAAGCTTCCGCCGCTCGAAATCCTGCATGCAAACCCTCAGTCCGCTTCTGCCGCGTCTTCGGACAAGGAGCTGGAACAGACCGCCGAGTCGTTGCAGTCCACGCTGCTTGAGTTTGGCCGTAGCGCTCGCGTCGTCGGCTGGATTGCCGGTCCCACGGTGACGACCTTTAAGCTGCAGCCCGGCGAGGGCGAGCGCGTGAGCAAGATTTCGAGCCTTGAGGACGATATCGCGCTGTCGCTTGCCGCTCAGTCCGTACGTATCTTTGCACCGATTCCCGGCACCTCGCTCGTGGGTATCGAGATTCCCAATCGCAAGCGTCAGAACGTCAACTTGGGAGATGTGTTGCCCTATGTTAAGGGCGGTCCGCTCGAGCTTGCCATCGGCCGCGATGCAGAGGGCACGCCGGTCGTCGCCGACCTCGCCAAGATGCCCCACCTGCTGATTGCCGGTACCACGGGTTCCGGTAAGTCGGTCATGATCAACTCCATCATCACGACCCTGCTCATGCGTGCGCTCCCCGAGGACGTTCGCCTGATCATGGTCGACCCCAAGCGCGTCGAGCTCGCAGGCTATAACGGCCTGCCGCATCTTTACGTGCCCGTGGTGACCGAGCCCAAGCAGGCCGCGAGCGCCTTGCAGTGGGCGGTGTCCGAGATGGAGCGCCGCCTGAAGGTCTTCGAGCGCCTGAATGTGCGCAAGATCTCGACCTATAAC
>CABSKX010000093.1 GCA_902478365.1 uncultured Collinsella sp. | reverse complement strand
TGGAAACTAAGTACGGGGACCCGCCCAAGCCGTTCTGCTCAATCGCCCTTGTGGCGTTGGGCGGGAAGGGGTGGGGCGTCAGGGCTTCTTTGTTGATGAGGGGTTAGTATGCCCGGGCTTGGTTGGGGAATGACTTGTTTAGGGATGCTTGGAGCTTTTCGAACGATGCTCGCAAGTTGAGGCTCTGGTCGGTTGAGCGTTTGGCTTTTGTGGTGGGGGAGTCGAGGAGGCCGTTTCTCTGTGTCGGGGGGAAGGAGAAAAGGTTTGCATGATTTAGGGATGGCTGCTGTGCTGCGTCATTGGAAGAATGCATGCTTATGCGGCCTCCTCGATGTCCACCAAAAGGTTGCGCACGGGGTGTGCTGCTAGGTCCCGTGCGTTGGCAGTATTATGCCGCGGCTGTTGCAAAGAAGCGCTAAAGAAAGGCTTAATCAGGTTTGATGTAACAATGAAACCGCAGGTCAAGGCCATCAAGTAACACTCTTGAAAGGTTGGGGGCTTAAGGGCTTTCTAAGGTTTGTGACGCGGATGTGGCTTGCCTGTGTGGGGCGTGTGGACGGCTCGTTCCTAGCGCTGCGGTGCGGCGGCGCGTACTTGTTCGATGACCTTTTCCATCGTGGCGTCGATGCGGTCCTTTTTGAGTTCGCATTCCCAGATGGTTATAGGCGTCCAGCCCATTTGAGTGAGTGCTGCCACGGCGGTGCGGTCGCGCTCGACGTTGCGGCGAAACTTTGCCTCCCAAAACTCAACGTTGCGCCTGGGCTGACTGGGATTGCATTTGGGGCAACGGTGCCAAAAGCAGCCATTGACGAAGATGGCGATCTTGCGGCCGGGGAAGGCGATGTCGGGCTTGCCGGGAACCTTCCATTCCAAGCGATATCCCGTAAGGCCTGCTGCCCGCAGGCACTGGCGAACGAGCAGCTCGGGCTTGGTGTTGGCGCGCTTGTTGCCCTTCATGGACTTTTTGATGGCGGCGCGACGGCGCACGAGTTCACGCTCGTCGGCGGAAAGGTCCGAGGTGTCGATGCCGTCCAACAGACCGGGCTTTGGACGCTTTTTGCTGCGGCGCTTAGGTGCGCGCTTGGGCTTGGTGGCGGGCTCGTCGGTCGCGGTGGCCTCGGCGTCGTTGGCAACGCCGTTGGCCTCAAGCCGGTCTTCCTTCAACTCAATTAGGGCATCAATGAGTCCCTTGTCGGCGGGCATCCACTCAACGGTGGCAAGCGAGGTGCGCGGAATCCAGCGGATATCGAGCTGGCGGTCGTGCTTCTGGGGCTCGCCAGACTCTTTAGCCAGCGAGCAGTAGTAGCACTCCATGGAGAGATGAAAATCGGGGTAGTCGTACTCAACGGTATAAAAATCGCGCAGGTTGGTGACTTTTACCTGCAACTCTTCCATAAGCTCGCGGCGTACGGCGTCCTCGGGCGACTCGCCGCGCATGAGCTTGCCACCGGGAAACTCCCAAAGTCCCTGCATGTCGCCGTAGCCGCGCTGCACGGCAAGCAGCTCATCAGATCCTTCCTTGCGAATGATCCCAGCGGCAACATGAACAGTCTTCAACAGGAGTCCTCTCTCAACATCAACACGTGGCAGGGTAGCTACGCGTACCTTACACAACGGTAAGGCAAGCGTAAGCCATATCGATGGTAGCCGACTCGTCTTCTTGCGACTATAGATGCCGTAGACTAATTGCAAGAAAGGACTCGGTATGCAAACCACGCACATGGCGACCCCGGTACTGGAGGTCGCTCATCTCGAAAAGGTATACGGAGCGCTGGGCAACGTGACCCGCGCGCTCAACGACGTCAGCTTTACCGTCAACCGCGGCGAATTCGTCGGCATCATGGGCACTTCGGGCTCGGGCAAGTCGACGTTGCTCAACTGCGTGTCGACCATCGATAGCGCCACGAGCGGCACGATCCGCATCAACGGGCAGGACGTAACACGCATGAAGCAGGCTAAGCTTTCGCAGTTCCGCCGCGAGGAGCTCGGCTTTATCTTCCAGGACTCCAACCTGCTCGATACGCTCACGGCACGCGAGAACATCGCCCTGCCGCTCACCATTGCCCGCACAAACTCGGCAGAGATCTCGACCCGCGTGCAGGATGTGGCAGCGCGCCTGTCCATCAGTCAGGTGCTCGACAAGTATCCCTACCAGATGTCCGGCGGCCAGCAGCAGCGCGTTGCCGCGGCTCGCGCGCTCGTCACCGACCCCACCATGATCATGGCCGACGAGCCTACCGGCGCCCTCGACTCTAAAAGCGCCCGCCTGTTGCTCGAGAGCCTAGAGGCCCTCAACCGCCGCCTGCGCGCCACCGTGCTCATGGTCACGCACGACAGCTTTGCCGCCAGCTACACGAGCCGTGTGCTGTTTATCCGCGACGGCAAGATCTTCACCGAGCTGCGCCGCGGCGACACCGACCGCCGAGAGTTCTTCGACCGTATTATGGAGGTCGTTGCCATGATGGGCGGTGAGGGCTCCGATGCTCTGTAAACTCGCTTGGGGTAACGTCCGCCGCGCCGGCCGCGACTACCTCGTCTACCTTTTGACGCTCACCCTGGGCGTCACGGTCTTCTATGCCTTTAACACCATCTCGATGCAGGTCGACATCGCCGGAATCGATGAAGAGGGCTTGGCGCAGGTTATGGGCAGCATGCTCGGCGACCTGACGTACTTTTTGGCCGGTGTCATGGCCTTTTTGATGGTGTATGCCAATAACTTCATCATGAAACGCCGCAAGAAGGAGTTTGGCCTGTATCAGGTGCTCGGCATGGGGCGCGGACGCGTCGCCACGATCATGGCGCTCGAGACGGTGATTGTCTCGGTCGTGGCCTTTGTCGCCGGCATTGTGCTGGGTGTGGGACTCTCCCAGCTCATGACGTTCTTTACGGCCTCGCTTTTTAAGACACAGATTGCCAATTTCCACTTCTTTTTCTCGGTGCATGCGTTCAATCTGACCCTTGCCTGCATGCTCGTAATGTTTGTGCTCACGCTACTGCTGAACCTTCGCGCCGTGCGTCGTACCAAACTCATCGAGCTTATGGGTGCCGAGCGTCGCAACGAGAGCATCAAGACGCGCAACCCCTGGATTGCGATTGCCATCTTTGCCGTGGGCGTGGTGCTTGTGGGCGTGGCCTATTACCGTCTGCTACGTGATGGGTTCCCGCTAACCGCGACGGACAGCAAGCTGCAAGAGGCCATGAACCAGTTTGGCATTACGACCGCTATGGTTACCGTGGGCACCTTTGCCCTGTTCTGGGGACTCTCGGGCATGCTCATCAAGCTGCTGCAGAGCCTGCGCAGCGTATATTGGCGCGGCCTCAATATGTTTACCGTGCGCCAGCTTGCGGCCAAGGTCAACACGGTGTGCTTTTCGATGGGCGTCATCGCGATGCTCCTGTTTTTGGCCATCACCTCGGTGACGTGCGGTATGTCGATTGCCAATGTGATGAACGAAAACCTGGAGCGCTATAATCCGGCCGACATGTCGCAGACGTATGTCTATTACACGCCCGATACGCTCGACTTCTACAAAGAGTCTTTCAATCCGTCTGAGGCCGATCGAATGGTGCTGGCCGATAGTACGGTCGATTTGTACTCCGCATGGCACGGCGATCGTATCGATCACGATAACGTTGCAGACGGTATTAAGGGCAAGTCGGCGGACAACAACGACGAGACCGGCAAGAAGGTCAATATCGCCGATGTTGCCGGTGAGCATGTGCAGATCGATTCGTATCTGAGTTACCCGTTTGGCGGTTCGGATCCTTCGGTGACTCCAAGTGAAATGTGCAAGGCCATGGGCGAAAAGCTTCCCAAGGCGTTCGGGGGTAGCAATGCCGATACGATGGGTCTGTTTGTGACGCCGGCGAGCCAGTACAACAAACTGCGTCAGATGATGGGCGAGGAGCCGGTGCACATCGGTCACGACCAGTATCTGCTCACGTGTGATATGGGCGGCGAGCTGGTCGACCTGTACACCAAGTATATGGCTGGCGGCCATGCCCTTACCTTGGGCGGGCATACGCTCAAGCCCGCAACCGATAAGTCGGACGAAGATGCGGCGG
>CABSKX010000092.1 GCA_902478365.1 uncultured Collinsella sp. | reverse complement strand
GGCAATCTGACGTTCAACTTCAAGGGCGCGACCAGAAGGTCAGCGCCCTTTCATTTCACGTCACCTTGCTCGCTTGGGGCCGTTTTCGCTGACGTTGACGGAACATCGAGGTTATTCAAGTCGGTACTTTAGTGGGCTGGATTGCGGTGCAACGCTGGTTATTGCTACAGTAGCGGGGCGTGCCGGGGGTCCGGTGCGTCCCGTTTTTATTTGACCATGAGGCGGCACGCAGCCATACGCGTGCGGACACCACGCCCAGATTGAGTGCGAGGATGTTCCATGGCCCAATACGCTGCCAACGAAATCGAGAACTTGCCCGATAGCCCTGTTGCTCGCGAGGACCTGGGTGCGGGCGGCACCTCCCGCGGTGCCGGTGCTCGTTCGCCGCTGTTCTGGAAAGTTCTACTGCTTTCGGTAGCGATTATCTGGGGCTACTCCTTTACCACTATGAAGGACGCGCTCGACACCATTCCGGTGTTTGAACTGCTCTATGTACGCTTTCTGCCCTCAGCGTTGGTCATGTTTGCCGTCTTCCACAAGCGCATCATCGCGCACCTCAACGCTCGCAACCTGATCGTTGGCCTGAGTATGGGCGTGCTCATGTGGGCGGCCTATGCGTTGCAGACGGTCGGTCTGGCATATACTACGGCGGGCAAGAATGCTTTTTTGACGGGCACGTATTGCATCCTTGTGCCGTTCGCGAGCTATTTTCTGAGCGGCGAAAAACTCACCCGCTATAACCTGGGCGCGGCGCTGCTGTGCTTGGCGGGCATTGGGTTGGTGGCGCTCGATAGCGTTGAATTCAACATCGGTGACGTCATTACGCTGGCGGGTGCGGCCTTTTTCGCCATCCAGATGGCGGTGACTGCCAAGTACGGTCGCAAAATGGACATCAACGTCATCACGTTTTGGATGTTTGTGGGCAACGGCGTGCTGAGCCTGGCAACGTCGCTGCTATTCGAGACCCAAGCGCCTCTGTCCGTGTGGACGCCGAGCTTTATCAGTGCGATGGCGTTTCTCTCGGTGGGCTGCACGTGCGTGGCGCTGCTCATCCAAAACGTTGGATTGGCGCACGTCCCAGCCTCGACGGGCTCGCTGCTCCTTTCGATGGAGTCGCCTTCGGGTGTGCTGTTCTCGGTGCTGCTGATGGGGGAGGCGCTCACCTCGCGCCTGCTCGCCGGTTTCGCGCTCATCTTTCTTTCGATTATCTTGAGCGAGACGCATTTCGATTTTTTGCGTCGAAAGCCGCGTCCGCAATTGTAAACAACTTGTTGCGCCGCCCTCCCGGGGCGGCATTTTTTATGCCTCGCCCTTAAAGTAGTACCTTGCACTTTATGCTATCAAAGTGCTTGCTGCAAAAACGATACTGGAGGGCATCTATGGCACCAGCTTTGTCCGATCTTCAACCGCAATCAGCGCCCAAGGCCACCGCAGCGGCGCAGACCGCTATCGGTGACGGTCTTGTTGCAGAAGCTCAGGCTTTTGCAGACGAGCTCGCTGCGTGGCGACACGATCTACACCAGATGCCCGAGCTGGGTAATAGCCTCCCACAGACCTCTGCGTATATCCAAGCACGCCTGACCGAGATGGACATCCCATTTGCCACGCTCGTCGATGGTTCCTGTGTTGTGGGCCTTGTCGGCGCCGGTGCCGCCGCGGCCCAGGGTAATGGCGTCTGCACGAATGAGCAGGCCGGTACGGTCATCATGCTCCGTGGCGACATGGACGCCCTGCCCGTTGCCGAGGAATCCGGCGAGTCCTTTGCATCCACCAACGGCTGCATGCATGCATGCGGACACGATATGCACGCGACGGCACTGCTTGGTGCGGCGCGCCTGCTCAAGGCCCGCGAGTCCGAGCTTGTCGACGCTAACGCCACGGTTAAGTTGCTGTTCCAGCCGGGCGAGGAAACCTTTGAGGGCGCCCGCGCCGCCATAGCCGACGGTCTGCTGCAGGACCCGCGTCCCCAGGTCGCCTTTGCCATGCATGTCAATAGCCAGTCGCCGCTTGGCCTGGTGCTCTATGGCAGCCCGGCGCTCTCGGGCGTGTACGGTTTCCGCATCACGCTGCAGGGCAAGGGCGGCCATGGCTCGAGCCCCGAAATCTGCATCGACCCCATCACGGCCGGCGTCCATGTGCATCTGGCACTTCAGGAGCTCATCTCCCGCGAGGTGCCGGCGGCCAAGGAGGTCGCGCTTACCGTTGGCAAGTTCGCCGGCGGTCAGGCCGCAAATGTCATCCCCGACACTTGTGTGCTTGAGGGAACGCTGCGTGGCTTCGACGTCGAGCTCATGGAGCACCTCAAGACCCGCATCGCCGAGGTCGTCAACGGCGTGGCCGCAACGTATCGCACGCCGGCGACTATCGAGACGCTCTCGGATGTTCCCCCGCTCGTACTCGATGACGACATGACCCAGGCTTCGCTTGGCTATGTGGGTGCGACGCTGCCCAAGGCCGCCTTCTTGCCGCTGTTCCATGCCATGGCGAGCGAGGACTTTGCGCTTATCTCGAGCGAGATACCGAGCGCGTACTTTACCGTGGGCGCTGCCGCGACTGATACGGACGAGCATTTTGCTCAGCACCATCCCAAGGCACGCTTTAGCGATGCCGAGCTGCCGCTCGGCGCCGCGGCTTATGCGGCAGTCGCTTTGGGCTATATCGCCGACCACCGGTAGTGCCCAACCTTGCCTTTCAAGCCTGCGGGCATGGCCATAAGGCCTATGCCCTTGTCTTTCAAGGCAATCTTGGGCACTACCGGCGCCATCGTCTCGGGCGTGCTGTTCGATGCCACGGGCTCCTTTGCGAGCGCCTGGATTGTGTGCCTGGCGTGCTCCGTGGTCATGCTCGTGTTCCTGCTGGCATCCGAGCCCATCGCCGCCAAGCTGCGCGCGAGCGTGGCGGGGGAGTAGACGCCCGTCGCTCTTTTCTGTTCGCCCCGTTCTATCCGTGGCTGCCCTGGAAGCCGAATGGATGCTCGTACCATCATTCGGTTTCCAAGGCGGCCACGGGCCTACGAAATGATCCGTTTTCCTCCGTCCCCAACAGATCACGTGATCCGAAGGGGACGGAGGAAAGCTGATCGCAAACAGCGGCGGTGCATCAGGCCGAACGAGTCCCCATACCCTCGTTCGGTCAGACGCACCGCCGCTGTTTGTGTTTGTGCCGTATAATGTCCACTACCTATGACGCGATACAAAAGAAAGGTGTTTGCCCATGCAGGCACAGAAGGCGGAGGGAACCCGCGACCTTATCGGCGCCGAGATGCGCGCCTGGCAAAAGATGCAGCAGATTGCTGCTGGCGTGTTCGAGCCGTTTGGCTTTAAGCCCATCGAGACGCCCGCGATCGAGCAGGTTGACGTGTTTGTCCACGGTATCGGCCAGTCGACCGACGTCGTTCGCAAGGAGATGTTCCGCGTGTTTAGCGGCGCCAACCTGGAGCGCGTCTTTACCGAGGGCACCGATACCAAGCTTAAGCCCAAGCAGCGCCTGGCCCTTCGTCCCGAGGGCACGGCCGGTGTGGTGCGCGCCGTCGTGGAGAACAACCTAGTTCCCCAGGGCTCCACGCCGTTTAAGGCGTACTATGTCGAGGCCATGTTCCGTGGCGAGCGCCCCCAGAAGGGACGCCTGCGCCAGTTCCACCAGGTGGGCATCGAGTGGCTCGGCGCTCCCGATCCGGCTGCCGACGCCGAGTGCATCATCATGCTCATGGAGTTCTACAAGCGCCTGGGCTTCGATCTGTCCAAGCTCCGTCTGCTTATTAACTCAATGGGCGATGCGCAGTGCCGTCCGGCATATCGCGAGCAGGTCAAGCAGTTTATCCTCGATCACGCCGACGAGATGTGCGACGAGTGCCGCGAGCGCGCCGAGCTCAACCCGCTGCGCGCCTTCGACTGCAAGAACGACCATTGCCGCGAGATCATGGCCGACGCTCCGCTGATGGGCGACAACCTGTGCGATGAGTGCCGCGAGCACTACGAGCAGGTCAAGCGCTATCTGGACGCTGCCGGTATCGAGTATGTCGAGGATCCCACCTTGGTGCGTGGCCTGGACTACTACACCCGTACCGTCTTTGAGGTCGAGGCTCCCGGTGCCGGCGTCGGCTCCATCGGTGGCGGCGGTCGCTATGACGGCTTGGTCGAGCTCGAGGGCGGCAAGCCCACGGCAGG
>CABSKX010000091.1 GCA_902478365.1 uncultured Collinsella sp. | reverse complement strand
GTCCAAATGCGGCCCGCGCAGCGTCGAGCCGTTACGCGGTTCGTAGAACCGCGTAACTAATTAGTACATCTTTGCGCCGGCAGGGATGGAAGCGTCGAGCTGGATCAGGTTGAGGCGCTCCTCGCCCTCCTCCTCGTGGATGGCGCTGATGAGCATGCCGCAGCTGGGGATACCCATCATCTTGCGCGGAGGCAGGTTGGTGATGGCGAGCAGGGTCTTGCCGACCAGGTCCTCGGGCTCATAGTATTCATGGATGCCGGAGAGAATGGTACGGTCAGTGCCGGTACCGTCATCGAGCGTAAAGTTCAGCAGCTTCTTGGACTTCTTGACGGCCTCGCATGCCTTGACCTTCACGGCGCGGAAATCGCTCTTGGAGAAGGTGTCGAAGTCGACAAACTCCTCAAACAGCGGCTCGACGGCAATCTTGGAATAATCAACCGTGGGCTTGAGCGGCTTGACGAAGGGGCTCGCGGTGTTGCCGGCCTCGGCAGCCTTGGCAGCAGCGGCACCGGACTGGAAACCCTTCTCGGGCTTCATGTGCGGGAACAGCAGCACGTCGCGGATGGAAGCCTGGTTGGTGAGCAGCATGACCACGCGGTCGATACCGATGCCAATGCCGCCCGCGGGAGGCATACCGTACTCGAGGGCGCGCACGTAATCCTCGTCGTACTCCATGGCCTCGTCGTCGCCGCCGGCCTTCTCGGCCATCTGGGCAGCGAAGCGCTCGGCCTGGTCGACCGGGTCGTTGAGCTCGGAGAACGCGTTCGCGTACTCGTGGCCGGCGATGACCAGCTCAAAGCGATGGGTCAGGCGCGGGTCATCCTCAAAGCGCTTGGCAAGCGGGCTAACCTCGATGGGGTAATCGCACACGAAGGTGGGGTTGACGATGGTGTCCTCGCCCAGCTCGTCATAGATCTCGGCGATGATCTTGCCGGCGGTCCACTCGGGCTTGATCTCCAGGCCCTTCTCGCGTGCGGCGGCAGCAAGCTCCTCAACCGGCGTGTCGATGGTGACCTGCTTACCAATCACGTCAGAGACGATGTCGGTCATGGGACGGCTGGCCCACTCACCAGAAAGGTCGATGGTCTGGCCCTGGTACTCAATAACCTCGGGGTTGCCGATAGCCTTGTTAGCGGCCTTAATGACACCCTGGGCGAGCGCCTTCATGCCCTCGAGATCGGAGAAGGCGCGGTAGGCCTCCATCGTGGTGAACTCGGGATTATGGGTAAGGTCCATGCCCTCGTTGCGGAAGATACGACCGATTTCGAACACGCGCTCAAAGCCACCGACGATGCAGCGCTTGAGGTGTAGCTCGGTAGCAATGCGCAGGTAGCACTCCTGATCGAGAGCGTTGAAGTGCGTGATGAACGGCTTAGCCGTAGCGCCACCCTGGATGGTCTGCAGGATGGGGGTCTCGACCTCCATGTAGCCGTCGGACTCCATAAAGCGACGGAAGGTGGAGAGGATCTGCGAGCGCTTGCGGAAGGTCTCGCGAACATCGTCGTTGGCAATGAGGTCGACGTAACGCTGACGATAACGGGTCTCCTTGTCGGAGAGGCCGTGGAACTTCTCGGGCAGCGGGCGAACGGCCTTGGAGAGCAGGGTCGCGCTCTTGGGAGCGACGGAAAGCTGGCCGCGCTTGGTGCGCACGACCACGCCGGTCACGCCCAGGATATCGCCCAAGTCGAGGGCCTTAAGCGTGCTCCAGGCTGCCTCGTCCATGTCGTTAATACGGCAGAACAGCTGAATCTCGCCAGTCGCGTCGCGGACGACGATGAACATGATCTTGCCCTGACCGCGCTTGGCAACCACGCGGCCGCCGATCTTTACGACGTCCTCGGTGTCCTCGCCATCGGCAAGCTCGGCATACTTAGCCTCGATGTCGGCAACGTAGTCCTCGATCTCGGAGTGCTCGGGGTACGGATTCTGGCCCGCCTCGAACAGGGAGGCGCGCTTGGCCAGGCGGGGGGCGCGCTCGTCGTTGAGCGTCGATGCCTGATCGGCGGCGTTCTGGTTCTCTGCCATAAGTTAGCTCCTCAAACTAAAACGCTCCCCAGGATTCGGTCCCAGGGAGCGAAAACATACCTTTACGCGGGACCGTGGTCTAGCGTGCGATCTTGGCGATGGTGTAGATGCGGGTCTTGCCGGAAGGCGTAACGACCTCGACGGAGTCGCCCTCGCCATGACCAATGATGGCGTGGCCGACCGGAGACTCGTTGGAGATCTTGTGCTCGAGCGAGTTGGTCTCGGTGGTACCGACAAGCGTGACCTCCATGACCTCACCGTTGGGATCAATCAACGAAACGGTGGAACCAATGGAGACGGTCAGATCACCCGTGGTGGCAGCAACCTGGGCGTTGGCGAGAATAGCCTGAATCTCGGCGATGCGAGCAGCATTCTGGGCCTGCTTGTCCTTGGCGGCATCGTACTCGGAGTTCTCCGAAAGGTCGCCGAACGCGCGAGCTTCCTTGATGTCCTCGACGATCTCCTTGGCGTAATCGCCCTCACGCCAAGCGAGCTCCTCGACGAGCTTCTGGCGGCCCTCAGCGGTCAGTACGATCTGGCTTGCGTCCATACGGATATCTCCCCAACTATGATGTAACGATCAACTGTCAACAAAAACGAAAAAGACCGGCTAGCCTGCGGGCAAGCCGGTCAGGTGCTCACCCCAAAGGGATGGGACTACTCTGCGTCCGCGTCGCTGTCCTCTGCCTTCTTTTGCTTGGCAGCAGCGAGCTTGGCCTCGAGCTCTGCGATCTCCTTGTCCTCCTTGGACTCCTCGACCACAACGTCCTCGGCCTGCTTGGTTTCGCCCTTATCGTCGCCCTCCATACCCTCGCGGATATTCTTGACGGTAGAGCCGAGGGACTTACCGAGCTTCGGCAGGTTCTTAGGCCCAAAGATAATCAGGACAACAACGAGAATAATGATGAGCTCAGGAGCCCTCAGTCCAAACATGTAGACCTCCACAATACAGCGAGACAAGCTCGAATGAGTATACCGCGGGTATCGCGGTATCACAACAATAGCTAAAAAAAGGGACCGCAAGAAGCGGTCCCTCCTCATGCTCTGGTCGGGTTGACTGGATTTGAACCAGCGACCCCTGCGTCCCGAACGCAGTGCTCTACCAAACTGAGCCACAACCCGTTAGCTCGACTATAGTAACAAAGATTTCCGTCGTGTGCCAGAGAAATTTTTACTTCTTTGGCGCTTCAATGCGAACCGTGTCGGAAACGAGCTCCGTTGCATAAGCCCACCAGCCGTTTTGTTGAGCGGCTGCCGCAAGATTGACTGCCGTGGCGGCGGTATCACAGAGAGCAAACGAGCAGGCACCCGAACCGCACACGTTTACGGCAATGGTACCGTCCTGTGAACGAAGCCAGCCAAGCACCGTTTGAATCCGCGGCTCCATCTGCGTGGAAATGACACCCAGGTTGTTGTGAACGAGCGCGTAGGCCGCCTCTGCATCTCCCGAGCGAAGGGCAGATGCGATCGCTCCGGGCTTGTCCGCAGGCGCTGGGGTCTCGTCAAAACGTCGATAGGCTTCAATTGTTGAAACGCTTGCCCCGCGCGGCTTGACCAGCACGACGGGTGTCGCGGGTAGTGCGGAGTACTCGGTTGCCAGCACGTCTCCCCCACCCACGTAAAATGCAGGGCTGGCATGCAAAAAGAAGGGAACGTCGGCGCCAATGCCGCGCGCGATGTTGTCCAACGCAGAATCGGCACGGTCGATGCCCCAACTCTCTGCCAAGGCGACAATGACCGCCGCGGCATCCGTCGAAGGACCGCCCAGGCCGGCACACAACGGGATGCGCTTCTCGATCGTGATGCAGACGTTGGCTTCACGACCATAATGCTCGGCCATAGCAGCGGCCGCACGATACGCCGTATTCTTTTGCATGGGAAAGTCGGATGCCGGAATCGTCTGGACGGTCAGCGCCTGTGCCGGCGTAACCGTCACGGTATCGACAAGACCGACGGCTGCCATCAGGGAATCGACCTTATGGTAGCCGCGGTCGTCACGCTCGGTATGAACCCCCAGATAGAGGTTGATCTTTGCCGGCGCGGAAAGGATCAGGGACCAATCGGTCACCGCTAGTGCTCCTCGAGCTGATTGCAGAGCGGGGTAAAAATGTGCTCGCCGCTCTCGGGGTCGAACAGCTCGACCTGGCCGGTGAGAACATCAATATACTGGTAGGACTGACGCGACTTGCGGCCACGGCGCTCGTCGACCTCGACGATAAAGACTGCCGGATGGACGCTCTTGATGGTGCCCATGCGCTCGACGACGCGGGTGCGGCCCATGTTGGCCTTCACCTTAACGCGATCGCCCACCATATCGGTCAGCTTCTCGTGGATGTCGTCGACGTGATTGACTTCCATCTCTTCCATGAACAGGGCCTCCAGAAGGTGCAATTCAAAAAGGGGATAATACCCCTAAGATAGACAAAACTCTAATACTATAGCACCCTGTTGTGGCCATACGCAAGTAGCTAAAAAAGCCCCCTTGATTCTCATTTTCATTGCAACAGCCTCAGGACTCAGCGCAACGCGTTGCGC
>CABSKX010000090.1 GCA_902478365.1 uncultured Collinsella sp. | reverse complement strand
GCCACGCGAAGCCTTGGCAGCCGCTCCCCCGCCATCTCCGGGACGACGGCGCGTGACCTTGACTTCGCCATCCGAAACCTGATCGGCCACGGAAGGAACCGAGGGCTTCTGCTGCGTGCCCGAGGAATGGCGACGGCGCGGACGTGGCGCGCGCTCCTCCTCGCCACGCGGCTTGCCAGCCTTGTCGGCAGGCGCATCGGAGGCCGAGACGCCCTTGGGAGCGGCACCGGCCTCGCGAGCAGCTGCGGCGCGGAAGACGTCCTCGCGCTCCTCGCTCGACAGGTGACGGCGACGACGGCGCGTGGGATTCATGCCACCGCCGCGGTTTTGCTGCTGGGGCTGCTGAACCTCGCGCTCGCGGGAAGCGTTCTTGCCCGCGGTCTCGCCATTGTCGACGGACGCCGCGCGCTTGCGACGACGACGGCCACCGGCGGCCTCCTCGGCCTCGGGTGTCTCGGCCTTGCCGCGGCCCTTTCCACGGCCACGGCCCTCGCCCTGGCCCTGAGCGGTGCGAGCATCGGATTCGGCATCGCGACGACGGCGCTTGGGCATCGATGTGCCGGCCAGACGATCGGCGCTCGACAGGCCATCGCCCACGTCGACGCCGTTTTCGCGATCGAGTTCCATGAGCGCCAGACGCATCTCGGGCGACTCGATGCGCTCGAGCACGTCGCGCGTCACGCAGTCGGGGCGGCAGTTGCAGCCCTGCTCGGCGGCCTTCTTTTTGCAACCCTCCGAGCACGTCATATCGGCCAGGTTGACCTTAAAGACTTTGCCGTTCTCCAGGCGCAGCACCAGCTGCTCACGCGGCGTGTCATATTCCTGGATGCGCGCCTTGCCAAGCGGCGTATCGATAAGCGTCTTCTTTTTGGGCGCGCGGCTCTTAAAGTCCTTGTACGCCTCGAACTCGTAGCGCAGGCAGCACATCAGGCGGCCGCAGACGCCACTAATCTTGGACGAGTTGAGCGGCAGGTCCTGCTCCTTTGCCATGCGGATCGAAACCGGCTCAAACTGTCCGCCAAAGCGCGTGCAGCAGAGCTCCTGGCCGCACTGGGCATAGCCGCCCACCAGGCGGGTCTCGTCGCGCACGCCGATCTGGCGCATGTCGACGCGAATGTGCAGCGTCGAGGACAGGTCCTTGACGAGCTGACGGAAATCGACGCGCTCCTCGGCCGCAAAGTAGAACACAGCCTTCTCGCCGCCAAACAGGTACTCGACGCCGACCGGCTTCATCTCGAGGTCGAGCTCTTTGACCAGACGACGGAAATCGACCATGGCCTCGTCGCCCTGGATGGCCAGGTCGTCGGCAAGCTGCAGGTCGATGTCGCTCGCCACGCGCAGCACGGGCTTGAGCGGCTGGCCGATCTCATCTTGCGGCACCTCGAAGGGATCGGCCGTGACCAGGCCGATCTCGGTTCCGCGCTCGGTGGAGCAAATGGCATAATCGGCCTCGAGGATATCCAGATCCTGCGGATCAAACCACAGGTCGCGCGAGGCGTAGGTAAACTTAACGGGTACGACTAACGGCATTTCAGTGCCTTCCTGATATCGAACAGCATGACCTCGATGGCCAGCTGGGGAGTAACGTTTCTGGCGATGTTGCGCTCGGCGGTCGCGACCGCCTCGAGCGCCCGGGTGGCACCCGCAACATTCGTCGCGGCGGCAAGCCGCCCGATCGTGTCGCGCACGTCTTCGTTCACGACGTCGGCCGCCTCGTCCTGAAGTGTCAGCAGCACGTCGCGCATGAGCGTCCGCGCGCTCGCCAGCGCTTCCATGATACCCGAACGCTCGCGCGCGTTGAGTTCGCGCTTGTTGCGGTCCTCAAGCTGCTTCAATGCTCCACGCGACAGGTAGTCGGCGTTTTGCTCGAGCACCTTTTCCTGTGTGGACTTGACCTCGGCGAGCGGCGCCTTAACGGCGACGATGAGCGACTTGGCGCGGCTGAGCACATCAGCCTCGTCGGCAGCGATGAGCGAATCGATGGCGCGGACCATTTGGCGGCGAGCATCCTGGCGCTCGGCACTCTTAAGGAACTCGATGCCGCGTGTGGGGCTTCCCGCCACGGCGACCGCCATGCGGCAACGCGCGAGATCCTGACCCGTCGCGCGGCTCACGGCCTGCGCGGCCACGGTGGGCGACACCAGCCGAAACGGCACGCACTGACAGCGGCTCACGATGGTGGGCAACATCACGTCTGCCGAGGTGCCCAACAAGATGAACATAACGCCCTCGGGCGGCTCCTCGAGTGTCTTGAGCAGCGCGTTGGCGGTGTTAGCGCGCAGTTGCTCGGCACGATCGATGATGTAGACCTTGGCCTTGGCACGGATGGGCGCCAGCGGCACGTCATCGAGCAGCTCGCGGGTCTGGGCAATGAGGTAGCCTGTGGCGCTCTCGGGCGTGTAATAGTGCACGTCAGGATGCGTATGCCGAGCAACGCGTACGCAGCTGTCGCATGCTCCGCAGCCGTCCTGCTCGCACAGGAAGGCCTGGGCGAGCGCCCATGCGGCATCGAGCTTGCCGGCACCGGGAGCGCCCAAAAACAGGTAGGCGTGCGATGCGCGGCCGCTGGCGACGGCGTTGGTCAAAAAATCGCGAACGCGCTCTTGGGTGTCGAGCTTGGCCAGCAGGCTTGCCTGAGCGGGGGCCATGTTACTCGGCCTCCTTGGCAAGCGCGGCGACGACAGCATCTTGCGAAATGACGAGACCGTACGCGCGAATCTGCTCGACCGTCTTCTCGAAGACTTCCTCGACGGTCGCAGTGGCGTCGATGAGCTTTACGCGGTTTGGCTCCTCGGCAGCAATGGCGCAAAATCCCTGGTAAACACGCTCCTGGAATGTCATGCCTTTTGCCTCCATGCGATCTGCCGCGCCACGGGCTGCCATGCGTAGCGCCGCCTGCTCGGGCGTGATGTGGTAGACGAGCGTGAGCGCCGGGTGTGTTCCCGCGACGGCCAGGTTATTGGCATCGCACACTATCTGGCGATCGAGGCCGTCGGCAAATGCCTGGTAGCAGGTCGTGGAATCGTAGAAGCGGTCGCACAGGACCACCTTGCCGGCCGCGAGGGCGGGAGCTATGACCTCGTGCACCAACTGAGCGCGCGCCGCCTCGTAGAGCAGCAACTCGCAGGTGTCGCCCATCGCCGTATTGGCGGGGTCGAGCAGCAGAGCGCGGATCTTTTCGCTGATGGCGGTGCCGCCCGGCTCGCGCAGGCTCACAACCTGGTAGCCAGCGAGTTCGAGCGCGCGGGCAAGCAGACGCGCCTGCGTGGACTTGCCGGCACCATCGACGCCCTCGAGCGTGATAAAGCTATGTTGAGCGGGCTCAAAAGCCATGAGCGCAGCCCCTTCCTATAAGGCGCGTAAATGCAGATATATCAACCAAGCCATGATACCCCAGTGCTCGGCGCGTCCCCAATGGCTAATGGTGCCTTTCCAAAGTTGCGGTGAAATAGGGACTGGTTGAAGCCCTGAGACCGCCAAACAGTCCCTATTTCACCGCAACTTATGATGGGGAATTTTGGACGCTGGGTATAATCGTCGTATTGCATTGAAATGTGGCGAAAGGAGTGGCAATGTCTCGGTATTGCGCCTCGTGCGGCAAACTTCTTGCAGATGATGCCAAGTTCTGCACCTCATGCGGTGCACCCGTTGAGCAGACAACCGCAAGCAATGGCCAACCCGCGTTTGAGCAGACCGGCTTCCTCGATACGCCGCAAGCTAAGCCGGACGACCCCCTCGCCTATCGCCCCGACCCCGCCGCCAGCCCCGCAGCGGTCGAAACGACGCAGCGCATACCCGTCGCGGACACCCCGCCCCAACAGCAACCGGCATCTACGTACGCGCCTGATTCACCGCAGGCCCCCGCCGCAAAAAAGAGCGCTACCAGGGCGCTTGTCGCCGTTATCGTTGTGCTGTTGGCAATCATCATCGCCTTGGTCATCTTTTTTGTGATCAAGCCGTTCGACAACTCCGCTACGCAGACGACTGCCGAGGTAGCTAAGCTGCACCATGACGTCGACGACGATGATCCAAAGCCTCTCGGCAATCCCAACAGCCTGTACGACGATGATGACGATGACGACGAGGATGGCGGCGAAGCAAGCCTCTCCGAACAGAACCTCTACCGTCGCCTGAGTGAATACTACGACCTGCTGGAAGATCTCGATAGCCAGGTCCGTGCCTGCGCAGAGACGTTTAATGGCAGCTATCTGGAAGAGGATCGTACCACCCGTCAAAATCTCGCTGACGTCGCCGAGCGCACGGAGGACACCATCGAGCAGTATTACGACATTGTCGAGGACCTGGACGTCCCCACAAGCTCTAAGAACTACAGCTCGTGGAAGGACATCATTGCTCTGTACGACGACCTGGATCACCGCATCGATGCGATCTGCGATGCCTGGGAGATCAGCTTGAAGTACGCAAAGCCCGCGGACCATAAGAACGAGATCGTGGCGCCGCTGTCGCGCGACAACGTGGCGGGCACCAATGACAATAAGTACCGCCTAGACTTTGAGGAGCGCTATCCCGGCGCCAAGCCCGTCGAGGTGAAGTAATCCCAACAACTGATCAAAACTTGCGGTGAAATAGGGATTAATTAGGCCTTTTGCCAGCAAAAACAGTCCCTATTTCACCGCAACTTAGAAGTGGGGCCGGGCGCGCATTTGCATTTGCGCGCCCGGCCCCACCG
>CABSKX010000089.1 GCA_902478365.1 uncultured Collinsella sp. | reverse complement strand
TCAACGATATGGCACCGTGGGGACACATGTATGTCAATCCTGGTCTAACAGAGCCTTTCTTTTAGGCGGACGCCGCATGGATTCGAACCTCGGTCAATGGGGACTATTTCCCATCGACTCGTGTAAGATTTCGAGTATGCGCCTCGGTGAGCCCGTGGCGCGCTCTTTCTTTAGACGACCGATCAGGGTGATATTTCGTGGCAGAGCGTCCGACATACAAGCTCAGGTTTCTCGATCCCAAAAAGCGCTTTCCGGCCATGCCCGAGCAGCCTGCGGGACGCTCGTATGGCGTGGTTTGGAAGCTCTTTGGCGAGGACCCGCATGAATCATGCTATGTCGTCGAATTCGTCGGCAAAAGCCATGTGTCGCTTTTGGGCTACGTGTGCGTTTCGGGTGAGGTCTATAAGGTGGACCGTCCCGTTAACGAGGTATCGCTGCCCGACGATCCCGACATGCAACTGATTCTTGACGAGTCCGATTCCAACATCGGTGAGATTGCGGTCAGGGGTACCGATGGGACGATGCACTCCCGGGCGCGAGTCATCGGCTCTCCCGAAGGCACCATGCGCGAACAATCCGATCGCGAGACGTGGAATTCGACGCGCAGCCTTCGCTACGGCGAGTTCATGGCCTCGATGTTCTTGCGTTACGTGATATTCGCCGATTCTGAAAACACTGTCTCGGGCACGGCAGATGCCGACGGCCTCGACGAGGGCATGAAAAATGCTGTCGACAAGATCAAGCTTGTAAAACTCCCCGAGCCGGTTGAGGTACTGCTGGGTTTTGATTCCACACCGCTGCCCGATGCAATCGAAACGTTGCTCTACCGCATTGACCATACAGATAATCCAAGTGGCATTGAGCGCTATGCCGCCGCTTTGATGGGCGAAGTTAATCTGCCTCGCCTGCGCACCATCGCGGCCAAAACCGAAATGAGCCTGGCGCGCATCGATCGCTCGAGGCTTTTTTATCTCAATTTTGACCGTAGCCTGCTGGACCAGGACGAGATCGATACCCTACTTGCCGTCGAGTGCCGCCTGAACCGCCTATCGGGCATCCTTGAGCGTATTGGGGCAGGGTTGGGCCCCGTTGCCTCGTCGCCAAGCTTTGAGGGCTGCTCGCTCTTTGACCTATGGCATATCAGCAAGACGACAAACGACGTTCCTCGCTTGCTCGAAACGCTGTCGAATGACAACCCGTGGGCCAAGCCGGGGACGGTTGCGTGCCAGCCGGGTGGCGAGTGGGACGTTCGCACCCGTTTTGCACGTATCGTAGAAGCACTCAACGTGGTCACGCGGCTCGACTACACCTATCGAGCGAACGTCGCCGAGGGCATCGTGCTGGTGCGATTTGGCCGCACGGTTGTCGATGCTATGCCGCAGCGCGAATACGATGCTCAAGATGACGCCTGGCGCGAGGTGGATGAGCCTAAGCGCACGGCATGGGCCACTGAGCACGATGCGCGTATCGCGCTTACGCTCGCGGCGGCTTGCTTTGCTTCGGGCGCTCGCATCACGCGCTGCTACGTGCAGATTGCGGCTCCCGACGGCGAGCAGGGCGAGCGCGTTGTCGAAACGTATTCCTTTGGCCGTGCGGCTTATCTGGCCGATTGCGTTTCTGTCGCCAAGGATCTTGAGAGCATGGATATGGACGACATGCCCTGCAGGCATTTGCTCGAGGCATATGAGGCAGATGCGCCGGACATGATTGAACCTGCAGAGGTTCACGACCGACCACGCGATGACCATCGTCCATTGCCGCCTGCGCTTCGCGATTTACTGCTCGCTGATACGGCTGACGAGCTTGAGGTCATGGAGGAGGACAACGATCCGTATGTCGCCCGTGTCGTCGAGCTGCGCGAGCAATTCAAAGTTGACCGAGCTGGTGCTTTCGAGGGCTTTTCTCGCCTTGTCGAGGAGCTGGAAGCCAAGTGTACGGTTGCTGAGCTTTTGGCGACGGGCCCAGTGCAGACCCAGTTCTGCGACAACCAGCTGGTGCGCATGGTGCTGCCGGTGATGGAGGAGGACCGTTCCGTGCGTATCCTTCGCGCTCCCGATGCGCTGTATTTTGCCCAGCACGAGATTTGCAGCTTTTACGCCGAACAAGAGGACTTTGAGCGTGCGCTGCCCGAGGTGCGCCGTCTCTACGATTTGGCGCGCTCGTCCATGCAGTCTCACTTTGCCCTGATTAACGTGCTAGCACGCCTGGAGCGTTATGACGAGATTATCGAGGTAGCGCGCCACGGCCTGCGCATTGCCAGCGACCGGCCTTCGATCGGTTACCTGTTCTATCGCCTGGCGTTTGCCTACTGGAACTGCGACCAGCTCGAGCTGGCGCTGGCATGTTATCGCCTGGTGCCGCGCGGCGAGGAGTCGGGTGGCAGTGCGCAGGAGGAAATGCAGGGCCTTATGAACGAGATGGGCGCCATCAAACCGCCCACGTTTGAGGAGGCTGTCGAGACCATCCGCAAGGCAGGTCTTGAGCTGCCGCCGGTGCCCGCCGTGACCAATCAACTCGCGGATGCCGCCGTGCAACTTGTCGATAACGGCTTCTTTTTCTTGGCGCGCGGCTGCATCTATCAAATGTGGCGCACCATGGGCAACGATGAGCTCGGCTCCCTCAACCGCTCGCTGGGGTAGGGGCGGTATAGAGGGGCCGCACCGCGCTATTTGTATCGGCGCGGGCGGGAGGACCCGACAGAATCGGTAAGGCATAAATCCGCCGAGCCTGCTAAAACTGTTAAACTCTGCTAAAGTTGCTAAACTTTGTTAAAGTTGTTAAAACTGGCAGAGGAGGTCGAATGTCAAAAGCTATTAATCCCTTTAAGCCAACAGCGGGCATGAATCCACCTGAGCTTATCGGACGCGACGCTGTTTTGGATGACTTTGCCGAGGCTCTTGAGAATGGCCCTGGTGCCCCCGATCGACTCATGCGCATCTCGGGTGTCCGAGGCACGGGTAAAACGGTGCTCCTCAACGCATTGGGCGATCTTGCGCGCAAAAAAGGATTCGAGGTTGTCGACGTCGCCTCAAATGCCGGTTTTTGCGACAGAATTCTCGAGGCTCTGCAGCGAAATGTTCGTCTTGCATCAATGTCGATTTCCCCATCGATTTTAGGAGTCAGCCTTGGCTCCGTGGAGCTGTCGAAGTCAGCCTCTCATCTGGGCGAGGCGATGTACGATGCCGCGAAGCGAGGTGGTTTGCTCATCACACTCGATGAGATTCAGGACGCCTCAACTGAGGAAATGCGCGAGCTGGGTAATGAAATGCAGCTCTTGATTCGCCAAGGGGCGAATGTCGCCTTTGCATTCGCTGGTTTGCCAACCTCTGTGGATGGCGTGGTGGTGGATGATACGTTGACGTTCCTTCAGAGGGCGAAGCATATCGAACTCACGCGGCTTTCAGATTTTGAAGTCGGCGGATCGTTTGAGGATACGATGAGGCGTGCGGGCAAGGAACTCGACGAAGGCGTTGCTGAGCTTTTGACAAAGGCTTCGGCAGGCTATCCCTTTATGGTCCAGTTGGTCGGATATTACGCTTGGCAGGTTGCTGCGCGCAGCGGGTCGGAGAGCGTGAGTGAAGAGGCGGCTCGCAAGGGTGTCCAGGCGGCTCTTGATAGTTTCAATGCCATGGTGATTGCCCCCGCGCTGCGCAGGGTGTCGGAGCGGCAGTTTCAATATCTCGCGGCGATGGCGCAATGCGAAGGCGGCGAGATTACGAACGGTGATATTGCCAAAAAGATGGGATTGCCGGCGAATAAAGTCGGGTCGTATCGCAAACGTCTGATCGATACGGGACTGATTGAGCCTGCGGGCTATGGCTGTGTTTCGTTTGCAATTCCGTATATGCGCGACTATTTGTTGGAGGCGGTACGGGAAAGGTAAAATGGAATCGCTCCAAATTCCCCCTTGCCCATCCTCGACTGTTTGGTTACTATAGAACGGCTGTTACGGAGAGCTGACCGAGAGGCCGAAGGTGCTCGCCTGCTAAGCGAGTATGCCCCAAAAGGGCATCTGGGGTTCGAATCCCCAGCTCTCCGCCAGTTTGACTTTAAAGAAGGGTCCCATTCGGGGCCCTTTTTTATTATCAAGAAAGGCAGCTGGGGATTCGAACCCTCAAAAAAATGAGGCGCCCCGTTGGACGCCTCATTTGGTTCGATGTGATAACGCTTTGGCCCTACACCTCAGGAGCCTTGGCTACGGTTTCGCTCTCGGCTGTGAGCGGGCGGTTGTCGATGCGGCGGCCCAGGCGGTCGAGCTTCACGAGCAGCCACTCGATGGGATTGGGCCCTGTTCCTTCCTCGTCGGCAACCAGGTCCATGACGGCAATCTTGGTGCCGTCCTGTTTAAGCGTAACGCTGCCCACCTTATCGCCAACATGCACCGTGCCCGAAAGGCCATCGTAGCTAACCTTTTCGGTCACATCGCCGGCGAGTGAGAACACCGTTGCCTGTGCGGCGGGGTCGGCGAGCGTGGCGTCGATCGTCTTGTCCGTCCAATCTGTCTGGCTAATGCGTGCCATGAGCGGGTTGCCGTTGGCGGTCTTCTCCTGTGTATTGGCGATCGCGACCGTGACCTTGTGGCCGTAGTACCAGTTGGCAAGGGTCGCCGTATCGGTAAAGCGCTGGTCGGTGGTGGTGGAGTTCAAAATAACGGTGTCTGTCTCTTATACACATCTGACGCTGCCGACGA
>CABSKX010000088.1 GCA_902478365.1 uncultured Collinsella sp. | reverse complement strand
CGGCAATACGCTTGAGGATCCTTAAAAGAAAGTCCAGTTTATCCTTCCCACTCCACAGTTCGCATCTATGCCGAGGACGAAGTCCTGGCGGGGATTCAGGATGCGCAGAGGAAGCTTGCGGCAGAAAACCCCGACAGAGTCGTGACCGTCGGCGGCAACTGTATGGTGTCGCCTGCCCTCTTCGATTACCTGCACGGGAAATACGAGAACGTTGGAATCGTCTGGATCTATGCGCATCCGGATGTATCCACGCTGAATGATGGCTACCCCAACGCTCACGCCATGGTACTTGACAGCCTTTTGGAACAGGGTGCACCGCAACTCGTTTCGCGGATGCGGCATCCGGTGTTTAAGCCGAGCGATGTCCTGCATGTCGGGCTACAGCAGCTCCACGACTATCAGGAAGTTTGCTTAAACAAGCATAGGTGTTGCGGTTTTAGCCGATGTCCTCATGGAGGAAAACGACATGCTGGGTCTGTCTGATTAAAGTCCAACAGTTTCCATGAGGCATCTAGCACGGTAAAAGCTAAAGACCCGGGAGACCCCAAACTGTCAACCATCTTTACGGGTGCAAGGGAAACGGGCAAGACAGCCCCCTCTCGCTCCTATCCGAAACGGCGCTTGAACACGGCTGGATTGCAGCGAATGTCTCCGCCATGCCCGGCATGCTCGAAGATATCATCGAGCACACAAAGGAGGCCGCAGGCCGTTACCTCTCGCAGCCCCATACACGCGTGAGCGGAGTTCAAGTTGGGCAGCGGGGCGGTTTAGCGCGCCAATATAATCAAATCGTGTACTTCCATAGCCTCTCGTCTACGTGGTGTACCGTCGTCTCCCCTTTTATCAGAGTTGGGCGATTTTCAGGCACCCGAGCTGAACTCAAATTGAACTCAACGATGCCTTATCGGTCGAGGGCGTCCTAGCGAGAATATACAGAAGCGCACATTTCGCAGGGAACCTCCCATTCGTTATCATATCGGGATGCTGTCAAGGCAGCGTCAATGCGTTCGACCTACACCTTCTCGCTTTTCGAGGCCTCGTCTGCAGGACCATCGGAATCGATGCGGAATCGATCGGCATACCATTCATCCGAAGCAATCACCTTATGGAGCATCTGGAGATGCAGGTCGAAATAGTGGCAGAACGCCTTGCCGCATTCCACGAGAGGCGCATTGTTTCTCTCGTTGGGCTCGGCTCCAAAATTAAACTCGACCTCATAGCCCTCCCCAGGCACACCCATGCTCGGCAGAATATCAATGGAGAAGTGGACGAATCCAGACGTCACCTTGTATACATCTTTTATCTTTGGATCGAACTTCTCGAGTAAGTCTTGAAGTCTTCCATCGGACATCTTCTCACCCGAGAAATCTTTCAGCTTGTTCACAGGCACACCTTGAAACACCTGCTTGAGAAAGTCATCCTGGTCTTCGGCGGCGAATAATGCGAATGTCCGCAGGCAGACTCCAACCTGTGCGCGGAGAAGCTGGGCGACGCAAACAAGATTCCTCGACTCGAGCATGGAGATGAATCCGTCTATCAGTCTCATCGCATACTCAGAGGAGGATGCCAGATATAGATCCCATTGGGTAAAGTCGCCGTTCATGAAGGGAATCACTGCATTGCGCTCGGCGACTCTCAAGGCACTCAGGCTTTGTTCTATTTTCTCAGCTTCTTGTTTGAACTGTTCGCTATCCAAAATGCCCCCAAATGCCGGCTTCTCAACAAATCAAAAAAGCAAGAGAGACAGAGATTAGGTTCCTGCTCCACTGAACCCGCGCTTCCAGTCGAGACACTCCTCCTCGAAGATCTCCCCAGAGTCCCGTCTCTCGCGCCCCTCACGGAACTGTCCATATCAGTGTAGCCAATCCAAGCACAGCCCCACCGCACGGCCCAGTCGCTTCCGGTCCTGCGTGGCCCCGTGAAGGCGGAAGGGCGTGGTTGTCGTCATCGCGTTCCTTTCTCCTCGTACCTTTTTGGGCATGCGTCACGGGCCCCCGCGCGGCGCTGAGAGCGAATCGGCGCAGGCTTGGGGCCAGTTGCGTAGAGGTTGAGGTTCGGGTTTCGCCGGCTTACGCAGCTTGGCGGGCAGAGCGCCCGGGCTCGCTGCGCCTAGGGCGCGGCGGGATCCGCGACGCCGGAGGTGTCGATCTCGCCCAGATTGGCGAGCTGCTCGATGAGGGGGAGGCCCGTCGGGTCGTCCACATCGACGCCGCCGAGCACGATGGTGCTGTCGCGTGTGTCGATTTGGGTTGTGAACACGGCCGGGTCGAAACCCGAAGCGATAAAGCCAATGCCCGCGAGGACAACACCCGCGGCAACGAGCCCGCCCGCCACGGCGAGGTAGATCTTCTTCGCGCTGGTCATGGTACTCACTCCTTTCTACGCCGCGAGATGCGCGGCAACGCCGCCCTTCTCGCCTCTACCCTTCCAGAAGGGCGAGGCGGCCTTCCTCGCCCAGAGCGCCGAGAGGCGCGCAATTTGTTTTGAGGCGGCCCAAGCGCCAGCACCAACGAAGAGCGCCACGCCGACGAGGCCGAGCCCCACGCCCGCCGAGGCGAGGGCGTACGGGAAGTGGCCGACGGTGACGCCGCTTACGGCAAACAGGAGCTCGACTACGCCCACTCCCCCGAGTGCCGCCGCGACGATCCACACGCAGAGCGCCAGCACCCAGATGCAGATATAGACCGTGACGGCCACGGCGGCGAAGGCGGCGAGCAGCGGCACCCACACCGGGGAGCCCACGATGGTCAGCACCCACAGCAGCGCGGTGCTGCGCTGGCGCGTCCTCGCGATCGCGCGCGGCACGGCGGGCAGGTCGTCGAGCGTGGCCTCGGCAACCTCGCCGGGGGCGCCCATGGCGGCCACAGCCTCCTCCTCGCTCATACCGTCCTCCATGCGGTCGGCGATGGCCTCCGCATAGAACGCCTTGGTCTCCTCCACCTGCTCGGCCGGCAGGCAGGCGAGCAGCTCGCCCAACCGGCCCAGAAACTCATCGCGCGTCATGGTGCGCCCCCTCAACGTATGCGTAAATCTCCCGTACGGACGGCCACTCGGCCAGGAACTCCTCGATGCGCGCTCGCCCGTCGTCCGTGATGCGGTAGTACCGGCGCAGCCGCCCGTTGTGCTCGGCGGAGCGCGCCGTGATGCACCCGGCCTTCTCCAGGCGCTTGAGCAGCGGGTAGAGCGTCGACTCCGTGAGCCCCATGCTCGCCGGCACGTCCTTCACGATCTGGTAGCCGTAGGACTCCTCGCCGGAGACGGCCGCGAGCACGCAGGCCTCCAGGAAGCCGCGCTTCATCTGTGCCTCCATCCGCACACCTCCTCTCGTCACATACTATGCTATACACACTATACAATGCAAGGTATTAGACGTCAACTCTCATCGCGAAGATCCTCCGGCCCCTGCGCGCTGCGAACGTGATGTCGCGGGGCGGTTGGCATTATGCACGAAACGTCAAGTAACGCTCTTTTGATCCACTTCCACTCGGCCCCATATGCCTTGTACAACACCCCCCTCAACCTCGGGTTCAAGAGAGCCGCTAGACCGGACGTGCCGGACGGTAAGGTCCTGGACGCCATGGTGGATTTCTCCGATGCCATAGGGGTCATGGGCCTACACCGATGGAGGCCCACGCACGCGGCAGGGCTCGCCCGTCACCGCTGGTCGCCGGACGGTCCCCACGCCTCGCTCGCCAACGCGCAGGCGACAGCAGCAGTCCAGCGCTGGCTGGAGACGCCGGAATGCCCAGAAGATGTGTTTCCCATCGCTGCGACAGAGCTTTTTGCAGGGGTGGCAATTTTTCCTAATATCGAGGCCAGCTAGGCTTCGGTAGCCACCTTGGGAGCATCGCCAATAGACTCTTCCTTTATACGTTCGGCATAATCGTAGGCAATACCCAAAAATTCCAGTCACGAGCAGCAGGGGTACAATTGCTGCTAATGTTGCCACCTGATGGGAGATGGAAGATGGACTGCGATGGCTACCCGCGCATTCCCATGCCGTTGATGTGCACTGCCTTTGTGCCGGGGCAGATTGACGCTGCGGTTGCAGGCATTTCCGACCCCGATTCGCGCGCCATTGCCACGGCAGAAGCGCTGTACTTTCGCGGACATGCCACCCTCGCTGCCAAGACGGCGCGCCCCTATCTTGACGCCACCGATCCCGCACTGCGCTATTCTGCATGCTTTATCTGCGGATATGCCAGTCTGTCGCTCAACCGTATCGCCGATGCCCGCCGTTGCCTTGCGGGCATCCTCGATACGCCACCTGACGATGAATCGCCTGCCGTCCACGCCATGCATATCCTGTTCGCCTCTGCCGCGAGCGTCCTGCTGCACTTGCCTTCCCCGTATTCCGCCGAGGAGTTTTATCCGCTTGCGGCGCATCTGCCCGAAGGTCTGCGCCTGTTCGCCAGCTACGTGATGGCGCACGCCTTGTATCTGCGCGGCGAATACGGCCGCAGCCTGGGCATGGTGGAAAATGCCCTGATCATGAAACAGGGAAGCTATCCCATCTCGGAACTGTTCCTGCACCTGGCGGCTTCCATGGCATGCATGAGCCTCAAGGATATCGACGCCGCAAAGGCACACTTCGGAGCCGCTTGGGACATTGCGCGTCCCGACGGCCTTATCGAGCTCATTGGCGAGCACCACGGCCTTTTGCAGGGACTCATCGAGGCATGCCTAAAATCGCAATACCCTGACGATTTCGCACGCATCATCGAGATCACGTACCGCTTCAGCTACGGCTGGCGGCGCATCCACAACCCCGATTCGGGCGAGGACGTGGCCGACGATTTAACGACCACGGAGTTCACCATGGCCATGCTCGCCTGCCGCGGATGGACCAACGCCGAAATAGCACGCCACATGGGAGTATCGCCGGGCACCGTTAAAAACCGCCTATCAGGAGTGTATGCCAAGCTTGGTATCGGAACTCGCGCCGAGCTGATTGCCCACATGTTGCGCTAGCGGCCAGACTGCCCGGCGTATCGAAAGCCCTCCGGGGGCCTGACGCTTTCGCGCACTCAAATTGGAC
>CABSKX010000087.1 GCA_902478365.1 uncultured Collinsella sp. | reverse complement strand
AACCCGGAGGTCGTAGGTTCAAATCCTGCCCCCGCGACCAAGAACTTGCAGCTCGGAAGCAAAATTGCTTCCGAGCTTTTTCTTTATCGGTTTACTTTGCGGGTGAATTGCGGGTGAATCCTGAGTCAATTTATTATGTGAAGCAAATAAACCATTGATAATCGCGGGCCGGTCGGCTTGACTTATCGACCGATAAACTCCAATTGGGAGGAGTTTCGGCGGTCCTTAGCTAATAATAGTGCCGGGGATGGACCGCGCCATCCCCGGACCTTGCGCGCCAAAGGGACGAGTTCCCTTGGAACCCCGTCTATTGCTCTCAACACGGAAACAGGGGAGTGGGGGATACGGGTTGTAGGATGCCGACGGGCGAGCGCTATGCTGTCTCAAGTCCGCATGTAGCTTGTTCGGAGGCCGTCTCTGCGTCTCAAAGCGGGCAATGAATTCTGGCAATGGAACTTCTTCGTATCTGTTCGCTGCGACTTGAGCGATGCGCTCCGCACAAATAATGTTGCCGAAGCATGCGGAATATCAGAAGAGAGATTGCAGGACATGAGTCAGCGCATGAAGAGCTGCCCGTCGTTTTGATAATGACATAATTAAGTGGCAAACTAAAGCGATCGGAGCGACCATGATTCTTGACAGCCTGCGTAACAGCGCGTCTTTTAATGAAACCGACCGAGCCATTGCTACCTATCTGCTCAATCATACCGGCGACCTTAAGACCCTCACTATGGCAAAGCTCGCACAGGAGACTTACACCTCGAACGCGACAATCATCCGCTTTTGTAAGAAATTGGGCCTAAGCGGCTATCGAGAGTTGATCATGCAGCTCATCCAGGAGATAAGCGGAGACTATCTTCTGGCTGCCACTGTCGATCACAATCGTCCTTTTGGCAGTACCGATTCAATTGAGGCCATCGAGGGCAACCTTGCAAATCTCCTGAAGGGCGTCATAGATCAAACGAAAATCGAGCTCGATAGCGCCAAATTGAGCATAATCGCCAAGGCAGTTCTTAGCGCCCCGCGAATTTACATCTTTGCTAAAGGGGAAAGCTATCTGGCGGGATGTATCTTTCGCAACAATCTTCTCAAGCTCGATCGTCATGTCACCATGGCGGACGACGGTGGCCTGCAGACACTGCACGTTAAGAACGGTAGGCCCGGCGACCTGTTTTTATTCCTAAGCTACAGCGGCATTCACTATGATTATTCCAAATACGCCGCCGCTCTTTCCGAGCGCGGAATCAAGCCGTGTTTAATCACGGCGTTTTCTGATTCGGCGCTCGCCAGGCAATGCGACACTGTCTTGCTCATTCCAAAATCAGAGCGCGTGATTGGAAAGGTTGCCAATTACTCTTCCATGATCTCGCTCACGTATACGCTTCAGGTTATTTATTCGCTTATATTCAATCAGGATTATCAAGAGAACTATCGTGTAAAACACGAGGCCGATTCGTTCATCTTTACGAGTTTTGCGGAGATTTAGTCATATAAAAGGTGACCCCAAAGCATTTTGCCTTGAGGCCACCTTTTGTGCTTTTGCTATCTGGATGGCTTCTCTACTTCAGCTCAGGCCAATAGCCCTTGTTCGCCTCGATCATGTCGTCCAAGACTTCCTTAGCCACGCGCGCTGAGGGAATCGTGCGATTGAGGGTGAAGGCCTCGAGTGCCTTCTGGTAGGAGCCCTCGATAACGGCCTCGACCACAAGGCCCTCGCAGGCATCCTGCTGCTCGATAAGGCCCTTGTAGAAGCGGGGAATCTTCCCGACGCGGACCGGTTCGGCTCCTCGATCGGTGATGTACGCCGGAATCTCGACGGTCGCGTCGTCCGAGAGATTCTCGATTGCGCCATTATTGGGCACAATCACCAGCTGGCGATGGCGCAAATCCTTCGCCAGGGACTTGACGACATCGACAATGAACCTGCCGTGGACGCCTACGTAGAACTGCGTGAGATCGACCTTTTCACCGCGCTTAAGCGCCGCAGATGCGTCGAAGATACGCTTTTCGCGGCCGTTTACGACCTGCATGCCACGCGTGTTATTGATGTCCATGTACTCCACGCAGGCATCGGGCAACAGGTAATACTGGTAATAGGTGTTGGGGAGGTAATCCTGGAATAGCGTAGAAATCGTTGCCGCATTCTTGAAGGTGTGGGCCCAGTCTGGGTCCTTTACCAATGCGTCATTGAGGCTTGCCTCGGAAATGTAACCGTACTTACGCACGTGCTCTTTGAGCTTGTCCGTAACGTCGACGCCCTTGCAGCGTACGCTGGTATACCACCCAAAGTGATTGAGGCCAAAGTAGTCGACTTCAATGTCGTCGAGTTCGCAGCCCAAAATCTCCGCCATGCGGGCTTCAATCTCTACCGGCATATCGCAGATGTCGAGAATGCGAGCGTTTGGACGCAGCTTGTGCATCGCCTTGGCTACGATGGCAGCGGGGTTAGAGTAGTTGACGATCCAGTAGTCCTTGCAGGCGTACTCCTCGCAGAAATCGACAAGCTCGCACATGGGGAAGATGGTCCTCATGCCATAGGCCATGCCACCTGCTCCGCAGGTCTCTTGGCCGACTACGCCATGGCGCAGGCTGATCTGCTCATCCTGGATACGCATCTTGAGCCCGCCCACGCGCATCTGCGCCATAACAAAGTTCGCATCTGTAAACGCCTCTTTGGGGTCGACGGTTACATGCAAGGGGATCTCGGGGGCAAGGTCATCGATAACTGCCTTAACCACCACAGCGACCGTGTCCTGGCGTTCCTTGTCGATGTCATAGAGCCAAAGCTCACGAATCCCCAGTTCGTCCTTTTGATCAATCAGGTCTTTGACGATACCGGCGGTATAAGTGCTGCCGCCGCCGCAGATGACAATCTTGTATCCGTTCATGTTGTTCATGCCTTTCAAATCAAATTGAGCTGCAGACAATCTTGGTTACTATCTGCACGAAGTAGGTAGCGATGTTGATGACCGCCGCCATGCCTGCAATGCTGCCTGCGTCCGCGTGCCTTCCTGAACGCCGGGTCCAAACCGCAGCGAGTAGACCCAGGAGCGGCCAGATAAAACCACATGCGAATGCAGCCATAAGTACGAGAAGACCCCTTGTCGACTTTTCTTTGTACATGTTGAGCAGGCGTTCGAACATGCCTCGGATTGAATGAAACGTTTTGGTCAACATGAGGTCTCCTCGCTTATCGCTTATCGATTACGCGACTGTTAATCTTCCAGATTAAGGATGGGACGCAGCAGGTCGTAGACGGAGTGCACGTTGGTTCCCACGACAATTTGGACATTGGTGCCGTTCTTAAACAGGCCCTTGTCGATAGCCTTCTTGATGGTCGCTTCGTTGACCTTGTCGGGATCTTTGACTTCGACACGGAGACGAGTCATGCAGCAGCCCATGGTGTTGATATTGTCCTTGCCGCCAAGGCCGTTGATGATGTTCTGCACCATTTCCTGCTGTTTTGCGTCGACTTCCGGAGTTCCGGAGGACTCGAGAGCATTGTTGCCTCCGGAGACCTCTGCAGACCACTCTGCGGAACGGCCGGGCGTCATGAGGTTGAGTTTCTTGATCACCATCGCCAGAACGATGAACGAAACGGCGGCAAACACGATGCCCAAGACGATGTAAATCGGGAACTTGGTGACGCCCATTGGCAAAGGCAGGCCGAGCGTGAGCAGCTCGATGCCACCGTACATGTTAAGCAAGCGGACTCCCAGGACAAACAGGAGCATCTCGCCCAGTCCGTAGAACAGGCTGTAGGCAACCCAGAGAATCGGAGACGCGAACAGGATCATGAAGTCGAGCGGCTCAGTGATGCCGGAGAGCATGGCGGTGATGTAAATGGGCACCAGCATGGCTGCGACAGCTTTTCGATTCTCCGGACGGGAAGTCGCAATCATTGCGAGCACGGTGCCGAGGGTTACGAATTCCTTGCCAAAGCCGAACATGGCAAAGCGGACAGAGGGGTCGACTGTGGTGAGGGATCCGTCGGCGATATGGGGAAGCTCGGCATAGAAGATGTTTGCTGCGCCGGAAACACTCTGGCCGGCGACGACCGCCGTGCCGCCAATCGCGGAGTAGTCAAACGGCATCCACATAAAGTGGTGCATGCCGAGAGGTACGAGGACGCGGTTCAGGAAGCCGTAAATGAAAACGCCCAGACCACCCGAGGCTGCGATGAATGAAGAAGCGTTGCTGATGGCGTTGGCGATAGGGGGCCACACGATAGTCGCTCCGATGCCGAAGACAATGCTCAGCGGAACCATCGCCAGAAGGGCCAGGCGGGGTCCGCCGTAAATCCGGATATACTCCGATACCTTTACGTCGATCAGTTTGTTGTAGAGCCAACCGCAGAAGCATCCGATGAGTACGCCGCCGAAGACGTTGACATCGGTAACTTGAAGACCCAGTACCGTTGCCTGGCCAGTGCCATACAGACCCATCGCGCCAGCTTTTGCCAGCTGATCGGTGAGCGTCAGGTAGGCGTTGTTGACATACAGGAACATGAGGTAACTAATAAGTCCAAACACTGCCGCGTTGGATTTTTGCTTCTTTGCGAAGCCTGCCGTTAGGCCGACTGCGAAAATCACCGGCAGGTTGCCGATCACCGCGGAGTTGGTTGCCGCGGAGAGCAGCGTGCCCAGATCTGCGACAACTCCGCTGCCGAGCGAGCATACCGTGGCGATGGCCAAAATGATGCCCGTTACCGAAAGGTACAAAATAGGGTCGACGATAACGCGGCCAAAGTTCTGGAAGGCCGTTTTGACTTTATCCATCTCTTCCCCTCTCCTAACTAATCTCGGGGGCTTGCCCCTTAGGCAGAGACGACACTCGCATACTTGCCGGCGTCAGGTGTTGATGTCGCCTCTGTTTACGGATTTCATGATAGTTGGGGTGTTTGCAAACAGGGCGGGCTGGAACAAACGGTTCTTAAAAACAAGTGCGACTAATCTATTTCGTTGTTACCATCTTTCCATTTCGGTCAGCGGTATTCATTTTTAGGCAAATGGCTTTGGACGCGAGTGACTAGCTACGCCTTGATTTGCCAAGTTTGAAATCCATCCATCTCTTTTTAATAGGCTCTTGCCGCCCGGGCGTCCCGGAAGAAAGGAGGAGGAGCGGAAGAAGCATTCCGATCCTGTGCGCGTCCATTTCCTGTGAC
>CABSKX010000086.1 GCA_902478365.1 uncultured Collinsella sp. | reverse complement strand
TCTGGACCTCGGCGCCCGAGGTCTCGATGGACTCGGTGTTCTGGGTCTTGGAGGAGCCGGTGGCACCGCCGATGCCGTCACGGCCGGTGCGGCCGCCCAGCAGGATGATCTTGTCGGTGGGGGCGGGGCACTCGCGGCGCACGTGGTTTGCCGGGGTAGCGCCCACGACGGCGCCGACCTCCATGCGCTTGGCCACGTAGCCGGGGTGATAGAGCTCGTTGACCTGGCCGGTGGCAAGGCCGATCTGGTTGCCGTAGCTGGAGTAGCCGGCGGCAGCGGTGGTTACGAGCTTGCGCTGCGGCAGCTTGCCCTCGAGCGTCTCGGACACGGGGACGGTGGGGTCGCCGGCGCCGGTGACACGCATGGCCTGGTACACGTAGCTGCGGCCCGAGAGCGGGTCGCGGATGGCGCCGCCCACGCAGGTGGCGGCACCGCCGAAGGGCTCGATCTCGGTCGGGTGGTTGTGGGTCTCGTTCTTAAACAGGAACAGCCAGTCCTGGTCCTCGCCATCGACATCGACCTTCACCTTGACGGTGCAGGCGTTGATTTCCTCGGACTCATCGACATCGGTCATGACGCCGGTCTTCTTGAGGTACTTGGCGCCGATGGTGCCCATGTCCATGAGGCAGACGGGCTTGGCGTCGCGACCGAGCTCGTGGCGCATCTCCATGTAGCGGTCGAAGGCCTGCTGCACCACGGCGTCGTCGATCGTCACGTCGTCCAGGACGGTGCCGAAGGTGGTATGGCGGCAGTGATCGGACCAATAGGTGTCGATCACGCGGATCTCGGTGATGGTGGGGTCGCGATCCTCATCGCGGAAGTACTGCTGGCAGAAGGCGATGTCCGCCTCGTCCATGGCAAGGCCGCGCTCAGAAATAAAGGCGGCAAGGCCGGTCTCATCGAGCTCGCGGAAGCCGTCGAGCACCTCGACGGGCTGGGGCTCGGGGGTCTCCATGTACAGCGTCTCGGGCAGGTCGAGCGAGGCGATGCGCGCCTCGACGGGGTTCACCACGTAGTGCTTGATGGCCTCGATGGCGGCTTCGTCCAGAGCGCCCGAGAGCATATAGACCTTGGCGGAGCGCACGGCGGGGCGCTCGCCCTGGCTGATGAGCTGCACGCACTCGCTGGCGGAGTCGGCGCGCTGGTCAAACTGGCCAGGCAGGAATTCGACGGCAAAGACGGCGCCATCGCTTGCGGGGAGCTCGTCGTAGGTCACATCGACCTGGGGCTCGCTAAAGACGGTCGGCACGCAGGAGCGGAAAAGCTCCTCGTCGATGCCCTCGACGTCGTAGCGGTTGATGATCCTCAGGGCCTCGATGCCCTTGATGCCGAGAATCTCGGTCAGCTCGCCCTTGAGCTGCTGAGCCTCGACGTCGAACCCGGGTTTCTTCTCCACGTAGATACGAGAGACCATTGGTTCCTGCCTTCCTGATCGGTTGGGCGTACGGTACGATATGCGGCAGCGGTCGGTTTGCGGGGCAAGCCTCGCGGTCGCCTTGAGCCACATGTTTGTAAACCTCACTATGATACGACAGCTCGCGGCGCGTTGAGGACGGCGAGGGTGCTACAGTGAAGCGCAAACAAGAGAAAGGCATCACATGGCATTCGTTTCACTCGCCATCATCGCGCTCGTGGCCTTTGCAAGCCCCTTCATCGCCTCGGCGATTCCCGGAAAACCCATTCCAGAAACGGTCTTTTTGCTCGTCTTCGGCGCGGTGCTGGGCCCGCATATGCTCGGCCTTATCCATGTGGATGCCGAGGTCTCGCTTGTGTCCGAGCTCGGCCTGGCCTTTTTGTTCCTGCTCGCCGGCTTTGAGATCGACCCCAAGAGCATCACGGGTGTGGAGGGGCGCTACGGCTTGGCGACGTGGGTCGTCACATTTGGTATCGCCTGGCTTGCCGTGCGCTTTACCCCGTGGTTCTCGGTCAGTCATTTCGACGGTATCGCCGTGACGCTTGCCCTCACTTCGACGGCGCTCGGCACACTTGTGCCCATCATGCGTGAGCGCTCACTCACCGGCACGCGCGTGGGCGACTCAATTCTCGCGTATGGCACTTGGGGCGAGCTCGGTCCCGTGCTCGCCATGTCGGTGCTGCTGTCTGCCCGCACTGGCATCCAAACGCTCGTAATCCTTGGCTTGTTTGCGGTGGTTTGCGTGTTGCTGGCCGTGGTCCCAAGCCGCTCCAAGCGCGTCGGCAGCCGCTTCTTTGCGTTTGTCGAGGAGCGCGCCGATACCACGTCGCAGACCTTCGTGCGCCTGACGGTGCTCATCTTGGTCACGCTCGTGGCGTTCTCGGCCGTCTTTGATCTCGACATCGTGTTGGGTTCTTTTGCCGCCGGCTTTGTCCTGCGCTATATCATCCCCGAGGGCAACCATACGCTCGAGACCAAGCTCGACGGCCTGGCCTACGGCTTTTTGATTCCGGTGTTCTTTACTGTATCGGGCGCAAAGATCGATCTGACGGCCGTGGCGTCGCGCCCGGGCTTGCTCGCGGGCTTTATCGTGGCGTTGCTGATTATTCGTGCCGTGCCCATCCTCATCTCTATGGGCATTTGCCCTGCGACGCGAGATGTGTCGGCGTATGGTCGCATTACCGTGGCCCTGTACTGCACCACGGCGCTGCCGATCATCGTTGCCGTAACGAGCGTGGCCGTCAACGCGGGCGCGCTGTCGCAAGATATTGCGTCGGTCATGGTTGCCGCCGGTGCCATCACGGTGTTCTTGATGCCGCTGCTCGCGCAGCTCTTCTACCGCGTGGTCGACGCTGCACCGGTCGCTGCCGTGGCAGAGGTTGCCGAGCATCCATCCGATGCGCTCGACATTCTGCGCGCCCATCACGATTTGGCGAGCCTGCTCGCACGCGAGCATGAGCTTTTGACCTCGCATGGCCATGGGCGCGTATTCGAGGGCCTGCCTACGCTCGATACGATTGCCGAGCGTCTTTCCGCCGAGGCAGCGAGCGGCCACATCGATGCCCGCATCGTGGACGCGGCGCATCTTCTTGCCGATAAGACCTATGGTGATGAGGTTGACCCGTCCGAGCTGACTCCGCGTGAGCGCCGCCGCCTGGAGCGCGCCAAGCTCGCCGTGCACGAATACCGCCGCCGCATGCTGGAGCTTTACGCACGCGATGAAGCCCAGGACGACGACGGCAAGTAGTCGATACTCTCTCGGGGAAGCCGCGTCCCGCTTTGAAGGGTTCAAAATGGGATGTGGTTTCCGAAACAGGGGCCGTTGGGAAGCTGTGTCCCGGAATGGGCGCCCGGAGTGGGATACCGTTTCCGCAGGAGGCCCATTGCGGAAACGGTATCCCAGAATCGACGTTCAAAACGGGGTGCAGTTTCCGCAAGGAGGTCCTGGGGAAACCGTGCCCCGTTCTGAGCTGAAATACCGGGACGCAGCTTCCCCTGCAAACAGAACAAGGCGCGCTGCCTGTAGTTGATGCAGGCAGCGCGCCTTTTTGGTCGAGCCATGTTGAGGCTAGGAGCTGAGGCTTGTGGCCCCTTAGGAGCGGGCGGCTCCGTCGACGGGGAGGATGGCGCCCGTGACATAGGAGGACATGTCGCTTGCCAAGAAGACAAAGGCGTTGGCGACATCCTCGGGCTCGCCCATGCGACCCAGCGGAATGGTGGCGATGATGGGCTTGATGACCTCTTCGGGCAGGTTGGCGACCATATCGGTCTTGGTTACGCCTGGGGCGACGGCGTTGACGCGAATACCCATGGGGGCGAGCTCGCGCGAGAGCGACTGGACCATGCCATTGACGGCAAACTTGGACGTGGGGTAACCGACGCCGGAGGGCTGGCCGTACTTGGCGACCATCGAGCTTGTGGTAGTGATGGTGCCGCCGTGGCCGGCCTCGGTCATGATCTTGGCGGCAGCCTGGTGGCCATTAAAGACAGCGACGACGTTAAGGTCCATGACCTTTGCGAACTCCTCGGCCGTGTAGTCCAAAAGGGGCGAGCGCTGGGAGATGCCGGCGTTGTTGACGACCGTATCGAGACCGCCCATGTCAGCTGCAGCCTGGGTAAAGGCCTCGGTCACGGCCTCGAGCGAGGTGAGATCGCAGGAACGGCCCCAGACCTTGGCGTCGGGATAGACTGCGGCTAGCTTTTCAACGGCGGCGTCGGCAGTCTCCTGACGCGAGCCAAAGACCGTGACGGCGGCGCCCTCCTCGATAAAGCGACAGGCGATGGCATAGCCGATACCGCGCGTGCCTCCGGTGATGATTGCTTTCTTGCCCTCGAGCAACATGGTGCTTCCTCTCATCGCGGGCGGACATACACGGCACAGCATAGCGGCGGCAAAAAACAGCTGCCGTTGCATATCGGTAAACGGTATCCACGGTTGTTGACGAACGGTCAAGTTGTTCAAACGTTAGTCGACCACTTCGTGCAAAAGATGTAACTAAAAGGGGCTCCCATCCAATCGGACGGGAGCCCCTCATGCGTTATTTGATTTGCCGAGAATCGGGCTAGTTCGCCATGACGCCTTCGGTCCAGGCCTCGACGTCCTCGATACGCAGGACGTTGGCGACCTCGGCCACGCAGTCGACGCTGGCAAGCTCGGCGGCGGCAGCCTGGACGTCCTTCTCGAGCGCGCGATGCGTCAGGAAGATGACCGAGCAGGCATCGTTGACGCCCGACTTGCCGTCCTCGACCTGGTTGATGAGCGAGATCGAGATGTTGTGCTTGGCAAAGATATCGACCGTCTCGGACAGGGCGCCCACGCGGTCGGCGACCTTCAGGCGCACATAGTACTTAGTCTGGAGCTCGTCCATGGGCTTAAAGGCGAGGTTGTGACCATAGGGCTCAATCTCGGGCAGCGGAGCCACGCCGCGGCTGATCTGCTCGGAGAGCGACAGGATATCGCCTACGACGGCGCTCGCGGTGGGGAAGGAGCCTGCGCCCGCGCCGTAGAACATGGTCTCGCCCACGGCGTCACCCACCACGTAGACGGCGTTCATGGCACCGTTGACCTTGGCGAGCATGTGATCGGCGGGGATCAGCGTGGGGTGCACGCGAACATCGACGCCGGCGTCGGTGTTGCGGGCGATACCGAGCAGCTTAATGGTGTAACCGAGCTCGCGGGCCTGGGCGATGTCCTCGGCGCCGATGGTACGGATACCCTGCTGGTACACATCGTCGGTGGTAACGCGGGTGCCAAAGCCGATGGAGGCGAGGATCGCCGTCTTGCTGGCGGCGTCGAAGCCGTCGACGTCGG
>CABSKX010000085.1 GCA_902478365.1 uncultured Collinsella sp. | reverse complement strand
CGCCACGGGGCACCTTCTCGCAAAATTGGATTATTTCCTCCGATGTTTGCGGGATGGGAGCCAAAGATGCTTGATCGCCGTTCGTTACTTGTTGCCGGAGCGTCCTCGCTGGCGAGCATTATGTTGCCGCGCGTGCCGGGAAGCGCAAACGCCTTCATATTGCCGTTCGCGCCCACCGAAGCCTATGCCGACGAAAAAGACCCCTTCAGGGTGCTCGTTCTCTCGCGCACCATGTTTGGTGTGGTCGTGGTCGACGTCGCCAACAAGAATACGCCCATCGCGGGTGCCCAGGTCACGCTCACATCGCGCTATGCCGCAGGCAAGCAGCTCACCGCCACGACCGATGACGAAGGCACGGCAATCTTTGAGGTCGCGCCTCTTTCGGAAGGCTACGTGGACGAGGTAACGCTTCTCGACGCATACGACTTTAACGGCGGCATCTCCATTAGCACGGCAGGCTACCGCGATGTCGAGATTCCCCTCGCGCGTGTCCAAGGCGGCACCGCCATTACCGCACCCACACGTCCGCTCTCCGATGGCGAGCCGTACTTTCGACAGCTCACGTTCGACGAATGGGACATCCAGTACGCCGACGCCACGTTTATGGCATTGCCGAAGGACGACACGGCAAACGAGCAGCCCGATACGCACGCCTTTACCGTGCAGGCACATCTGCCACAGGGCGGACAGGCAACGCTGCGCATCAACAAGGTAATGCCCGCCACGGACAGCTCGCCCGAAACCGTCACGCAGATTGGCCAAGTCAAGGCCAGCGCATCGGGCGCGGATAATCTGGCGACGTTCACACTCGAAGACAAGTTTCTCGACGCGGCATCGGGCCTTCTGGAAGAAGGGTGCAAGCTGCGCTTTGTGCTCGACTATCAAGGCAAAACCTACACGCTCTCCTCCCCCATGGCCGTTGTCACCGCGCCGGCGGCAAAGGCGGAATCCGGCTCGACCACTATCGTCCCCACCACCATGGACCAAGAGATAACTCCGTTTGATTTCCCCGCGGCATTTCCCGGCATCGGCGGCAATAAGTTCACGTGCTGGATGCCATCGTTCCCCATTCTGTTCGATTTCTCGTTTGCCGGGTACGTACTGTTTGGCGGAGGATACAAACCGGTCGGCTACATGAACGATTCGGGCAATCCGGATCCGGAATACTGGAAGAAATCGCCACGCGAGTCGGGCGCCAAGCAGGCAAACCGCTACCTCGACGAAATGGAGGGGAAGTGGAATCAGTACAAGAGTATGAGTGCCGGTTCGGGCACCGATCCAAGGAACACTAAGCTCCTTCGCCACCATTGCACACTGCTGTTCACGATGGATATCGCCACGCAGCTGTACGGATCGCTCGCCTACGACTGGGTGGGCAAAACCTGGGGTGACAACAACGATCCCGCATTTGGCAATATTAAGGCCCTCTTCCAGGTAAAAACCGACCTCAATTGGACCGAGCAGTTCACCTTGGGACCGGTGCCGTTTTTCCTAAACGTCAACCCCTGGGTGCTGGCAAAACTGGCGCTCGCCGTGGGCGCCCACACGCACGGCAGCGGCGCGGCGTTTTTCAAGAACATTTCGCTCGACTATTCCAATACGTCGGGATCGTTCACCATCCAGATCGGGCTTGCCGTCACCTTTGGCGCCGGCGTTGCAGGCGTCGCCTCGTCTGCCGTGCGCGGCGCCGCATCCCTCACGCTGTTCATTGGGTATGAGAAGGCGGACGGGCACCAGCTTCCGCGACTGCGCGTAGGTGCAGACGTCGATGTCGATGTGATACTCCAGTTCGTAATGTTCAAGTGGACCACCAAGGCTTGGTCGGGGTCGTGGCCCACACTCCTCGATTCGTGGAATATGTCGGTGAACAATGGCAACCAGTATGTGCTCCAGCGCTCTGAGCTCGCATTGGGTGGAGATACGCCTTACACGCTGGATGCCCGCTTCGGCACGCCCGGCAACATCGAGGCGGGCGGCGTGCCGCAATTTATCGCATCGGCCACCATCGTCACCAACGCCGAGCTGCTCGCACGCGCCGAGGTTAAGGCCACTGCCGTAAACGCCGCGCCTGTCGTGCGCGATTGGGATCAAGCGGTCACGTGCATTGAGCTCGAGGCGGATGCAGAAAGCGACGACGCGGGACAGATCGAGCATTTCGTCCATGCACTGATAGGGAACGACGAAAACGCCGCGCCGATGTACGAGTACACCTATATCGAGCAGGCGACGAACGCTGTTGCGGACCCCAACGCCAATTCTGCTGGTGTATCGGAGGACGAGCGTGGCGGCATCAAGCCCTCGAGCGACAACGTGCTGTTTTCCGGCGTGCTCAGCGAAGCTCACATGAAGCTGGCAATGATCGCCGGCGTAGAATGCCTGTTCCGTATCGCCTCGGTGCGCTACGGCGACAATGGCCGCTCGCGCCTGGTGGTGCACACAAAGGCAAACGGCACGTGGTCCGCTCCCACGCCCGTGGACTTCCCCCTTGGCTTTGGCGAGGGCGACGTGGAGCGCGACGGCATATTTGATTACGACTTCGACGTAGTGGAATATACGGACGGAAGAGAAAACCAGGACGCCTACGTGCTGCTGGTCTCGGGCGAGCGCCCCGCCGGCGACAACACCCATTTCGATACGGCGAGCACATCCGGCATGCTGTCCGTTGTGCGCCTGCGCATCAGCAACGACGGAGTTCGCGTGGTATCGCACACGTCGTGGCGCAGCATCTCGCGCGGCCGCCTTCAGGAGGATGGCCACCATTGTCTGCAGTGCCCACGCATCACGGTGGGCAAGGCGCTGGTCGACGGACGCCTGTCGGGTGCCTATCTCCACCGCCGTGGAAGCACCGCAGAAAAGGCGCTCGGCAGCGAGGCTGAGGTTGCGCTGGAGTGCTTTACCCTGTGGTCGGATGATTTGGGCGACAGCCTCACGTTCCGTCAGGTCCTCCGCTTTCCGCAAGCACCGTCGAGTATCGAGCTGGGTGAGCCCGAGAATATCAACGGCAAAATGGTGGTGCCCGTTGCATACGAGACCGCAGACGGTTGCGGCTGCGCATCGTACGCCGTGATCGGCCAGTCCATCGCGGGCTGGGGCGTTATGTCGCCAGATGCCACAGTACCCCACGCGGTGCCGTGGCCGCAGCACACGGGCTTTTTGGCAACTGTCAACGAGCAGCTGCAGCATGTTACGTGGACGCGAGGCGCATCGGCATTTGCAACGCAGCCCGTGGGTGCCGCAGGCTGTGGCCCGGCATCGTTTAGCGTAAGCAACAACGGCAGGTGCGTGCTCTATGTAGAGAACACCGATGGCAAGGTGGGACAAACCTACGACGAAGAAGGCAACCCGGTTGCAGTGATGGGCAAGCACTTCCGCATCTTCGCCAGCACCTTGGCGGGCGATCTGTTCACGGAGCCGTTTGTGATGTGCGAGCTGGACCATCCCGTCGATCAGATAACGACATTTTTGACGTCGGGAGGCATGCTCTCCGCGCTCGCCACGCACATTGTGAGCGCGGAGAAGAGCGAGGCAGAGCTGCACGACATCGAAGTGCCCTTGGTGGCGTGTGCCACTCCGACGGGCGCCGTTGCTACCTCGGGCGCGGTGGTGTCCGGAGCAGCAGGCGAATCCTTCATGGTCACGGTGCGAAACGACGGCAACACCTTACTGACCGCTGGCACGATCGATCTGTACCGAGAGGGCTCCAGCCAGCCGTTCTCCAGCGCATCCATCGGATTCGGAGTGAACGCACGCATGGCTTCGATCTACGATCCAGAGCTTGCCGAGGACGCTTCGGCCAACGATATGGCACACGTGAAGTACGCGATCGAGACGCTGGGCGCACGTTTTGCAACGCACCCGCTGGTAGCCGACAACGGCAACGCCGTGCTGGCACCGGGTTGCACGGCACAGTTCCGTATGAGCTTCGCCATCCCCGAGAGTTGGAGCGACGAAGTGGGCAAACGCGTAACGCTGTATGCGAAGGCGCGTAATCTGGTGGCGCTCGATCCCGTAACGCTCGAAGAAATTCGACCGGGCGCGAACTCGGCGCTGGGTGCTGTACTGCACGAGCTCCACGTGCCCGACGCGGCATGCGAACGCTCAGAAGTTCAGGTCGGCGTATGCGACAGCGCGGACGCCACAGGGCTTCACGACGCCCCGATGACGGCGGACGGCGATGGTGGCTCAAGTGGCGGCGGTACTGACGAGGGCGGCGGCTCCGGCGGAAGCAGCTCCGGCAGTGGCAAGGACCACGGCAATAACAAGCGCTCCGGAAAAGCGGGCGCGCTTGCGGGCACGGGCGATGCCAACGCTCCCCTCACGGCAGCCGCTGCAGCACTCGCCGCGGCTGGTGCTGGCCTTGTCGCCTACAGCGCCCGCCGCACGGCGCTCGAGATCGACACCGCCAATGAGGCCAATTCGGATAGGCCTCGCTAGCTCCTAGTTACTTTTGTGAGAGGCGCCGACTCGGCTCATCGAACATCAAATGGGCTGGTTCTGAATACCCAGAGCCAGCCCATTACGCATTAGATGTCGTCAGAGGAGTCGAGTTCTGCCTCGAGCTTGGCACGGCGTCTTTTCGCCGTGAAAAACGTTGCGCACAGGCCAGCAAACGTGGCCGCGAAAATCGTCGCACCGCAGAACACGCCCGTGGCCAGGTTCGCCAACCAAAAGACGCTTTCGAGCGGTACGACCTGCGCCTCAGCGATACAGCGCATTGCGGCAATAACAAGCGCGAACGCGGTGCCGCTAAGACCGCTGACAAGCAGGAAATATCCAACAGGAAGATGCTCGGTTTGCCCAAAACGATTGGTATCGACATAGCCCTTCCGCGTTTGCAGTCCTGCGCAAATCAACATCACGAGAACGAGCCACAAATACATGGCTGCCTCGAACGGAGTTGCAAAGCCATGCGGCATTTCACTGGCGTCGCTGTGAACCCACGCAACCTGTCGAGCTATAAACTGGTAGAAAAAGATCATCAACATGCCAAACGAAAGCAGCACGAAACCAATCTTGTAGATCTTCGCGCTCTCGGCCTCCAGGCGCTCATCCTTTGGGCCGGCATATTCACGCCACTTTTGCACGAGTTTTAAATCTTCAAATTTCATAGCGAACTCCTAAAGAGCGTCAGGGTCGACGTCGCTCTCGTCTTCCCAAAACAAGTCGTTCAACGTAACGCGTAGCGCTTTACAGATTGCCACGCACAAATTGAGCGTGGGGTTGTAGCCGCCCGCCTCGATCAAGCCGATGGTCTGGCGCGTAACGCCCACGACCTCGGCCAGGTCAGCTTGCGAAAGGCCAACCGCCGCGCGCGCCGCCTTCATGCGTAGGTTCCTTTTGCCCGGCATGGAGTTCCTTTCGTAGTAATGGACAGATATCCGTTGCAACATGACAGAAATATATTGCATCTATCAGAAAATGTCAACTATATCTGTCATTATGAAAACCATGTCTGTCATCGCCATGCAGACATACCAATTTCAATGGCTCTGTTAGACCAGGATTGACATACATGTGTCCCCACGGTGCCATATCGTTGA
>CABSKX010000084.1 GCA_902478365.1 uncultured Collinsella sp. | reverse complement strand
AGCTGCGGAAACGCGGGGTCCGTTCAGGCTGTTGCGTTGAGATTGAAAATCAACCATTTCTCCATCTCGAAACAAAACGCCGTCCGGTTGCCCAGGCGGCGTCGTTTCCACTATGAATGCACGCTGTTATCGATCGGCGACTTCGTCCTTGATCAAGTCCCGCACAAGCATACCGGCACGGATGCCCTCTAGATACCACTCGCCACGCTCCGTGAGACAAATACCATTTGCGAGCTGGCCGCCGTCGTCGCTGTAGCGCGAGACGACCTCGATGATGTCTTCGGATTCCAAGCGCTCAATTGCCGCGCGGGCGCGATACGGAGACACCCCCACACGCTCGGCAAGCGTCTTGCGCGAAAAGCCATAAAATCCGCCGTTGTCTTCGGACAGCTGTGCGATCTCCATCAGCACCTGCACCTCGACACGCTTCATATCGTTGACACTCGCACGACCCTTGCCAGCCATGGCAGCCTCCTCAAACCGAGCACGGGCATCACTTGCACCGTGCGCGACCGGCACACCCCATGATGGCCGGCAACATCCATCATGCGGCATCCCCGCAAAAGGATGAAACAATTAGGGTTATTGTATACCGCCCAAATCGCTTATAGGCAGGTAAACGGGCTATTTTTAGGTTAAACGGTAGCTTTGTTGATAAAAGGGGCACACCGAATGCATACCCGATGCGCCCCTTTCAGACCAATTAATCCAGGCTTAGCGGTGGAAGAAACCACGGCGCTCGAACTTGGGCTCGCAGCACACGTTGATGCCCAGCTTGCGCAACACCGTCTCGTCCGTCGGCGAGATGATCACGCTAAAGAAGGCATCGCACCCGCGCAGCTGCTCCAGACCCGAAAGGACGCGGGCCGCCGTCTCGCTCGTTGCCGAGGTGATCGAGAGCGCCATAAGCGTCTCGTCGGTGTGCAGGCGCGGGTTCTTGCTACCCAGGAAATGCGTCTTGAGCTTGCTGATAGGCTCGATCGCCTCATCGCTGATGACCTCGAGCTCAAGGTCAACGCCCGAGACATGCTTAAGTGCGTTCATGATGAGCGAGCTCGCGGCGCCCAGGCGCGTGGAAGTCTTGCCGGTCACCACGGAGCCGTCGGGCATGACCATGGCGCCTACGGGGCCACCCGTCAGCTGCTCCCTGGTAAGGGCGGCCGAGCGCGCCGGCGAGTAGTTCTTGTCGATACCGGCCTTCTTCATAATAATCTTGAGACGGTCGACTTGCTCATCGCCCACGCCGGTACGGCGCACATTTTCGACCGCGGTAAAGTAGCGGCGGACGATCTCCATCTTGGAAGCGTCGCGGCAGGCATCGTCATCGGTGATGGCAAAGCCGACCATATTGACGCCCATGTCCGTGGGGCTCTGGTAGGGGCTCTTGCCCAGGATCTTTTCCATCAGGGCACGGACCACCGGAAAGGCCTCGACGTCGCGGTTGTAGTTAACCGTAGTCTTGTTATAGGCCTCCAAGTGGAAGGAGTCGATGATATTGGCATCGTCAAGGTCGGCCGTGGCGGCCTCATAGGCGATGTTGACCGGATGCGTGAGGGGCAGATTCCAGACCGGGAAAGTCTCGAACTTGGCATAGCCGGCGGCGGTGCCGTGCTTGTGCTCGTGATAGAGCTGAGACAGGCAGGTGGCGAGCTTGCCCGAGCCAGGACCCGGCGCGGTGACCACGACGAGCGGACGGGTGGTCTCGACAAACTCGTTCTTGCCATAGCCGTCGTCGGACACGATCAGGTCGACGTCGTGCGGATAGCCCTCGATGGGATAGTGCAGCTTGGCGGGAATGCCGAGCGCGTTCAGGCGATTGCGGAACACATCGGCGGCGGGCTGGCCGGCGTACTGGGTGATAACCACGGCCGCGACAGCAAAACCGTTGCCGCGGAACAGGTCGACCAGGCGCAAAACGTCCTCGTCATAGGTAATGCCCAGGTCACCGCGAGCCTTGTTCTTCTCGATGTGGTTCGCGTTAATGGCGATGATGACCTCAACGTCGTCGGCTATGCTCTTGAGCATGCGAAACTTGCTGTCCGGCTCAAAACCCGGCAGCACGCGGCTCGCGTGATAGTCGTCAAACAGCTTGCCGCCAAACTCCAAATAGAGTTTGCCGCCAAACTGCGAGATGCGTTCCTTAATATGAGCGGCCTGCAGCTCGATATACTTCGCGTTGTCGAAACCCTGGCGCATGTATGGCTCCCGTCCCGTTTCCATTTAGTGTTCTAGGCGATTATAACGGAGCAGGCCCTCCCCAACACCCAAGCAGCCAACGGGCATCAACCAAACACGTCATCGATAAGTTGCGGTGAAATAGTTCCCGTTTAACCCCTCAAGACGGCCAAACAGGAACTATTCCACCGCAACTTCCCCTTTTGGTGCAAAGTAACCTGACCCCTTTGCACCAACAACAGAAACGTCGCGGGCAGAGAACGGACAGCGAACGGGTACCAGAGCGAACAAGCAGCCCCCTGCACCAATTAAGGGGAGCGTCGCAGGTTGAGCATAAATCAGCGAGCGACGTCCAGGACGTACAAGTTGGCATGAAAAAGGCAAGGCATAGACCTTCTGGTCATGCCTTGCCTTTTGAATGACAAATTGTCGTCCTGGGCGGCGCGCAGCGTCGACTGGTTGCGCGGTTCGTAGAAGCGCGCAACATAAGCGCGCCCCCTCCCGCGCACGGAACGGGAGGGGGCTAAAGGTAGGAGTCTACCGGTGGGTTTACCCCACCGGACAGACGATGACCAGATAATCCTTTACAGGATCGTCAAGGTTTCCGTGGGGTACCCGTTGGGTACTTAGAGCAACACGCAGGCGACGGTCAGGATGATGGCGCAGACGACGGAGAGCGCGACGATGAGCTTAAGGGCAAACTTGAGCCAGGTCGTCCACTCGATCTTGGCCAGGGCGAGACCGCCCATGATGGCGCCGGAGGTCGGGGTGAACAGGTTCACGACACCGATGGCGGCAGAGAAGATCATGACCATGACCTCGGGCGAGAAGCCGAGCTTAACAGCCAGCGGTCCCATGATGGGCATGGAGACGGTAGCCATACCGGAGGTCGAGGGGATCAGGAAGGACAGGCCGAAGTAGACCAGGAAGCTCATGGGAGCGAAGATTACGCCGGACAGGCCAGCCAGGGCATTGGCGGCAGCGTCGAGGACGAAAACGTCGAGACCGGTGTTAGCCATGAGGACGGAGATGCCACGGGCGAGGGCGATGACGAGAACAACGGACATCATGTCGGCAGCGCCGGTGATGAAGGTGTTAACGATCTGCTTCTCGGACAGGCCACCGATGATACCGATAAGGACGGCCATGAGGAAGAACCAGGTGGAAGCCTCGTCGAAGTACCACTGGCCAATGGGCAGGCCGGTGATCAGGGCAGACCAGCCCTGGACGACGGCGTTACCGTCGGCGTCGTAGACAGCGCCAGCGTCGAAGAAGTTGGCGACGCCCTCGTTGAGGTCGGCCAGCGGAATGAAGCCGACGATCATGACGACGAAGGTGAAGGCGAAGGCAATCAGAACACCCTTCTGACGACCGGTGAGCTTGACCTCCTTGTGGACCTCGGAAGCAGCCTTGCCGTGAGCCTCTTCGGCGTCCTTGAGCTCCTGCATCGACAGGATGGTGGAACCCTTGTCAGCCTTGACCTTCTTGGCATAGTTCATCACGAAGAAGATGGACATAGCGGTAGTGACAATCCACAGGACGGCACCGAGGCCGATGATGATGGACTGGTTGACCTCAATGCCAACGCCGGTCAGAGCGTCGACGGCAGCGCCGACGGCGAACGGGTTAACCGTGGAGCCCAGGCAGCCGCAGCCAGCGCCGAGCAGGACGGTAGCGGCGCCGACCATGGGGTCGAAGCCAGCGGCCATCATGGTAGCGGCGAGCAGGGCGTAGAAGGGAACGGTCTCCTCGCACATACCATAGGTAGTACCACCGAGGGAGAAGATGAGCATAAGGACGGGAATGAGCATAATCTCGTTGCCCTTAAGCTTCTGCACCAGAACGGCGATGCCGTTGTCCAGGGCGCCGGTCTCGGTCATCATGCCGAGGAAGCCGCCCAGGATCATAACGAAGAGGCAGACGGGCAGAGCGTCAGCGAAGCCCTTAATCGGGGCGGTGCAGAAATCGCTCAGACGGGCGGCAGTAACCGCGCCGCCGGACGTGCCGGAGACGATAACGGTAACAACTGCAACAATTGCCAGCAGAGCAAGAAGAATGGTGAACGATGAAGGCATACCGCGCTTTTTCTTAGCGGTCTCAGTCATAGTTCTCATCCCCCCTTCATAAATCATTTAACTTTCTCGCGCGAAGCGGATCTTCCGTGCCGTGCCCACCGCCCGACGCGAGATATTTACCAGACAAAGCCGCTCGGGGTGTGCAGCAATACACCCCGAGCGAGATGCTAGATGCTCTTACTTGAGCGTGGCGTACATGACAGCCTTGATGGTGTGCATGCGGTTCTCGGCCTCGTCGAAGACCTTGGAAGCGGGGCTCTCGAAGACCTCGTCGGTGACCTCCTGCTCGGTGATGCCGAACTGCTCGCACTTCTCGGCGCCAATCGTGGTGTTGGTGTCGTGGAAGCTGGGCAGGCAGTGCAGGAAGATGGCACCCGGGTTGGCCATAGCCATGACCTCGGAGGTAACGCGATACGGGGTGAGCTGAGCGATGCGCTCGGCCCAGACCTCGTCGGGCTCGCCCATGGAGACCCACACGTCGGTGTAGATAACGTCGGCACCGGTGACGCCGTCCTTGACGTCAGTGGTCAGCTTGATGGTGCAGCCGTTAGCCTCGGCGATGGGCTTGCAGGCCTCGATGACGTCGTCAGCGGGCATGCACTCCTCGGGGCCGCAGGCCACGAAGTTCATGCCGAGCTTGGAGCAGACAACCATGAGGGAGCGAGCGACATTGTTCTTGCAGTCGCCCATGAAGACGAGGGTCTTGCCCTTGATGTCGTAGTTGAAGTTCTCCTGGACGGTCAGGATGTCGGCGAGCATCTGGGTGGGGTGCCACTCGGTGGTCAGGCCGTTCCAGACGGGCACGCCGGACTTGGCAGCGAGCTCCTCGACGTCGTCCTGGGCAAAGCCACGGAACTCGATGCCGTCATACATGCGGCCGAGAACGCGAGCGGTGTCCTCGATGGACTCCTTCTTGCCCATCTGCGACGAACCGGGATCGAGGTAGGTAACGCCCATGCCCAGGTCCATGCCGCCGACCTCGAAGGCGCAGCGGGTACGAGTGGAGGTCTTCTGGAAGAGCAGAACGATGTTCTTGCCCTCGAGATAGCGGTGCGGAACACCAGCGCGCTTCATATCCTTGAAGTTCTTGGAGAGCTTGAGCAGGTACTCAATCTCCTCGGTGGTAAGGTCGAGAAGCTTGAGGAAGCTACGGCCGGAGAGGTTAACACCCATGGTTCGTTTCCTTTCGAAAAAATGAATTACGTAAGTATTAGTGTTGCCCGTTTGACGGGCGAAACCAGTGCGGTTGTAGGGGGACCGCACCGGAAACGGAAAAACTTAGAGGTCCTCGCGCCAGAAGGGCATGCTCATGCAGCGCGGGCCGCCGCGGCC
>CABSKX010000083.1 GCA_902478365.1 uncultured Collinsella sp. | reverse complement strand
AAAATCATGTAGCGGCGGGCGCGGAGCTTTTCGTAGCCTTCGGCGAAGAAGGCGACCGTTGCGGCGTCGGCCTCGGCGGCGTCACCGTCGGTGGCGGGAACCACGCCGTGCTCGTCGCTCACCAGAAACAGCGCACCCTTGAGCTGCGCGGGAATGTCTACGCGCGTGACCGGGATGCCCTTGGTCTGGGCCAGCTGCTCGATGAGCGTCGCCGTGCCGCACAGGCACTCGTCCGCTGGCGCCACAAAGGCCAGCTCGCCGTTATCGACGGCGGCGAGCAGCTCGGGCGCCACGCCGGTTTCGTCGGCCTCGGAGCGGGCCTCGGCGGAGCGGGCACGCAGCGCCTTGGCCGACGTATCGGCGAGCGGCTCGTACTCCCCCACCGTCATGGCGGCGTTGCCGTTAATGTCGATCACCAGCATGAGCACGCCGTCGCGTGCGGTGTAATCGCCCTCGGCAAGCGACCACTCAACGTGCTGCTTGGCCCAGCTGAGCATGTTATGGGTGAGTGGCTCGCCCTGCACCAGGCGCTCAGACAGCGCGCGGATGTGACGGTTGAGCATGGGTACCTTTTTGTTGGACATGCGCCAACGGCAGACAAGCGCGGGCTTGTCGAGCGTAAACTTCTCGACCGCCTCCTGATTGGCGCAAAAGTCCTCGTACGCACGCTGATCCTCGGCATTGCCAAACAGCTCGGCATCATCAATCTGGGGCATGGTCATACCTTTCGTGTTAGTCATTCCGTCCTCTTATACCAAAAAGACGGCCCTCCAAACGGAGCAGCCGTCTTTTGCGGAGATTATTTTGTCCCGGAGCGAAACTTAGTGACGGAAATGCCTGGCACCGGTGAAGACCATAGCGATATTGTGTTCGTTGCAGGCCTGGATGCTCTCGTCGTCGCGCTTGGAGCCGCCGGGCTGGATGATGCAGGTCACGCCGTGCGCGGCAAGCACGTCAACATTGTCGCGGAACGGGAAGAATGCGTCGCTTGCGCAGGCAAAGCCGCCCTTCTCCACGCCCTCGCGCTCGCAGAAGTCCTCGGCGCGCTCGCAGGCAAGCAGTGCGGAGTCAACGCGGTTAGGCTGACCCGGGCCCATGCCAATGCCGGCCTTACCCTTGGAGACCAGGATGGCGTTGGACTTGACGCCCTTGCAGACCTTCCAGGCAAACTCGAGCTCGGCCATCTCGGCGTCGGTGGGCTTGCGGTCGGTGGGGAACGTAAAGGTCGCAGGATCCTCGGTCACGTGGTCGACCTCCTGCACCAGCATGCCGCCGTCGACGGAGCGCAGCTCCACCTGGGCGCCGTGGTCCACGCCGCCGGTGGCCAGCACGCGCAGGTTGGGGCGCTTGGCCATGCGCTCGAGCGCCTCGGCAGTGTAGCTCGGAGCGATGATAACCTCGACGAACTGCTTGTTCTGATCGGCAAAGTGCTCAACCAGCTCATAGGGAACCTCGCGGTTGCAGGCGATGATGCCGCCAAAGGCGCTCTTGGGATCGCAGGCGAAGGCGCGGTCGTAGGCGGCCGTGATGCCCTCGGCAACGGCGGAGCCGCAGGGGTTCTGATGCTTGAGGATCACGCAGGCCGGCTCGTCGAACTCGCGGACCAGGTTCCAAGCGGCGTCGGCATCCAGATAGTTGTTGTAGCTGAGCGGCTTGCCCTGGATCTGCTCGGAGCCCACGAGCGGGAACTGCGAGCTCGCGGTATTCTCGCAACCCTCGGCAAAGCGATAGACCGTGGCCTTTTGCTGCGGGTTCTCGCCATAGCGCAGGTCGTCGACCTTCTCCAGCGAGATCTCGAGCTTGGCAGAGGTGTCCGCCACGTCGCTTGCCTGGGCGGCAAGCCAACGGGAGATAGCCGTGTCGTAGGCGGCGGTGGTCTGGTAGACCTTCACCTGCAGGCGACGACGGGTGGAAAGCGTGGTGCAGCCACCGGTCTCGCGCATCTCGGCCAGGACGGCATCATAGTCGGCCGGGTCGGAGATGACGGTAACGCTCGCGGCGTTCTTGGCGGCAGAGCGCAGCATGGAGGGACCGCCGATGTCGATGTGCTCGATGGCATCCGCGAAGGTGACCTCGGGGTTGGCGACGGTCTTCTCGAACTCGTACAGGTTGACGACGACCAGGTCGATCAGCTTAATGCCGTGCTGTGCCGCCTCCTGCATGTGCTGCTCGGAATCGCGGCGGGCCAGCAGCGCGCCGTGAACCTTGGGGTGCAGGGTCTTAACGCGGCCGTCCATCATCTCGGGATAGCCCGTGAACTCCTCGATGGGGGTTACGGGAACGCCCGCGTCCTCGATGGCACGAGCCGTGCCGCCCGTAGAGATGATCTCGACGCCAAAGTCATCGACCAGCGTCCGTGCGAAATCGACGACGCCCGTCTTATCGGTAACCGAGATCAACGCGCGTGCGATCTTCACATCAGATCCCATGCAGTCCTCCTGTCTGGTACGCCGCCGTGCTCTGTGAGCCGGTGATACGTCGATCTGCAGCGCTCGCGCAGCGGCATTGAAAATACTGATTCAATGTAGCGCATCGAGCGCATCGATGCACCCCGCAACGGGCGCATATGCAGAAAAAGTTTGCGAGCGGAGGGGATGGGCACGGCACCGGGCACGGTGAGTTCATGGAACACAGGGGCACCATAATTAGATGCCAATAGCGTGGTAGAACTGTGCTCGATATGCATCCGCAAAAGAAAGAGGCACCATGGTCTCGCGGGTTCTCTACCGACCGTTTGATACCGAAGACTTCGACGCCATCGCGCTGATTCTACAGCAGCTTTGGCATGACAATTCGGATAACGATGAGTACAACCGCCTCGAGGCCGCGTGCGACCTTGCCTACTGCCTTTCGTCTTCGACGTTTTCGCAAGTTGCCGTAATCGACGGTCAGGCGCGCGGCATTGCGCTCGCGCGTGCGGGACAGAGCTCCGGCGCCACCGTTAAGGAACATTGGCTGGATACCGAACGCGCACTGCTATCGCAAATGCGCGAGCTGGAGCCCGATGCCTGCGCCGAGTATCTCTCGTTTGTGCGCGCAACCATCCGAACCAACAACCGCCTGCTCGAAAGCAGCCCGTTGCCACACGACAACGAGGTCACGCTGCTTGCCGTAGATCGCGACGTCCATGGCCTGGGCGTTGGCTCGGTGTTGCTCGACGCCGCAGTCTCGTACCTATCCTCGCGCGGGGCGACGAGGGCGCACCTGTACACCGACTCCAACTGCTCGTGGAAGTTCTACGAGCTGCATGGCTTTAAGCGCACGGCCACGCACCGCGCCAACCGCGAAGAGCGCCGTCACGACATGCCGCGCGAAAGCTTCCTCTACGAACTCGACCTAACAGCCTAGGCCCAGCAGCCATACCTAGTCATTTAGGAACGTCCCCAGTGACTAGTCGTTGGGGACAGTCTTCGTAGGTAGCGCATAAAAAGGGATGGGCTTTCCCCGACGGCTGTCGAGAAAAGCCCATCCCATAGCTTACGACCGTTAGAACGTTCCGCCGCCGCCTCCGCCGACGCCGCCGCCTCCGCCGCCCGAGAAGCCGCCGCCTCCGCCGCCGCCCGAGCTGTCCGAGCTCGACGCGAGCTCACGGATGCTCTCGTGATACACGCCGTCGAACGAATCGAGCGGCGACTCGGTACCGTAATGATGGTAGTACCACCAGTAGCAGGGGTAATTGTCGTAGAAACCGTCGGCCTCGCGCACCTCGGGAGGAACAGCCTCGGCAAGCTGACGCAGGACTTCCTTCGAAACACCCAGCGCCGCACCCATCACCAGAAGTTTATTCCACAGGACCAGATCGCCGGGGACGGCTTCCTTTAGACGCGTGAAATCCTCAAGCCAATGCTTGAGCGCCTTGCAGCGAGCCGCCACCTCGGCGCCCTCCGGCGTAAAGCGGCGGAACGTAAGGCCCACGCCAATACCCACCAGCACAATCGGCACCGAGATAACCGCGGCGATAATGTTCGCCTGTGCGCCGTCGGTAAAGAAGATGGATCCCGCGGGAATACAGGCGATCAGAATACCAAGAACCAGGCAAAACACCATTGCGACAATGCCGTCCGAGGCAATGTACTCGCTATCGGCCAGCTTGCCCTTAACGGTGTTCTGATAGTCCTCGAGCTTGTCGCCCACGGGTGTAGCGTGCTGCTTGACGTAGTGCTGCAGCTCGTCGAACGTGCGCGAGCGATCGCCGTTCTCGTCGGGCTTAGCACCGGCAAAGAAGACCTTGAGCACCATGTGGTCAATGCCCTTGGCCGACTTCCAGCCCGCATCACTCACCGTCACGCGATACGTCTGCTCTTCTTTTTCACGCCCCAACAGACCCTTCTTAGCCTTAGTCACGGTCGCCTGCTCCAGCTTAATCACACGGTCGTCGGTGAGCTTCATGAGCGTGGCGATATATGCCTGATCGGGCACCTCGTTCCAGCTCATGAGGGCCGAAAGCACAGCGGGATGGTCGGCCGAAGGCACAGCGCGGAAATATTCGTCCTGGAAAAGCGGCTTGGGCTTGCGGCGGCGCAGCTTGAGCACAACGATTGTGCCGGTAAAGGCCACCGCCGCGACAACACTTAGTACGGCAAGTACATTGGCAATCATGCGAGCGTGAGCGCGGCGGGCGTTAGCCTCGTCGGCCCATGCCTTCTCCTCGCTCAGGATTGTCGGCATGCGCTCCTCGCTCGAAGCGGAAAGCCAAGGCACCCAATCGCTGGGGAAGGTGATGCGCGCCTCGGCGAATTCGCCCTGATGCACGCAGGGAATGGTATAGGTGACCATGGGTTCATCCGCATCGAGCGATACGTCGCCCGTCAGCGGGCCGTGGCCCCATGCGCGGAAGTTATCGCCCTTGACGGCCGCCGTCCCGGCGGCGGCATTTGCGAAGCACACTTCCATCTCGACATCATCGGAATCCGCAGACCAGCCGTCGCCCACAAACTTCCAGTAGAGCTCGGCGGTATCGGACCAGTTCATAACCGCACCGGTCATGGTGTAACTCACGTAATAGATCGCGCTGTCGCCGCTCTCGTGGGGGCTGAACACCTTGATTCTTACGCCGCTGTCGGACTGCTCAACCGTATAGACGCCGTTGTCGCCTTTGTTTGCGCTGTCGACCTTGTTAAACGCGGTGTCGTCTTCCTCGACGCTCAGCACATTGACGCCCGCCGCGCCGCCCTGCTGGTTAGAGCCTGTATTGATCTCCCAAAACACGCCGTTGATGTCGTCATCGAAATCAAACTGGCGTCCCTCGACAACGGTCAGCGAGCCGTCGGCCTCGACCGTGGCACCGATATAGGTTTGGGTCATGGAGTAGCCGTCGGCACGTGCAACGGCGGGCAACAGCAGCAGTGCGCACGCGACGAGCGCGCAAATGGAAACAAATCGCGCAAACGGGCGGCGCTGCCGGCTGACTTTGGCGGCGAGGGTGTTCATAGGCACATCCTTTGTCTGTAAAACCAACAGCGCCATTGTCCCACGTTTGCGGGTACGCATGACGAATATCTGGGCCAACGGAACGTCAAATGGGACAAAAGTCCCACCCGAGTCTGGCACTTAGGGACGTTCCTTATCTGCCGGCAGTTTAGGACACTCCTTGGCATGTCCTGCACCAACGATAGATACCACTTCACAGCTCCGTCACAGGTGTAGCGGCTTTGTGTGGGCGCGGCATGCACTGATTGAGCCGCCAGCCGAGGGGCATAAAGCAGTTGAGCGAAAACGGTTTGCCCCTTTGCCGTTCGCTTGAGGATCATGTCCCCCTTTTCCGCGGAACCCCCGGCAGTTGCGAAGAGCTGCCGGGGGTTCTGTCGTCAAAGGTACCGAGTTGATGGACAGGAATCAAAGCACCGAGTCTGGAGTGGGTATGATGAATTGGACACCTAGTTAAGAGCGAAAGGTGTTCAAGATG
>CABSKX010000082.1 GCA_902478365.1 uncultured Collinsella sp. | reverse complement strand
TCAACGATATGGCACCGTGGGGACACATGTATGTCAATCCTGGTCTAACAGAGCCAAAGAAAAAGCCTCCGCAGGTTTCCCCGCAGAGGCTTTCGCCACAAAGACTATTTGTCGTCGTCGGTGTCGGCACCGGCATTGACGGCACAGTCATCATCGGCAGTCTCGGATGTGGCTTCGGCATCCTCCTGCATAGCCGCCTGCGCAAATGCTGCGGCATCGGCCGCCAGCTCCTCCTCGCTCATGCGAGGCGCGCGCTTCTTGGTCGGCATGCCGGCTGCCTTGGCGTTGCGCTCTTCCTTGGCCGCCAGGATATCGCCCTCGCGCTCAAGGTAGGCGTCCCACTCGTTGTCGAGCAGGGCATTCACGGCGTCGCCTTCGACGGTCTCGCGCTCAAGCAACACCTTGGCCATCAAATCGAGCTGGTCGCGACGGGCATCCAAAATCTCGACCGCACGACGATGGGCCTCACGCATAATGCGCTGGACCTCGATGTCGATGCGGCGCGCCGTCTCCTCGGAGTAATCCTGGTGATCGGCGTAGTCGCGGCCCAGGAATACCTGATGCTGCGCCTCACCAAACACCTGCGTTCCCAGCTCCTCGCTCATGCCCAGGCGCGTGACCATCTCGCGCGCCATCTTGGTCGCGCGCTCCAGGTCGTTGCTCGCGCCCGACGTGATGTCGTCACACATGAGCTCCTCGGCAACGCGACCGCCCAAAAACACGGCAAGCTCGTCGAGCATCTCGTTCTTGGTCTTGAGGAAGTGATCCTCCTGCGGAAGCTGCAGCGTGTAACCCAAAGCCTGGCCGCGGCTGACGATCGAGATCTTGTGGACCGGATCGGAGTGCTCCAGGATGTGGCCCACCAGGGCGTGACCGCTCTCGTGGTAGGCAATCGTGGTGCGCTCGGCCTCGGTCATCACGCGACCCTTGCGCTGCGGACCGGCAATCACGCGCTCCATCGATTCCTCGACCTCGTCCATCGAGATCACGGAACGATGGCGGCGGGCAGCCAGCAGCGCAGACTCGTTGAGCAGATTTGCCAGATCGGCGCCGGTGAAGCCAACGGTCATCTGGGCGAGCTTCTCAAACTTCACATCCTCGTCCATCGGCTTGTTCTCGGCATGCACGCGCAAGATCTGCTCGCGGCCCTTCACATCCGGACGGTCGACCGTGACCTGACGGTCAAAACGACCGGGACGCAGCAATGCCGGATCCAGGATGTCAGGACGGTTGGTCGCAGCGATCAGAATGACCGACTCGCTCTCCTCAAAACCGTCCATCTCGACCAGCAGCTGGTTGAGCGTCTGCTCGCGCTCGTCGTGGCCGCCGCCCAAGCCAGCTCCGCGCTGACGTCCCACGGCATCGATCTCATCGATGAAGATGACCGACGGGGCCTGGGACTTGGCCTCCTTAAAGAGGTCACGCACGCGGCTGGCGCCGACACCCACGAACATCTCGACAAAGTCGGAACCAGAGATGCTAAAGAACGGCACACCCGCCTCGCCGGCAACGGCCTTGGCCAGCAGCGTTTTACCGGTGCCCGGAGGGCCCACCAGCAACACACCACGCGGGATCTTGGCGCCCAGTTTGCGATAGCGATCCGGATCGCTCAAAAAGTCACGGATCTCCTCGAGCTCCTCGACTGCCTCGTCCACGCCGGCAACATCTTCAAACTTGACCTTGGGGCGCGTGGCCTCGTTGGTCTTGGCGTTGGTCTTGCCAAACTGCATGTTCCTGTTGTTGGCGCCCATCATCTGGCGCATAAAGTAGAACATGATAGCGATCAGGGCGATCGTCGGAAGCACGCTCATCGCCAAGTCGCCCCAAAAATCAGGATCATTGGTGTTGACGATGTACTTGGTATCGGGGTGCTCCGCCATAAGCTCGGCAAGCGAATCGGAGCCGACATAGGTCGAGGAGAAGCTCTTGAGCTCGCTCGTATCGCCCTTGTCCTTCTTCGTCTTCCAGTAATGACCCGTCACGCTTCCGTCTTGAACCGTATAGGTCAGATCTTCGACGCGATCCTGCTTGATGGCACTCACCATCTCGCTCGTCGCGAGCTTAACGGTATTGCTGGAATTGGCAAAGCCGGAGCCCATGTTAAAGAAGGCGTAGCCCAGGAGCGCGCAAGCCAAAATAAAATACAGCCAGCCCGTACGCGTGGGCTTCTTGCCTCCGGGCACCCCCGGGATCTTAGGCTCCCGGGGAGTCTGGGAATTGTTATCGTTACGGTCGTCGGGCATCTTACGAATAAACCTCCGGTTTCAAAATGCCCAGATACGGAAGGTTACGATAGCGCTCGGCATAGTCGAGGCCGTAGCCCACCACAAAGGCATCGGGGCAATGGGTTCCAACATACTTGGGCGTGATGGCCGAGGTACGGTCCTCAACGTCCTTCCACAGGAAGGCGGCGACCTCCAGAGAAGCGGGCTTGCGGCTCTCGAGGTTCTTCATCAGATACTTGAGCGTCAGGCCCGAGTCCAGAATGTCCTCGACGATCAGCACGTCGCGACCGCGGATGTCGATATCCAGGTCCTTAATGATACGCACGATACCCGAGGACTTCACGCCGTCACCATAGCTCGAAACAGCCATGAAATCGATGTTGGTCGGCAGCTCGATCTTGCGCATCAGGTCGCCCATAAAGACCACGGCGCCGCGCAGGACCGCAATCAGCACCAGATCCTTACCCGCGTAGTCGCGAGTAATCTGCTCGCCTAGGCGAGAGACGATACCGTCGATATCCTCCTGCGTAAACAGAACCTTCTCGATATCCGGATGTTGAGAAGCCATGACAACCCTTTCTTGTGCTTATCGCCCACACACCGCCGTATGGACGCGAACTTCACATTCTAGCAGCGCACGGGGTATATTTTCCAGCCCGTACGCCATCAGCGCGGGAATACCGTCAACGTCGCACAGAATAGCTGGCGTGGGACGCTATTCCGCATCGACCACACGAAGCAGATACGCCACGTGCGTTGCGGCCGTGCATTTAAAACGCTCGTCCGTGCGAACGCCTGCAACCCATACCACGGCACCTCCCGGAGCCGTTCTCACCACAGGAACGCCTGCGCGCTCAGAAACGGGAATACGAGCCTCGTTGAGCAGGTCGGATACCTTCTTACTTCGCCCACTCATGCCCAACGGGCACATCACATCCCCCGGCGCGGGACCGTCTACCCACAGACGCGCCAAACGCGCCTCGGCGGGAATCTCCCCGCGCGAGCCGGCGAGCATCCGTTCGCTATCGCGATCGGCAAAGCCCAGCGTCGCGGCATCCACCATAGCGGCCACCCCTCCGGCACCCGCGAGTTCACGGGCACGGCGCACAATATCGCACCCCGGCTCGACGGCCATCGTCTCTGCCACCAGGATGCGGCCCGCCCCCAGCGGCAATCGACCGGGAATGGTGACCCAATCGGCAACTAACCCCTCGCGCGCCGCCGGGGCCTTGAATGACAGCATGCCAAACTCCACGCGCGCATCGATTCCCGCCGGCAGCGTGACCGAACCCGAGCCTTCGGCGACACAGGCGAGCACGCGCTCCACATGCCGCATCTCCGGGCGAGCGTCGGGGTCGATACGCTTAATTGCCAGTCGCACCATGCGCCGAGCAATCACCACCTCGGCCGCGGCCAGCCGGCGAGCGTCAAGGACCAGTGCACCCGCCGCCTCCTTACGCAGGCAGCTTCGAAACGCCTGCGCGGAAAGCTGGGAAAGAAAGGCGTCCTCATCGCCTAAGATCTCGCAGGCGGCGCCAATCGTCTTACAGACGCTCGCGTTGCGCTGCGCCACCACCGGCATCACCCGATGGCGCACGTAGTTACGCAAGTACGACACGTCCTCGTTGCTCTCGTCCTCTCGCCACGGCTGACCATGCACCTGCAGATAGCCCACGAGCTCATCATGAGTCAGGTCGAGCAAGGGACGCACCACGATATTCCTCCGGCGAGGAATGCTCGATAGACCAGCGGGCCCCGAACCCTTAATCGCGTTCATCAAAAACGTTTCCGCACGATCCGAAGACGTGTGCGCGGTGCAGATACGAGCCGCCGTTCGCGGTGCCCCCGTCTGGGCGCAGAGCTCGCGGACATACCTCCGCGCCGCGGCATAGCGCACCTCGCGGGCAACCGCCTCGATATTGCCCGATTCATCATCAAAATAGGCATGCTCAACACACAGCGGCAAGCCATATTGTGCGCATAGGCCGCGCACAAAGGCCTCGTCGCCATCGGATGCCTCACCGCGCAGATGATGGTTCACATGCAGCACGTGCAGCCGCTCGCGCGCGATGGGGGCTACACCACGCCCATCCAGAATATCCAGCTTTGATGTGCACGCCATAAGGAGCAAAGCCGTCGAGTCCGCACCACCTGATACCATGAGCACCACGGGGGCAGCCGTCTGCCGCGTTGCCAGGGCCTTATCATCAGCCCGCGATGCAGCATGGTGTCCATAATGCTGAGATACCGTTGGCATTTGCTTCCTCCTCTATTCGTTCGCACCCATTGTATCCTTTGGAATCTTATGTCTCGTCTGCACCTTCATATCCTTGGCAGCGGCTCAAAAGGCAACTGCGCGCTCATCGAAGGCCCCCGGGGGCTCATCATGATTGACGACGGTCTTTCTCGCCGCGAGACATTAAAGCGCATGGCGGAACTGGGGCTCTCGGCAGACAACATCTCGGCTCTTCTCATTACTCATGAGCATAGCGATCACATCAAGGGTCTCGATGTCTGGTGCAAGCACTGGCACGGCCCCCTCTTTGCCAGCAGGGGCACACTTTCGAGCAAAGAAAATCTTTCACATCTGCCTGTCGAGGAATTCGATCCCGGTGACACCCTATCCATTGCCGGCATCCACGTGCAAACCTACTCAACATCACACGATGTCATCAATCCAGTCGGCTATCGGTTCGACGCCCCCGATGATTCCATTGGCTTTGCCACCGACACCGGAGAGCTATCGAGCCAGGCCATGAACACCCTCAAAGATTGTCGAGTCCTCGCGCTCGAAAGCAACCACGATGTGACCATGCTGCGCGAGGGAGAATATCCCCGCTTTCTTCAGGAGCGCATCCTGTCTGCAAGGGGACACCTCTCCAACGGCCAAGCCGCCGAAGCCGCGCGCGAACTTGTTACCGATCGCACCGAACAGCTCATTGCCATGCATATCAGCCAAGACAACAATCGTCCGAGCCTTACCGTCAAAAGCTATGCCAAAGCTCTAGCCGCAACCCTGGATGACGAGCTCGGCAGCTCCGCCACCCTTCTCCAAGGATCGCGAAAACTCTCGATACGCCCCGCAAGCCAGTATCGGCCAGCAACCATTCAATAGACTGTCCTAAACAGCAAAAGGGGCCGGGAATCGCTTCCCAGCCCCTTTTGTTGTCTTTTTATAGCGAAGAACACCAACGAAGTTAGTCGATGGAGATCTTCGTAACGTTCTTCTTCTCGACGATCTTGGGAACCGTAACGGTCAGGATGCCGTCAGCGTACTTAGCCGAGAGGCCCTCGCTCGAAGCGTCCTTAAGATACACGCCACGCGTCGCGCTGTACGAGCTGAACTCCTTCTGCAGGAAGTTCTTGCCCTCGTTCTCCTCGTCTTCCTCGACATTCACGCTAATGGACAGACGGCCCTCGTTAAGCTCGACATCGATATCGTCCTTGGCGACGCCGGTCAGATAAGCCTTGACCTCATAGCCATCGCCCTTATCCTCAACGTCAACGGGGAACGCCTTAGAGGCAATCGAGCTGTTCGCTAGGTCGCTCATATCATCAAACAGATCGAACAGCGAGCTTGCAGAGGGACGAACGCCAAAAACCGAACGATAAGGAACCATGCTTGCCATGTTTACCACTCCTTTAAAGGACTGCCGAGTCATCTTCTAGGTGACTGGGACTTCTTTTGACGCTCTTATATATGCCCACCCGATGCTCATATATACATCGACTATAAAGTTTTTTGAGTCCAGTACTATAAGCATATCTAAGTGTGTATGACTCAGGTTTTAGGAAGGTTAAGGTTCTTTGAACCAGAGCTTAAATAACGAGTATGTCCACAGCTACAAATAACAAGGGGCTTACAATGAGCGCGTACACGTTGTTGGCAACGAGCTAAAGGGCATCATGGACGACCAAAACCAGAACAATATGTTTATGCCGACGCAGGGGGGAGATACTTCCACGCAGCCGCCACGGTTCCATCGCCCCCACATCTCGCAAGAGCCCATTAATGATGCAGAGCCCGAGTATGTGACGAGAAATCGCTATCAAACGCTCGAGGATGCCCAAACGGGACGTAAGCATATGGGCGTCGCATCGGGCGATCCCGTATATCTAAAAGATGCACCGTTATCAAAAAACAGCGCAATCAATGACGACCCGACGAAAACGCCCAAAACTCGACAGCAAAGAGGTCCTCGACCTAAGCAAACCTTAACGCATTCGGCTCGTTATCTCGAAACGCCAAAACAGGGAAAATCAATCTTCGTTTCGTCAAGTAAACGACGCAAGCAGCATCGACTGACAATCCTGCTTTTGATCATTGTGGTCATAGCAGTTGCACTTGTGATTCGATTTATTGTCTTTAAATAAAAGCTCATTACCCATAAGCCCAATCGGGTTACAGGTGAAATGCAACTACATTGTGAAGTGTTAACGCAAAAAAAGGGGGAGGCCGCGAGGCCTCCCCCTTCTTCAAGTCATCCGACGGCTCGG
>CABSKX010000081.1 GCA_902478365.1 uncultured Collinsella sp. | reverse complement strand
CAGAAGGTCAGCGCCCTTTCGTTTCACGTCACCTTGGTGCAAATGCGGCTCGCTCGCTGTCGTGTGCTCAGCCTGCGTCGTTACCATGGTCCATTAGGGACGGAGGAAAACAGATCATTTTCCTTGACTCGCGGAACTAGATCACGATTCCGCAGCAATGATCGATTTCGTGCTGGATGATCTCGGCGGTGTAGCCCGAGAAGTTTTTGATGCGGTGGACGAAGTTCTCGTCCAAATACTCCACCTTAATGCGGCGATAGCGGGTACAGGGACGCTCGCCGATCAGCGAGAGACATCCTTCGCTCGTCTGATAGGCATTGACCTGCTCAAGAATTTGAGGGTTGTACATCAGGAGTGTCCTGTTGCCGTCCTTTACGCAGATGATGCGTTTGCGCACGCCAATCATGTTGGCGGCGAGGCCCACGCACTCGTGCTCATGCTCGTGGAGTGTATCCAGGAGGTCCTGCCCGGTCGCGGCATCGTCGGGTCCCGCGTCTTCGGAAGGCAGGCGCAAAAAGAACTCGGATTTCATGATGGGCTTAATCATGGCGGGCTCCTCATGTCTCATGCTTTCGTGGACTTTTAATAATAGCGCGGAAGGAAAGCTGTGCGTCCGCGTTACAATCTTTCGATGTTGGACCATGTTGCCAGATTCGTCGTGTACGGCGTCTGGCGTAAGTCTAGGGCTCATTTTTCGCCCTGGACCGTTCCTCTGGGGCGATGCGACTGTCGTTCCAAGAGGAAGGAAATGCATGGGGAGCAAATCTCAGCAACAAGTTCAAGTAACGCCATCGGCCTCTGCGGCGATTCTCGTCGTAATGTATATTGCAGCCTTTGTTGCCGCGTTTAACGAGAACATCATTAACGTGGCGTTGCACGACATTATGGCAGCCTTTTCGGTGAGTGCCACCACGGCACAGTGGCTCGTCTCGGGCTACATGATCGTGACGTCGATTTTTACGGCCATCATGGCCTTCCTGTCCGGCCGTTTCTCGACGCGCAAGCTGCTGTTTTTCGCATGCGGATGCATGGTCGCCGGCGAAGTCCTGTGCCTGGTCGCTCCGTCGTTTAGCGTTTTGCTGCCAAGTCGTATTTTGCAGGCTGCGGGATCGGGCATCTTGTTCCCGCTCATGATGAACGTGGTGCTGTCTTGCGCCCCGCGCGAGAAGCTCGGTTTGTATCTGAGCCTGAGCGGCGCCTGCATTACGCTAGGACCGGCGTTTGGACCCGTGATCAGCGGTCTTATGTGCACGTTGTTTGGCTGGAGGGCGGTATTCGTAGTGCCGCTGGTGGGCGGCGTTGTGGTCGCTGCGGCGGGCGTAAAGCTTGTTCAGAATGTCGGAGAGCGCTCGAACACCACGCTTGATATTCTGTCGGTTGTTTTGCTCGCCGCCGGCATTACGGCATTTGTGTATTCCGTAGGCGAGTTCTCGACCAATCTGATTGCCGGTATCGTGGCGCTTTTCGCCGCCATTGTGCTGCTCGGCCTGTTTGCGGCCCGTCAGCTCAAGCTCGAGCATCCGGTGCTTAACGTGCGTCCCATGGCGAGCGTTCGTTTTTGGCCCGCGTGCCTGCTTGTGGTGGTGTCGATGATGACGACGTTCTCGATGAGCGTTTTGTTGCCGCTCTATTTTGAGGGCGCATACGGCATGACCGCACTTATTGCGGGCTTGCTCATTTTGCCGGCAATTGCCTGCAACGCCGTGACCTCGATTGTGGGCGGACGCGTGATGGACGCCCGTGGCGCATGGCCGCTGCTGCCGGTCGGCTTTGCCCTGATTGCCGTGGGACAGATTGCAATCTCGATGACGGCGGCAAGCATGAACATCGGCGTTGTCGTGGCGCTGACCGTTGTGGTGTATGCCGGAGTCGGCCTGGTGCTGAGTCCCTCGCAGACGGCCGGCTTGGAGACGCTGCCTGCCGCTGAGCATCCCCACGGAACGGCATTGCTTAACACGTGGAACATGATTGCCGCATCGTTTGGCCCATCGCTGTTTATCGGTCTGCTCTCGAGTTCTGCGGCGACTGCCGGCGCGGCTGGCGCTGCGACCGACGTTGCCCAGGCGATTGGATTTGCAACTGCCGTGCGTGTGGCGGCTGTGATTGCCGTGGTCGGGTTCGCGACGTCGCTGGTGTACGCTCGTCGCGAGTCGCACATGTCGCATTAATGTGTGCACATAGATTCTGCAGCTAGATTGGATGGCAACACCATAAACTAATGGACGTTTTGCCGAGAGGCATGAATGTTTAAAGCGCAAAGAGTGCGCGACGGGCCCCGCGAATGGGGCGATGATGCCCGAGAGGGCTAAGAAGGAGTCTCATGTCCGAGAACGAAGAGATCATGAACGAGACCGAGAACGAGACCATGGCTGCCGAGGTTGAGGCAGTCGAGACCGTGGAGACCGAAGCTGCCGAGGTTGAGGCTGCTGACGAGGTTTCCGCCGAGGAGGAGGCCGAGGTTGTCGAGGCCGCCGTTGATTACGATGACGAAGAGCTGATGGACAAGATGCAGAAGGCCGCCCGCCTGCTGCGTAGCCGTCGCTTTGCTATTTCCAAGGAGGAGGAGGCCAAGGCCGAGCGCATGGCGAACATCGAGCGCGCCATCAAGCTTCTTGACCTCAAGCCCAAGATGGAGCAGAAGGAAATGTCCGACCTGCTGGGCATGCGCCTCCGTGAGCTCGATGGCCTGATGGCCGAGGCCGAGGCTGCCGATCTGGTCGGCCGCATCGACGACGCCGAGGGCGATATGCGCAAGATTGTTGTCTTCGCCGCCGAGGATGCCGCTGAGGGCCTGGTCGAGCTTGCCAACAAGAAGGAGAAGCTCCTGCCCGAGCTTTCTTATGAGGAGGCCACCGAGCTGATGGCCGCTCTCGATAAGGTTATCGCTCCGCTCGTCGCCATGGGCCTGGACGAGGACCGCGGTCCTCGCGGCGGCCGTGACGACCGTGGCGGCCGCGGTGGCGATCGCGGCGGCCGTGGCGGCTTTGGCGATCGCGGTGGCCGTGGCGGTGACCGTGGCGGTCGCGGTGGCGATCGCGGCGGCCGTGGCGGCTTTGGTGACCGTGGCGGCGACCGTGGCGGTCGCGGCGGCTTTGGCGGCAACCGTGGTGGCTATGGCGATCGCGGCGGCAACCGTGGTGGCTTCGGCGGTAACCGTGGTAACGACCGCGGCGGTCGTGGTGGCGACCGTGGCGGCCGCAACGGCGGCGGCTTCCGCGGTAACCGTTTTTAGGGGTTACGCGGTTCTACGAACCGCGTAACTAGTTGACGCTGCGCGCCGCCCAGAGCGACAACTTGTCATTCAAAGAGGACGGCATGACCAGAAGGTCTATGCCGTCCTCTTTTCATGCCAATTTGTTCGCTCTGGTGGGCGCTCGCTGTCGGTGCCAAAACATCGACATTGCCATGATCCAGACCTGCTAAAAGATAGTCGTTGGGGACGTTCTTGTTTGACTGGTCATTTAAGAACGTCCCCAACGACTACGTAGCATGAGAGTGGATAATCTCCCGGTATGAGCCCATATTCATGCTCAAGGTGGGAGATTATCCACTCTCGTTTCGTTTGTTGATTTCGATGCCTACATTTGTAGGAACAGTTCGTGGAGGCGGGTGTCTTCGTCGAGTTCGGGGTGGAAGGTTACGCCGAGCTGGCTGCCCTGACGGGCGGCGACGATACGGCCGTCGACTTTCGCTAAGGCCTTTGCGTCGCCGTGGACCTCGACGATGCGGGGCGCGCGGATAAACGTCAGCGGCACTTCACCGTCGATGCCAGCTACCTGCCCCTTGGTTCGAAAACTGCCGAGCTGCCTGCCGTAGGCATTGCGCTCAACGAGCACATCCATGGTTGCCAGGCGCGGCGTGCCCTTATCGTCATGGGCGGCAAGGTCGTGAGCCAGCAGAATCAGGCCGGCGCAGGTGCCCAGGACGGGCATGCCTTCAACAATGCGGGTGCGAAGCTCCTCGAGCATGCCCAACTCATCAAGCAGCTTCCCTTGAACGGTAGACTCGCCGCCGGGAAGTACCAGACGGTCAAAGTCCTGCTTCAAATCAGCCGCCTGCCTCAGCTCAATACAGTGTGCGCCCAGCTCGGACAGCCTCGCCTCGTGCTCGGCAAAAGCACCTTGGACCGCCAGCACGGCGACCGTCTGGTCTGCGTAATCGCTCATGTGCGATCCTTTCTGCTGGACTAGCGCCCGCGCTCCTCCATGATGATCTCTATTTCGTCGGCGTTGATGCCCACCATGGCCTCGCCCAGGTCCTCCGAAAGCTCAGCGATGAGCTTGGCGTCGGTGAAGTTGGCCACGGCTTTGACGATGGCGGCGGCGCGCTTGGCCGGGTCGCCGCTCTTAAAGATGCCCGAGCCCACAAAGACTCCTTCGGCGCCCAGCTGCATCATCAGCGCGGCGTCGGCGGGGGTCGCTACGCCGCCGGCGGCAAAGTTCACGACGGGAAGCTTGCCCGTGGCATGGACCTCGCGTACCAGCTCGACCGGAACCTGCAGCTGTTTGGCTGCCTCAAAGAGCTCGTCGTCACGCAGGGCAACAACGTCGCGGATCTGCTTTTGGATCTTGCGCATGTGACGCACAGCCTGAACGACGTCGCCCGTGCCCGGCTCGCCCTTGATGCGGATCATCGTGGCGCCCTCGGCGACGCGGCGCAGCGCCTCGCCCAGGTCGCGGGCACCGCAGACAAACGGGACGTCAAACTGGGTCTTGTCGATGTGGTAGACGTCGTCGGCGGGGGAGAGAACCTCGGACTCATCGATGTAGTCAATCTCGATGGCCTGAAGGACCTGCGCCTCGACGATGTGACCGATACGGCACTTGGCCATGACGGGGATGGAGACTGCCTCCTGGATGCCCTTGATCATCTTGGGGTCGCTCATGCGCGAGACGCCGCCTGCGGCACGGATGTCGGCTGGGATGCGCTCGAGTGCCATGACGGCGCAGGCGCCTGCTTCCTCGGCGATGCGTGCCTGCTCGGGCGTGGTGACGTCCATGATGACGCCGCCCTTGAGCATCTGTGCGAGCTCGCGGTTGAGTTTGACGCGATCGGCCTTGCTGGTCTGTTCTGCCATGGTTGCTCCCTTGATTGGCATGTGCATTGCTTGACGGAACATCCTATCTGGGAGCTGGTTATGGCGAAATACTCAGTTTTCGAGATAATGACAAGGTCAGACTAATACCAGATTGAATGACTTAATAAGGTCAGGTGATAGGCTCATGCTTGACTACAATTTGGAAAAACGCGGCGAAGCATCGCTCTATGAGTATATTTACCAGCAAATTCGAGATGATATCGTAGCTGGACGCATTGCGGCGGGGAAGCATCTTCCGTCTAAGCGTGCCTTTGCCAGTCATCTGGGAATCAGTGTCATTACCATCGAGAATGCATATAGCCAGTTACTTGCCGAGGGCTATATTTGCTCTAAGCCGCGTCGTGGCTACTACGCTTGCGAGCTTCCGGATGCACCGGTTTTGGCTTCGGCTGAGACAGAGCTTGATCGAGATTCCGCTCCTGCGGGTCTTAACGCACATGATGTTGATGGACGGGTCGAGCAATTCGACGCACTTTCTCCTTCCACTTTGGAGGCGGCGCGGCTTTGGCAAAGCGCACTGCGGGCGACGCTGGCATCCGAAGACGAGCGCGAAATCTTCTCACCCGCACCGGCACAGGGCACCGCTCGGCTACGACGCGCGATTGCTCATCATCTGCGCGGGACAAGGGGTATGAATGTCGACCCCAACAACATTGTTATCGGCGCGGGCGCCCAGCTGCTCGATACCATGTTGGTTCAGTTGCTTGGCGCGGACAAGGTGTATGCCGTTGAGGACCCGGGCTATTTGCGCCTGACGCGCATCTATCAGGCTATGGGCTGCAAAGTTCGACATATCCCGTTGGATGATGACGGCGTGGACCTGAACGCTCTGCAGAAAACTGGGACCGATGTCCTTCACCTGATGCCGTCCCATCAGTATCCGACCGGCCTTGTGACGAGCATTGCGCGTCGATATGCGCTGCTGAGCTGGGCCGCCGAGCGACCAGATCGGTATCTCATCGAAGATGACTTTGATTGTGAGTTTCGCCTTGCCGGCAAACCGATTCCCGCGCTCGCGTCGATTGATGCCGCCCAGTCGGTTATCTACACCAACACATTTTCGAAGAGCCTGTCATCGGCGTTGCGTCTAGCATACATGGTGTTGCCCGATGAGCTAATGGAGCGGTTTAGACGCAACCTTGGTTTTTACGCTTCGTCGGTGAGCTCTGTTGACCAGGTCGCTTTGGCGCGTTTGCTGGAATCGGGTGATTACGAGCGACATGTGAATCGCGTGCGCGTTCGTGCTCGCGAGGCGCGTGATGGCCTGGCGGCGCTTGTACGGAAAACGTTTCCGGCAGGGGAGGTTTCGATTGAGCATGAGGACGCGGGCCTTTACTGCACCGTGGTTGCGGAGCGCGGAACGGACGGAAGCTCTTTTGCGCAGGCCCTCACGCGCTCGAGTATCCCTTTTGTCGATATCAGTGACTGTTATTGGTGTGCCGATGGCGCATCTGCCCCTGAAAACTCAAATCAAATTCTTGTCCAGTATGACGATCTGAGTCCAAAAGTGCTAAATATCTTGGAATTGCAGCTCATGGGGGCACTCTGCAATCTAAGTGAGTAGACTTTTGACACTTTGGCGACCAGGCAGTTTTGTAACAAGCTATCTACCTGTGGTTTTGAAAAGCAGGATGACCGGCCTGCTCGGGATGTTCAAAAAAGTCTACTCACTTGCCGCGCAAAGCTTCCGCACGAGAAAAAAATGGGGTTTTCAACAGGGCTTCGTCCAGTTCTTGGCAAGCTTTTGGCCAGTTGGGGAGGGCTGTTGAAAACTTGGCGGTCCGTTCGGCGCCATTTTCGGTGCGTTCGCGCCGCATCGTGACTGACTGGGTTGAAATTCGTGTTTTCCTGTGTCTATGAAAGATCTACTTTGTGACATATCGGCTTTTAGGTACTGGCGTTTGCCTCCTC
>CABSKX010000080.1 GCA_902478365.1 uncultured Collinsella sp. | reverse complement strand
GAGCGTCCGGCTGATAACCGGGAGGTCACAAGTTCGAATCTTGTCAGGTCCACCACTTTCTTTCGCAATAAACACCCCAGCGAGAGCCGAGTCGCCGCTGGGGTGTTTATTACTGTCTCCGTGGGGGTTTAGCTCAGCTGGGAGAGCGCGGGCTTTGCAAGCCTGAGGTCAGGGGTTCGATCCCCCTAACCTCCACCATGATGGACCTGTAGCTCAGTTGGTTAGAGCGTCCGGCTGATAACCGGGAGGTCACAAGTTCGAATCTTGTCAGGTCCACCATCAAAACTGTTAAAAGCCTCGGGGCAATTGCCTCGAGGCTTTTTTCTTAGCCACAGAAGGTAGTCAAAAAAGCTCTGTCCCAAATTAACTACTTTGATTTTGTGTGCTACGCGAAAGTTTGGGTAGTATAGCTATTCAACGCGGCGGGCCGCCGCGTGTTAACCGCTACGTACCGGAGGTGTTCCATGGTTCGTGTCGACATAGAGACCATCGTCATGGCCGCCGGTCCCGTGCCATCGCTTATCGTGCTTCGCGAACGCTGCAGCAAGTCGGATTCCCCCGCGCCGCTGCGCTCCCTCTCCATCCAGACTGGCTCGTTTGAGGCTGCGGCAATCAGCCGCGGCATCGACAGCGGACGCGCCGATCGCCCGATTACCCATGACCTGTTGCTCGATACTGTTGGCGCCCTGGGCGCCAAGCTCGAGCGCATCGAGATCGTTCGCGCCGAGCCGCCGGTGTTCTACGCGACGATTGTCGTACTGGCCGATGGTGACGAGCGCAAGATCGATGCCCGTCCCAGTGATGCCATTGCCCTTGCCGTGCGCAGCAATGCCCCCATGTTTGTGGAGGACGACATCATGAATCGCCTGGGCACTGTTTCTGCCCATACCGAGGAAGTTGACGACGAGCAGGAGTTCGAGAAGTTCGACGAGTTCGTCCATACGCTCTCGCCCGATGACTTCTAAATGCGGGGCGGCCAGGATGCGGAGCGTTCGCTGATGGCCGGCGGTATGTCGGCTGAGGCGGCTGCGATCGCCCGTGAGGCCCAGATGCGCTCTGAGGCGTCCGAGGCGGCTCGCATTGCCTATGTGACGCAGGCCCGCACGCTTCACGAGCGCCGCGGCTCGTTTATCAAGATGGTTGTCGTCTCCGCCCTTGTCGCGGCAATCTGCTCGCGCCTTCGTGGTACAGTTGGTGCGCTTGGGTTTTCGATCTCTACGGGCCTGGTGATCTGGGGCGTGGTCGACGCGGTAATGCTGACCAGTCAGATCAAGGTGCTCGACAAGCGCGCGATGGATATGATGCGCGCCCGCGACGCTGCCGCTAAGATCGCCGCTGAGGCACAAGAACTGTAATGACGCCAGACTCGATGGGAAGGTCTAAAGATGGCACAGGATATGCAGGACGCCGGTAACGTCTCCGCCGAGCTCGACGCCATGGTGTGCGATCTGATCGGAGCGTTCTTGGACGACCTTGCCGCCGGTGAAAACCCTGGCGTGGTCGTGGCAATTGAGGACGCCGCTTCCAACCGTTATCTGGCGGCGCTCGATGAGGATGGCGAAGAGGCGTGCCTCGAGGCGGCCACCAACTTTATCTCCGAGCACAAGATGGGTCTTAAGGACGAGGGCCTGGGCCGTATCGCTCGCTATGCCATCGGCTACACCGGCTGCGTCGAGATTGACGGCGGCTATCACGATGCTCTGCTCGTGAGCTTCTTCGAAACCACGCTCGAGAGTGGTTTTTCGGCATATGTGCTGTATGAGGGCATGGGCGCCGGCGATGGTTTTATGTGGAGCGACCCTGAACCTGCAGGTGAGGAAACCCCTCTCATCTAAAATCGCTAAAATAAACGAGTTTTCGGTAAAAGGCTCAATATTCCCGCTGAGCGTTGTATCGCTGGGCGGGCCGCATACGCGTGCCGGTTGTATATAGATAGAAGATAGGGGAACTACATGCGCGTAGACAATCTGAGGAACATCGCCATCATCGCTCACGTCGACCACGGCAAGACGACGATGGTCGACAAGCTCCTGCGTGCCACGGACGCCTTCCGTGCCAACCAGCAGGTCGAGGACCGCGTCCTGGATTCCAACGACCAGGAGCGCGAGCGCGGCATCACGATTCTCGCCAAGAACATCTCTATCGAGTACAAGGACGTCAAGATCAACGTCATCGACACCCCGGGCCACGCCGACTTTGGCGGCGAGGTCGAGCGCGTGCTGCGTATGGCCGACGGCGCCCTGCTGCTGGTCGATGCCTTTGAGGGTCCCATGCCCCAGACCCGCTTCGTGCTGCGTCACGCTATCGACACCGGCCTCAAGATCATGATCGTCATCAACAAGATCGATCGTCCAGGTGCCAACCCCGAGAAGGCCTACAACGACTGCCTGGACCTTATGGCCGACCTAGGCGCCACCGACGACCAGCTTGAGTTCGCCATGGAGCACGTGGTCTATGCCAGCGCCATGAATGGCTTTGCCCGCCTTGACCCCAACGACGGCAACATGGACATGTATCCGCTGCTCGATATGATCATCGACGACATGCCCGCGCCCGAGGTTGACGAGAATGCCCCGCTGGCCATGCAGTGCGTGACCATCGACCACTCCAACTTCGTTGGCCGCATCGGTATCGGTCGCGTGTACTCCGGCGCCATTCACCAGGGCGATCAGATTCTGGTCGTGAAGAACGACGGCTCCAGCGCCACCGCTACCGTCAAGCAGCTCTTTACCTTCGACTACCTGGGCCGCACCGAGTGCCAGGAAGTCGGCGCCGGCGATATCGCCGCCGTCGTGGGTATTGACCGCACCGATATCGGCGATGTCTACACCGACCCCGAGAACCCCGTCGAGCTCGAGCCCATCGAGATCGACCCGCCGACCCTGTCCATCGTCTTTGAGGCTTCGACCTCCCCGCTCGTCGGCCGTGACGGCGACATCGTGGGCGCCCGTCAGCTTAAGGAGCGCCTGTTCAACGAGGCCGAGAACAACGTGACCATGAAGATCGAGGAGCTCGAGGACAAGAGCGGCGTCGAGGTCTCTGGCCGCGGCATTCTGCACCTGTCCGTCCTGATGGAGTCCATGCGCCGCGAGGGCTTTGAGTTCCAGGTCGGTCGTCCCCGCGTTCTGTTTAAGAAGGACGAGAACGGTAACAAGCTGGAGCCTGTCGAGCAGGCCGTCGTCGAGTGCCCGGACGAGTACTCGGGCAAGGTCGTCGAGGTCTTCGGTACCTCCGGTGGCATCATGACGAGCATGGACACCTCGGGCATCGTGACCCATCTTGAGTTCAAGATCCCGACCCGCGGCATCATGGGCCTTAAGAACCGCATCATGAACGTCACTCACGGCGAGGGCGTGTTCTACCACACCTTCCTGGAGTATGGCCCCTACGCCGGCGAGATCGGCAACCGTCAGAACGGCGCCATGATCTCCATGACCACCGAGAAGGCCGTTGCCTACGCTCTGGGTACGCTGCAGGAGCGCGGCCAGCTGTTTGTTGAGCCGGGCACCGAGTGCTACGAGGGCATGATCGTGGGCGAGCGCAGCAAGGCCGGCGACATGGTCGTCAACATCGCCCGTACCAAGAACCTGGGCAACCAGCGTTCCTCGACCTCCGATATCTCCGTCCAGCTGGTGCCGCCCCGCACCTTCTCGCTCGAGGAGGCGCTGGAGTACATCGCCGACGACGAGCTGGTCGAGATTACTCCCAAGAACATCCGCCTGCGCAAGCGTCTGCTCAACGCCACCGACCGCAAGAAGGCTGCCGTCCGCGCCGGCCAGGTCAACAAATAAGCACTGAGCTTTATAGCGATTAACAAGAAAGGGCGCCGACCGCAATGGTCGGTGCCCTTTTTGGTGTACAGGGATTGAGCCGGTCTGCACCCCTGCAAAGGTGCCTGCCCCTTTGCAGGGGTCGACGGCTAGGCGGAGGGAAGGCCCGGGGTGTTGGCGGCCTGCTGCGGTTTGAGGCGGGCGTTGCGCCAGATGATTTGGATAACGTAGCCGAGCATAAAGACAAAGGCCACGCCGCTGACGAAGTCGCCGATGAGGGGAAGTCCCGTGAGGGCACCTGCGGCGATACCGCCCACGGCGGCCATGGCGTAACGGTTCTGGTTGTGTCCGACCATGCGGGCGATCGCGCACCCCGCAAAGGCGGTGGAGACCAGCGCGATGCCGATAACGCCGCACAAGAGGGTTCCGGCAAGCGACAGGCCAGCGATAGAGATAATCAGCAGTAGGACGGCGGGGACGATAGCGATCGTGCCCAAAAGACCGCTCACCCACAGGGGCGTGGGGCGCTGGTGGAGCATACCGGCGGCACTGGCGGTCGCACGCGGAAAGACGAGCTCGAGCAGCAGAGCGACAAAGCAGGTCGAGAGCGCCGCGGCGACGATGCCGCCGATGACATCGTTAATGGTGGAAGTATCTTCGTTCTCGGTGCGGTCGATCTTGAGCGCGCCGACCTCGGCTCCTGCGGCGCGCTCGGGGTCCTCGGAAACATGGGCGTTCACCGTGCCGGTGATGTGAGCGTTTTTGCCCAGGATGAGTTTGTCGGCCCAGACCTCGACATCGCCGTCGACGATGCCGTCGATGGTTACCGTACTGCCCGCGAGTGCTGCCGACTTGGCAGAGCCGCGCAGGGCAACCGTCTCGCCCATCGCGTAAAAACAGTTGGCGGCGCTACCGGTGTTGAGCACGACATGCTGACCGGCTACCGTCACGCTGCCATCGATTGCGGTTTTGGAGATATCGATGGTGCGCGCCGCCAGGCGAACGGCGCCGCCTGCGGTGCAGTCGCGAATCGAGAGGGTATCGCCCGCGGCGATAATATCGCGGCCGATGGAAGCGTCGTCTAGGTTAAGGCTTTGGCCGGCCCAGTACAGGTCGCCTTCGACGCCAGACGGATTTGAGTCAACTTCGGTTGCGAGCACGTTGCCCGCGGTGTCTGTACCGGCGAACGACGTCGTGGGAAGCGCGGTCAGCGCAAGCGCAATCAGTGCGAATAGGAGGGCAATGCGGGCCTGCGCTTTACGGCGCCGGGACGACGGTTCTAGGTTGCAAGGCATAGTGAATCCTTCGTTAGGTACTCGACATGTATCTAACAGGGTACCCAACGCGCGGGCGCTCTAAAAGAACCTCTCGGTTGCATTTCGGGGACGAGCCCGCGCCACCTACTTTTTGCGATGCAAAAAACGTGCGATGTCTTCCTCGGTGGGGCTTTTGATATCAAAGCGCAGCGAGAGCCAGCGCAGACCCATGGTCACCGCGACGCATACGACCAGCGCGGCGACATTGCTCATGATGCCGCTCATAACGAGACACACATAGCTTGTCGATCCGGCGATGGCTGCGATGGCATAAAAGTTAGTACGTTGGAAAATGCCCGGAACCACGCCCATAAAGCCGTCGCGCAACATGCCGCCACCCACCGCGGTGAAGAAGCCCATCATGATGCATACGGCCGGCGCAAAGCCATAAACCAGTGCTTTGTCCGCCCCAGTGGCGGCGTAGATGCCGACCGAGATGATGTCGAGCAATGGGATGAGTTTCTCGGGTTTATCGACGATTGCCGGGAAGATGTAGATGATGGCCGCCGTGGCAATAGAAAGCGGGAGTGCCATCGGCTGGTTGAGGATGTAGACGTTGCCGACCTGGAGTGTCATATCGCGCAAAAGACCGCCGCCCAGACCGCAGACCACCGCGAGCGCGACCGCGCCCACCAGGTCGAGCTTGTGTTCGCGCGCAACCAGCACACCCGAGATCGATGCAGCGACAACGGCGAACATCTCGAGCCAAAAGGGGATAGCGACCATGGCATCCGAGGCATGTGAGGTAACGGTTATAGCGGCGACGACGGGCAAGATGGGGTCCTTTGAGTTACGGGTTTGAACAATGCCCGTACATAGTACATGTTCGGCGCCGATTGCGACCCCATTGCTCGGTAAACGGTTAGCAGCGGATGCGGGCGTGGCGTTGCTGGAATGCCAGGGATCCAAAACATGTACGTCACCCTCCAAAAACGACATTTTTCGACATCTTTGGAGGCTGACGTACATGTTTGGATTGAGCTCACAGCATGAGTGAGTTAATTTACTCACATCCGGTATATTCCCCCACTTCAACGGACATAAGAGTTGGATACCGGCTCAGAGCGAGAGGCCCTCAATGGATACTCCTGTTCTCATTTCGCATAAAACCGCATGGCTTGTCCATCATGCGCCCCAGAATTTGGTTCAGTCTCTTGCGCGGCACGACTACCAGATAGGCGTACGAGGCATCTCCACCCAGCAACGCGTTGCGCGCATACGACAGGCCCTTACCGACTGCGGCATTCCGTCCGATATGCTCAAAACTATCGATATCTCGGTTGTATTCGAATTCGAGCGAATTCGCACCAAAGGCGTCATTTGCCACATTCTTGGACAAAATCTTCCCTACGAGCATATTGACGAGTTGACGCCCGGAATCTTCATCACCGACGAAGCCTTCACCTTCGTGCTCGCTGCCGAGTGGATGGATAGGATCGAATATCTCGAATATGGCTATGAAGTTTGCGGCGATTATCGCATGAGGCTCAATCCCGCCGACCATTATACCGAGCAACCAGCCACCACCTCCAAGGATGAAATAACCGAACTGCTCGATCGGCACCCCGGCAAACCCGGTGCCACACGTGCACGGCTCGCGCTCAGGCACATCTACGATCACTCGGCCTCGCCTATGGAGACCGCTTCGGCAATCGCCCTCTCGCTCCCAACAAGCGAAGGCGGGGTTGGCATCCGAGGTATCGAACTCAACAAACCGCTCGAGATCCCTCAACGTCTCTGGCATTGCGCCAAAGCTCGAACACTCAAAATCGATGCGCTCGTTACCTACAAGCGCAGGGAGCTCGGTATCGAATATAAGGGCGGCTTTCACGATGAGTTCGAGCGCAAGGGGGCAGATGCGGAGCGAGAGGCCGTTCTCTCCCAAATGGGATATCGAATCGTTACGCTCACTTCGGCTCAGTTCGGTAGCCAGCTCGCCTTTCACCGCGCCATGAACAACATTCGCGAAGCACTCGGCATGCCTCGCTGTACCGACACCGGGTACCAGCGAAAGCAAAACGAACTACGCAAGGCACTTATCCGTAACTGGAAAGGCATGCGAGACGAGGAGGCGCCTTCCGAATAGTGCCACTCCCGTGAGCTCAATCCAAACATGTACATCAGCCTTCAAAGATGTCGAAAAATGTCGGTTTTGGAGGGTGACGTACATGTTTTGAGGGAGGGGCGGGTTCGAATCCCTCCTCCTGCGC
>CABSKX010000079.1 GCA_902478365.1 uncultured Collinsella sp. | reverse complement strand
GGGTCAGCCCGTGGGAGGCCAGGGCGCCGCTGACCGGTGGACGGCACCGAGCCGTCAGTGAAAATGAAGAAGGGGGAGGCCTCGCGGCCTCCCCCTTTTTTGTTTAAAGCCAGATCTAACAAACTCGCTGTGTTTTATGACCCTCGTTTGTCGCATCTTCCGTTAACGGGCTACAATAACTTAGTCTGTGCAATATGGAGGTGAACATGGCTGAAGCTGGTATCGGCGTTGATATCGTCGAGATTTCCCGCATGAAATCAATCCTTGAAAAGACGCCGTCGTTTGCTCGGCGTGTGTTTACCGAAGAAGAGTGCGCATATTGCGATGCTTCATCGCGTCCTGCGGCGCACTATGCGAGCCGTTTTGCTTCTCGTGAAGCGGTTCTCAAGGCTCTTGGTACGGGCTTTAGTCAGGGCGTCGGCCGCAAAGACGTTTCGGTAACGCGTGATAACCTCGGAAAGCCTAAAGCAGTGCTTTCAGGTCGAGCGCTCGAGATTGCTCAAGAGTTGGGTGTCGTTGAAGTTGCGCTTTCCATTACCTTGACGGGTGATTTGGCCGTAGCCAATGCCATTGCGATCACCGAGGATGCTCGACCTAAGCCTAAGGAAGAAAAGGTGAGCACCAAGGAACGCGTTGCACAAACGTTTAAAGAGGCTCGCTCGGTTTTAGATGAGCTTGAGCAACTGCAAAATTCGGCTTTAACGGAGCACCTGGGCGATGCTTCGCGAGATACGCTAGGAGCATAGATGAAACCGGTTTTGAGTACCGAGGAAGTCGTTCGTCTCGAGGATATTATCGAACGCGAAGGAACTTCGAAGGCCGAGCTTATGGAGCTGGCGGGTGAGTTTGCTGCTACTGAAATTCTAAAACTCAATCCCGATCGCGTCCTTGTTCTGGTCGGTTTTGGCAACAACGGTGGCGACGGCTGGGTCGCGGCTGATATCTTGAGTCACAAGGGCGTTGACGTAGACATTGTGTCTCCGGTTGAGCCGGATGAGATTCCTGCCGCTCTGGCTCGCCATGTTGCCCGCCGTACCGCCGGTCGTGACGTTCACGTGTGCGTCGGTCCCTCGCGAGATGAGCTTGAGGTTTTGATCGATAAGGCCGACGTTGTTGTTGACGCTATTTTTGGTACCGGTTTCCACGGTGACCTGCGTGCACCGTTTTCCATCTGGATTTCGACAGTTAACGACTGCGCCGACCATGTGGTGTCTATCGATGTTCCTTCAGGTCTGAATGCCGAGACCGGTGTTGTTGACGACGACTGCATCCGTGCCGAGCGTACGGTCACGATGATCACGCCCAAGATTGGCCTCTACAGCGCTGATGGCCCTGAGTACGCCGGTGATCTGGTGTGCGGTAGCCTCTATGATCGCCTTGATGAGGTCATCGATGATGTCGACCATGCCGCCGAGATTGTCGAGCCCGGTGACCTGGTGGATTTCTTTGCTCCGCTGCCCTCGAATATCGATAAGTATTCTCGCGGTTCCGTCCTTATTGTTGCCGGCTCGGCGCAGTATCCTGGCGCTGCCATTATGGCTGCCAAGTCTGCTGCCCGTGCGGGTGCCGGCTATGTGGCTGTCGCGACGCCCGATGCGTGCGCCAATCTTATTCGTATGGCACTTCCCTCGATTCCGGTTTTTGCTATTCCGTCCGATTCCCGCGGCTCTTTTGGTGCCGCTGCCCGTATGACCGTGTGCGAGATTGCAAAGAAGTACAGCTGCGTACTGTGCGGTCCCGGCATGACGACGTCTGCCGGTGCCATGCAGGTGGTTTCGGGCTTGTTGGAGCTTGATGTGCCGCTGATCCTTGATGCCGATGCGCTCAACTGCCTTTCTAAGATTGCCATCGACGGTATCGATAGCAACCCTGAGATGTACCGCCGCGAGCAGCCGCTCGTCATGACGCCGCACTATCGCGAGCTTTCGCGCTTGGTTGCCGGTGACGAGGTTAACGATCTGGGGACTGCAATTGCGGCAGCGCAGAAGGTTGTCTGGGCTGCTGGCTCCGACAATCTCGTGGTTATTGCCAAGGGGCCGACGACGGCTATCTGTGGCGTTGAGCGCGTGCTTTTGCCGCTCTCGGGTCCGGCGTCGTTGGCGACTGCCGGTTCGGGCGATGTTCTTGCGGGCATTTTGGCTGGCACACTGGCTACCATGCGTGATGAGATGGATCGCTGGGAGCTGCTGTATTCGTATGCTGTTGCGCTTCACAGTTACGCGGGTTTTGCCGCGGCGACGGAGTATGGTGAGAAGAGTGTTATTGCGACCGATTTGATCGACTTGATCGGTCCTGCCATGGAATTGGCGGCAAAGGATGCACTCGATGATCTGGGAATCATGGACGAAGGGTCGGATGACTAATCATGAATAAAGCCGATTTGACGCGCTGGTCCTGGGTTGAGATTGACCGAGGGGCGCTTCGCCGCAACACGAGGGCTTACAAGAACCTGCTCGATCCACGTCAGCGACTGTGCTGCGTGGTCAAGGCCGATGCCTATGGCCATGGTGCCGTCGAGTGCGCCAAAATCATGTACTCGGCTGGAGCCGACATGTTCGCGGTGGCAACGGTCCACGAGGGTGTTGAGCTCCGACAGGGCGGGATCACGAAACCCATCCTCATCCTAAGCGAGCCGCCTATCGAGGCCATTCCGACGTTGCTCGAGTTCGATATCATGCCTTCGGTCTATACGTCCGATTTCGCCCTTGCCTATGGCGAGTGCGCTGTCGCGGCAGGCAAGGTTGGCAAGTACCATCTAGCCATCGAGACGGGCATGAACCGCATCGGTGTTCACTACACGCAGGTGCTCGACTTTGTTCGCGGTATTAGCTTCCATCGCGGTATCCAGTGTGATGGCGTCTTTACGCACTTCGCAACGGCCGATGAGCCTGGCGGTTGGGACTATAAGCTGCAGTGCCAGCGCTTTACCGAGGCCGTTCAAGCCATTAAGGACGCGGGCTTTGAGTGCGGTATCGTGCACTGTGCCAATACGCCGTCCTCGATGCTCGATCCCTCGATGCATTTTGATATGATTCGCGCCGGCATCGGTCTATATGGCCTGCAGCCGTGCGAGCTGAGCAGCCGCGTGATGCAGCTGGACCCTGTCATGAGCGTTCATGCGCGCGTGACGCGTGTGGCACATCCTGCAATGGGCGAAGGCGTGGGCTACGGATTTACCTATCGCGTGCCGCGCACACGCGTTCAGATTTGCACGCTGCCGATTGGATATGCCGACGGTCTTTCGCGTACGCTCTCCAATCGTATGGACGTGCTGTATCGCGGTGAACGTGTGCGTCAGGTGGGTAACATCTGCATGGACCAGTTTATGGTCGCCATCCAGTCCAATCCGGCGCATGAGATTCCCGAGGCCGAGTATGGCGACGAGATGATCATTGTCGGCCGCGACGGTGATGCCGAGATCGCCATGGATGAGATGGCGCGCCTGCGTGGCACGATTAACTACGAGGTTGCTTGCGGCTTTGGCATGCGTCTCGACAAGGTCTACGTGTAGGAGCCACTATGGGTGTCATGCACATCCCCGGACATAGTCACCAGGCGCCGCGCGAGGTTGCGCTCGAGGAGATTGAGGCTGTTCTAGGCGACTGTCATCTCTGCCAGCTCTATCAGTCGCGCCATAACATCGTGTTTGGCGTGGGAAACCCCCACGCCCGCGTAATGTTTATCGGTGAGGCGCCGGGGCGTAACGAGGATCTGCAAGGCGAACCGTTTGTGGGGGCGGCGGGCGAGGATCTCAACGGCATTCTGTCGCTGGCTGGCCTCAAGCGCGAAGACGTCTACATTGCCAACGTGCTCAAGTGTCGCCCACCGGGAAATCGCAATCCTCGGCCCGAGGAAGTGCTGGCCTGTTCGCCGTTTTTGCGTGAGCAGATTCGAAGCATTTGGCCCGATATCATCGTGACGCTCGGTAACCCCGCGACGCACTTTGTGCTTAAGACCGAGATTGGCATCACCAAGCTGCGCGGCAGGTTCCATCAGATGGGGCATTTTGTGGTGATGCCCACGTTCCATCCGGCGGCGGCGCTGCGTAATCCGGCGTGGCAGGAGCTGCTGGAGGAAGACTTTAAGATGCTGGGCGACTATCTGGAGCGGCATCCCGCGCCAGAGGGTGCCTCGGAATAATAAGGAGCATATATGTCCCTGGAACGCCTGGGGGTAGGTATTTATAAAACGGCTTGCTCTGCCGATACGGAGCATTTTGGCGAGCTGGTCGCGCCGTGCCTGGAAGATGGTGATGTGCTGATCTTGACCGGCGGCTTGGGTGTGGGCAAAACCCACTTTACCAAGGGCGTTTCGCGTGGTCTGGGCGACGGCCATATGGTCACGAGCCCCACATTCGCACTCATGGCTGTTCATGACCAGGGGCGTATTCCGCTGTTTCACTTTGACCTGTACCGTCTAGAGCATGCTTACGAGCTCGAGGATACGGGCATTTTCGATGTACTGGGCTATGAGGGTGCCTGTCTGCTGGAGTGGGGCGAACAGTTCCAGGACGAACTTACAGACGAGTATCTTTCGGTAACGCTTAAGCGTGATGAGAACGATAGCGACGTGCGAACGGTAACGCTCGAGGCGCACGGCGAGCGCGCAGCGGAGCTTTCCGATTTGATTGATAAGGCTGTACAAGATGAGCTTGCATAACGATTACGCGCTGGTGGTGGCGCTCGATACTTCGACCGATATGCTTGCCTGCGCGGCAAGCTGGATTGATGGGCAGACGGGCGAGGCGAAGCTGGTGAGTGGCGACCATATGTGCCGTCGCCATGCCAATGTGGAGCTCGTGAATACCGTCGACAGCGTGCTTGCTCAGGCTGGCATGGACCGTGCTGACGTGGGCAGTTACGTCGTCGGTCGCGGTCCGGGTTCGTTTACCGGCGTGCGTATCGGCATTTCCACCGCCAAGGGCCTGGCGCGCGGTGCCAACGTGCCGCTGTTGGGTGTGTCGACGCTCGATGCCTGCGCATGGACCGCGTGGAAGGCTGGCGTGCGTGGCAAGCTCGGCATTCTGGCCGATGCCATGCGCGGCGAGGTGTATCCGGCTTTGTATGTGCTGGGCGACGAGGGCCCCGAGCGTCAGTTTGAGCGCGAGCACGTGGTCAAGGCTGCCGTGGCGCTTGATGAGTGGCGCCAAGCCGCGGACTGGGACCAGGTTAAGCTGACTGGCGACGGTCTCGTGCGCTATGGCAAGCTGCTGGGCGAGGATGAGGCCGCTCGCTGCGTAGAGCGCGGCTTGTGGTGGCCTTCGGGCGAGGGTCTCATCCTTGCGCACGCCGCGGGTGACGGCGACCCGGCCCGCGTCCTACCGATCTATACGCGCCTTTCTGATGCCGAGGAAAACGAGCGCAAACGCCTCGGTCTATCCGAGAGCGCGCAGAGCGAAATTACGGGCGTCGCCGATGAGCTCGCCGGTCGCCATCTGCAATTTCGCCCCATGGGTGCGGCGGACGCCGAGGGTGCGAGTGCGCTGGAGGCCGCCTGCTTTGAAGGCGCTGGGCACGAGGCATGGACGCCGGGCATGTTCCTGTCCGAGTTGGGCGAGGATGTTGCGGTGCCGCGCAGCTGGTGGGTGGCGCACGATGACGGTCAGCTGTTGGGGCTTGCCGGTGGCATGGTCGTAGACGGTGACGTGCAGATTCTGGATGTTGCCGTCGACCCGAAACATCGCCGCGAGGGCATCGCCCGCAAGCTGCTGTCGCACGTGAGCTACGATGCCCAGATGCTCGGCTGTACGACCGCCTCGCTCGAGGTTGAGGATGGCAACGAGGGCGCTATTGCGCTCTATGCCTCCCTTGGCTTTACCGAGGCGGGCCGCCGCCGTGGTTACTACGGTGCTGGCAAAGATGCCATCGTCATGACGGCGCCGCTGCCCCTGGTGCTTCCTCTCGACAATGCCTCGCCCGAGCCGACGGCGGCTGAGCAGCGTGTGTGGCCGCTGCCCGCGCCCGAACGCACCGCTGAGGAGCGTGCCGAAATCGAGCGCCGCCGCCTGGTGCTTGCCATCGAGAGTTCCTGCGACGAGACGGCCGTGGCGATTATCGATGCGGACGGCAAGATGCTGGCCAACCAGGTGTCGACGCAGATTGATTTTCATGCTCGCTTTGGCGGCGTGGTGCCCGAGATCGCCTCGCGCAAGCACGTTGAGGTCATCGTGAGCGTCGTGGACGCGGCACTCGAGGACGCCGCAGCGTCGCTGGGCCTTACGGGCGGAGCCATCGCGCCGAGCGAGCTTGCCGCTGTTGGCGTGACGCAGGGTCCGGGCCTGGTGGGTGCTCTGGTGGTGGGCGTCGCCTTCGCCAAGGGCTTTGCCTATGCCGCCGGTAAACCGCTCGTGTGCGTCAACCATCTGGAGGGTCATCTGTTCGCCAACCTGTTGGCGCAGCCCGATCTCAAGCCGCCGTTTATCTTCACGCTCGTCTCGGGCGGTCATACCATGCTTGTTCACGTCAAGGCGTGGGGCGACTACGAGGTGCTCGGCGAGACGCTCGATGACGCCGTGGGCGAGGCCTTCGACAAGGTGGCCAAGGCGCTGGGTCTGGGCTATCCCGGCGGCCCCATCATTTCCAAACTGGCCGAGACGGGCAATCCCCGCGCGATTGACTTCCCCCGTGCGCTCAATAGTAGGGGAGACTATCGATTCTCGCTTTCGGGCCTTAAGACGGCCGTGACGCTCTACATTGAGCAGGAGACCAAAGCCGGGCGTACGATTCATCTGCCCGACCTGGCTGCTTCGTTTGAGGCCGCGGTCTTTGACGTTCAGTACAAGAAGGCCAAGAACGCGCTGCATGCCACCGGATGCAAGGAATACTGCATCGGCGGCGGCGTCTCGGCCAACCCGCATCTGCGCGAGATGATGATCAAGAAGCTCGGGCGCCAGGGCATCCGCGTGACGGTGCCGCCTCTCTCGGCATGCACCGACAACGCCGCTATGATCGCGGAGGTCGCCCGCCGTAAATTCGACCGAGGAGAAATCTCGCCGTTCGACGTCGACGCCGATTCAAACATGACGCTGTAGTCGCAAGGGCGCGGTCCCTGGCGCCCGGGCAGCGCCGGGGACCTTCCTGTATCGATATAGCTTCCGAGCTGGTTTGGCGTCGACAACGTCCAGCAAGATTAACAAGCCAGCGTCGAATTTCCGGCGTGCTTTAGCTGAAAGAAAAAGTTGGTGTGCGGAGCTTTGCTCCGCACATTTGGGACGGGAGCCCCCGAGAGCGGCGGGAGCCGGGCGGCGCATATGAACTTTATCGCGAGTTCCGCACGCAAAGGAAAGCACTTAATGTGCTTTCCGTCTTGCGCAGG
>CABSKX010000078.1 GCA_902478365.1 uncultured Collinsella sp. | reverse complement strand
GGAACTGCCGGGCGAGGACCTGTACCAAGAGCTGCTGGCCGAGGATCGCGCTCGCGAGGAGGCACAGGCTGCCGAGGCAGCCGCCAAGGTCGCTGCCGCTCAGGCTGCCGCCGGTGTACTTGCCGAGGATGCGGACGCTGCTGAGGCCGTCGAGGCCGACTCCGTCGAGGAGTAGCCATGCCAGAGGGTTCCGTCCGCAACTTCGATGAGATCTCGGATCGCCTGGACCAGATTATCGCCACCGTTCGCTCCAAGGATACGTCCTTGGAGCGTTCGCTCGATTTGTTTGACGAGGCGATTGAGCTGGGCTCCCGTGCGGTCGATATGGTCGACAAGTTTGAGCTGACGCCGCGTGAGGCCGACAAGCTCGAGCAGGAATACGATGAGGATGCGGCAAGCGAGTCCCAAGATAGACAGGCTGCATCCCCGGATACGAATGGTTGATGGCATTCATGAAACGCGTGCGTCTCGATGACGAACTGATTTCACAGGGCATCTGCGCCGATCGCGCGGATGCCCTTCGCACTCTTATGGCCGGCTTGGTTTCGAGTGGCGGTGAGCGTTTGACCTCTCCGGGGCTCAAGGTGACGCCGGGCCTGCCGCTGCACGTTAAGGGACGCATTCCGTACGTTGGGCGCGGCGGCCTTAAGCTCGAGGGTGCGCTCGATGCGTTTGGGATCGATCCGACGGACCTTGCTTGCCTCGATGTGGGATGCTCCACGGGCGGCTTTACCGATTGCCTGCTCAAGCGCGGCGCTGCGACCGTTGTCTCGGTCGACGTGGGCCGTGCCCAGTTCGATTGGTCGCTGCGCCAAGACGATCGCGTGACGCTCCACGAGCGCACGAATGTGACGCAGTTGCCCGAGCTCGGCTACGGCGCTGCTATCGACCTGGCTGTGTGCGATGTGTCGTTTACGAGTATCGCGAATATCATCGACGCCGTGCTGGCATGCCTGAAGCCTTCGGGTTCGTTTTGCACGCTCGTAAAGCCGCAGTTTGAGGCGCCGGCTGCGCTGGTGGGCGAGGGCGGTATCGTGACCGACCCCGCCGTGCGTGTCGACACGCTTGTTGCGGTAATCGAGCTGTTTGCCGCGAAGGGCGTCTTCCCGGTCGACGTGTGCCTGTCGCCAATCCATGGCGCTAAGGGCAACGTTGAGTTTTTCCTGTACGGCACGAGGTTTGCCCCCGGCGAGCGTGCCGAAGATGAGTTGCAATCCCAGGTATCGGCTTTGAGCGAGAAAGCGGCAACGCTATGAAGGTCTTTCTGGTTCCCAATTACTACAAGCAAGAGGCGGTTGAGAGCGGCCTGATGCTCGAGCTCTGGCTGACGCGCCAGGGCTACGAGGTTGCATGGGCTGCCGACCAGCGCTCCAAGATCCAGAGCACGCCCGATGTTGACGATGCCGACTTGGTCATCACGCTCGGCGGCGACGGCACACTGCTGCGCGCCGCCCGCATTCTCAACTACCGCGAGATTCCCATTTTGGGTCTTTCCTATGGCCACCTGGGCTTTTTGACGGCGGCCAGTCCCGAGGAACGCGATATTTTGCAGGTTGTGAGCGATGCCCTGTCCGGTGAGCTCCACGTGAGCCGCCGCGCCACCATCGCCGCGGATATCGTCTCGGTGCGCGATGACGGCACGAAGGATGTCGTGCGTTCGTTTGCCCTCAACGACATGGCGCTCACGCGTGGGCCCCTGTCCGATATGGTCGAGTTTGACATCACGGTGTCCGGCCATCATATCGATCGCCTGCGCGGTGACGGTGTCGTCGTGTCGACGGCGACAGGTTCCACCGGCTACGCGCTTTCCGCCGGTGGCCCTATCGTCAGCCCTGATTACACGGGCATGGTCTGCGTGCCCATCGCGCCGCACACCATTCAGGCCCGGGCGTTCTTGACTTCACCAAGCGATGTCGTCGAGATCTTTATGTCCGATGATCGCCCGAGTGTGCCTGCCATCGCTATCGACGGACAGTTTATTACCTGCGACGGCACGGTCGAGAGCGTGGCTGTGCGTCGCGGTCCCGGTGATGTGCTGCTGCTGGATTACGGCCCCGAGAGCTTCTATAACTCGGTGAGCCGCGTGTTCTACGGAGTGCGTCATGATCGATGAGCTGCAGGTTTCCAACATTGCACTCATTCGCGAGGCGACGTTGGTGCCAAGCGCGGGTCTAACGGTTCTGACCGGAGAAACCGGTGCCGGTAAGACCGCGCTGCTTTCGGCGCTCAAGCTTATTTTGGGCGAGCGCGCCGATTCGTCGACGGTTCGCGAGGGCGAGGCGCTTGCCAGCGTCGAGGCGCGCCTGTTCGACGGCCCGCACGACACGGAGGGCTTCACCGTGCAGCGTAGCCTTTCTGCCGAGGGCCGCAGCCGCGTAAAAATTGACGGCCGCATCGCCAGCGTGCGTCAGCTTTCGGAGCGCGTTGGCGTGATGATGGATCTGTGCGGCCAGCACGAGCATCAGCGCCTGCTCGACCCGGCGCACCATGTTGCCATGGTCGATGCTTGGGCTGGACGCGCGGCGCTTGAGGCACTCGAGAAGTATCGCACCTGCTTTAAGGCTTCGCGTGCCGCCGCCAAGGAGCTTCGCCGTGTGGAGGAAGCCTCGCGTGCGCAGGGGAGTCGCGTCGAGGAAGCGCGTTTTGCCCTTGAGCGTATCGCCGAGGTCGACCCCAAACCAGCCGAGTACGAGGAACTCGAGGAGCTGCTGCCGCGCTCGGAGCATGCCGAGGTCTTGGTGGCGACGGCCAACGAGGCCCATGCATCGCTTGCTGCCGAAGGGGGAGCGCTCGATGCCGTGAATGGCGCCGTGGCCGAGCTTTCACACATGGCGACCGTTGACCGCAAGCTCGGTGACATCGCCGACGCACTTTCGGATGCCTGCATCTCGCTTGAGGATTGCGCCAACGAGCTGCGCGCCTATCGCGATGGGGTCGCCTTCGATCCGCGCGAGCTGGCTCGTATGCGCGAGCGCTATTCCGACCTCAAGGGCCTGCTGCGTCAGTGGGGTCCCACCATGGACGATGTCTTTGCCATGCGCGACCGCTCACAAGAGCTCTTGTCGCTGGTAGACGATGGTGATGAACAGATTAAGAAGGCGCGCGAAGCGCTTGGCGCGGCGGAGCGCGAACTGTTTGCCGCTGCCAAGGCGCTTAAGCGCGCACGCAATACGGCTGCCCCGCGTTTTTGTCACGAGGTGGGTCGTCAGATGGCGCGCCTGGAAATGGGCGGCGCTGAGCTGGTCTGGGAGTCGCGCGATCTTCCGCGTGCCGAGTGGACACCGGCGGGGCCTTCAAGCTATGAGCTTTTGTATCGCAGCGGTGCCGGATTGACGCCGCGCCCCCTGCGCCGCATTGCGTCGGGCGGCGAGCTGAGCCGCGTTATGCTGGCGAGCAAGGTTGTCCTCGGCAATGCGGATGGCGTGGATACGCTGGTGTTCGATGAGGTCGATGCCGGTGTCGGCGGCTCTACTGCGCGTGCCCTTGCGAGCGTACTGGCAGATCTCGCCGCTACGCATCAGGTGCTTGTCGTAACCCACCTGGCGCAGGTTGCGGTCATGGCCGACAAGCATTACGTGGTCAGTAAAGAGCCCGGCGACGTTCCCCAAACGCATTTGGATGAGGTAGCTGGGGACGCCCGTACCGCAGAGATCGCCCGTATGCTGAGCGGCGACCAGTCAGAGGCAAGCCTAGCGCATGCCAGGCAGATGCTGGAAGAGGCTCGAGGTTAGAACGAGCCGCCACATGCATGTTCGACCCGGAAGCCACGAAACCGGCCCATCTACTACGTTTAATAGGCAATCGGCAACCACGTCAAGAAATGCAATAAGAAAACCGCAGGTAGAACGCCTGCGGTTTTCTCTATTTTCGGTATGTGGTTGGGCCATGCGGATAAAACGTAGTAGATGGGCTGGTTTCGTGGCGAGTGGCGCCCTTCGGCTCCTCAAAATGTCTATTCCACGACCTTATCCGGTTGGATGAGTTCCTCGTAGTAGCTGATGTGCTCTCGGGCGTCCTCGATTTCGGGCAGCAGGAAGTTGTAGATAACCTCTATGATCATCGTGGCGCTCATCTTGGAGAACGCGAAGTCGCCCGTTGTCAGCAGTGCCTCGTGATTGACGGTATTAAAGGTGTAGTCGGCTAGGCGCGCAAGTGGAGACTTGCTGTCGCTGCTGATGACGACTACAGTGGCGCCGCAATCGCGAGCTGCTTTTGCCATGCGGTTCAGTCGACGCGACTTGCCAGAGTTCGAGATCAGCACGATGACATCACCAGGGCGCAACGTGAGCGCGAAACCAATCGAGGTCTCGCTGATGGTGCTTGCCATGCAGCGAAGGCCCAGCTGCGAAAACTTAAATGTCGCATCGAGCGCGACCGCGTTCGTATTGCCCACGGCGGCGAACTCAATAACGCCGGCATTCTTAAGTGCGTGCACAACTGCGGCCAACGTGTCGTGATCAATGCCGTCGATGGTCGCATTAAGCTCGCTCACCTTAGCGGCAAGGATATTTTTAAGGCTCTGCTCCATGTTGTCGAGCGAGACCTCGTCGGTCAGGCCCTCGTTGCGCTGACTCTCCAAGTCGCGCGCCAACGAAAACTGAAAGCTGCGGAAGCTGCCAAAGCCCAGCTTGCGGCAAAAGCGCGAGACCGTCGCCTCGGACGTGGCAGCGGCTCGTGAGAGCTGGGCGGCCGTCAGGCGCGGCGCCTCGGACTGGTGCTCCAATATATAGTCGACAATGCGCTGCTCGGAATCGCTGTACCCTTTGTGCGTGCTAATAAGGGAGAGCGCGCTCTTGCTGCTATCGGTCATGGATGGCTCCTGGTTGGCATGAAAATCGGACTCGCTTTTCATGCCATAGTATACGGACAGTTTCAATTACAAGATACACCTTGCCGTTTCAAGTGTTGATGGTAAACTTTCACTTACCGTTTACGGTTATGAAAGAACCTTTCACCGGAGAATTGCACCTTGTCTCTTCTCACGCGGACGGTAGGTTGGTATCTTTCAAGTGTGGAAAAACGCGCATTGAAGCGCGTGTAGGGGAGCGCCTGCGGGCGCAAAACTTAAAAAGGAGGGACACATGGCTAAGTTTGACATCATCGCCGCGACCGGTTGCCCGACCGGCATTGCGCACACCTTCATGGCGAAGGAGGCGCTGGAGAAGGCAGCTGCCGAGCGAGGTCTGACCATTAAGGTCGAGACTCATGGCCAGGTCGGTGTCGAGAACGAGCTCACCAAGAGCGAGATCGCTGGCGCCAAGGCCGTCGTCGTCGCAGCCGATAAGGATGTCCAGGCTGAGCGTTTCGCCGGTAAGCCCATGGTTTCCGTTGGTGTTTCCAAGGCCCTGTCTGTCGAGGCTGCCGGTAAGCTGATCGACCGCGCGCTCGCCGCCAAGGGCGACGACACGGTTGCCGCTGCCGCCGATGTCGAGGACGAGGTCGAGGAGAAGGAGTCCATCGGTCACGTCATTTACAAGCACCTCATGAACGGCGTCAGCCACATGCTGGTCTTCGTCGTTGCCGGTGGTGTTCTGACTGCCATTTCGTTCCTGTGGGGCATCACGTCCTTTGATTCGACGGCTGCCGACTACAACAGCTTTGCCGCGATGCTCAAGATTATCGGCGGTATCGCCATGAACCTCATGGTTCCGGTGCTCTCCGCCTACATCGCCGAGTCTATCGGCAAGCGCCCGGCGCTCGTCCCCGGCTTTGTTGCCGGTATGATTGCCATCCAGGGTCTGCCCGTTAACGCCGATACCGGCATGATCGACGCTGGAGGCTCGGGTGTGGGCTTTGGCTTCCTGGGCGGCATCGTCGGCGGCTTCCTCGCCGGCTATGTCATTTTGCTGCTCGAGAAGGTTTTCTCTAAAATTCCCGCGAGCCTTAATGGCCTGAAGGCAATCTTCCTGTATCCGCTTTGCTCTACCGCCATCGTCGGCCTGGTCATGCTCGGTATTTCCGGCCCCATGGCTGCCATTAACCAGGGCATGATGGATTTCCTGCAGAGCCTCGGTAACTCCGGTCCGGTGATCCTTGGCCTGGCCATCGGCTGCATGTGCGCCTTTGATATGGGCGGCCCGGTCAACAAGGCTGCTTACGCTACTGGCACCTTCCTGCTCGGCACCGCTCTCGAAGCTGGCGTCGGCACCGAGACCTACAACTTCGGCACCAACTTCATGGCTGCCGTCTCCGCCGCCTGCATCGTTCCGCCGCTGATCACCACCTTCGCCGTCGTTGTCGGCAAGAAGTACTTCAGCCAGGAGGATCATGACGCCGGTATCGTCAACCTTATCCTTGGTTGCACCCACATCACCGAGGGCGCCATTCCGTTCATGACCAAGAACATCTGGCCCGTTATGCCTATCATGATGGTCGGTTCTTCCATCGCTTCCATCTTGACCATCTTCTTCAACGTTCACGATCCGGCGCCTCACGGCGGCTTCCTGGTCCTGCCCGTTGTCGAGAACGGCCCGCAGTGGGTCCTCGCGATCCTCATCGGCGCCGTGGTCGGTGGCATCCTGTTCGTGGCCTTCAAGAAGTACGACTTCGAGAAGAACCAGAAGCCCGCTCCTGCAGCCAAGCCGGCTGAGACCCCTAAGGCCGCTGCTGTCGAGGCCCCCAAGGCCGAGGCTTCCGACTTCGTGAAGGTCGAGAACGTCTTTGTCGCCGAGGACTTCGCTTCTCGTGACGAGGCTCTGAGCTTTGTCTCCAACCAGGCCGTTAAGGCCGGTATCGCCGGCGATGCCGACGCCGTGATGAACGCCTTCCTGGCCCGCGAGGCCGAGGGCACCACGGGCATGATGGAGGGCTTCGCCATTCCGCATGCCAAGTCCGACGCCATCACCGAGGCTGCCGTCATCGTCGTCAAGGACGACTCTGGCGTGACCGGTTGGGACACTATGGATGGCGCTCCCGTCAACGTTGCCATCGCCCTGCTCATCCCGGGCGCTCAGGCTGGCACCACGCATCTCAAGATCCTGTCCAAGGTCGCCGAGGCGCTTATGGACGAGGACTTCCGTGCCACCGTCAAGGGTTCCACCGACGCCGCCGAGATCGCCAAGACGATCAACGCCCGCCTGGTCTAATTCAGCAGTTAGCGAATAATATCGCCCCTTGTAACAAAGGCGGAGACCCTCTCCAGGGCCTCTGCCTTTTTCATCCCCAAATAAGTTGCGGTGAAATAGGGACTGTTTAAACTATTCAACCCCAAATTCAGTCCCTATTTCACCGCAACTTACATAAGGGGCATAGAGGGGACCACCTATCGAGTCTTTGTCGCGAACAGATCATCAGCCAGAATTTCGTTCGCACGATATTGCTCTGGACCGACCGAGTTTCCGCAGCTCGCCCGCCGGGCGGGGCGGTTAAGTTTGTCGCGAGTTCCGCACGCAAAGGAAAGCACTTAATGTGCTTTCCGTCTTGCGCAGGACTGTAGAGCAG
>CABSKX010000077.1 GCA_902478365.1 uncultured Collinsella sp. | reverse complement strand
AGCTGCGGAAACGCGGGGTCCGTTCAGGCTGTTGCGTTGAGATTGAAAATCAACCGAAAAGAGTTTTTCGAGCGCGTTTCGAGCAATTCCCACCGGTTTCATAGGAGTAAACTTGCCCCACTGCAAATGCTCGAAAGGACAAGCATGAAAGAACTCTCCAATCGCACGGCAACGTTTACCGATTCGGTCATCCGCCGCATGACGCGCATCTCCAATAAGTACGGTGCCGTCAACCTCTCGCAGGGCTTCCCTGACTTCGATCCTCCGGCACAGCTGCTCGAGAGCCTCAGCACCATCGCGACCGACCCCAAGCCGCTCTATCACCAGTACTCCATCACCTGGGGCTCCCAGGCCATGCGAGAGGCGCTCGCGGCCAAGCAGGAGCACTTTATGGGCATGCCGATCAACCCCAACAAGAACATCGTAGTCACATGCGGCTCCACCGAGGCCATGATGGCCGCCATGATGACGGTCACGAACCCCGGAGACAGGGTCGTCATCTTCTCGCCGTTCTACGAGAACTACGGCGCCGACACGATTCTTTCGGGTGCCGAGCCCATCTATGTGCCGCTCAACCCGCCCACGTTCGACTTCGATCGCGAGGTCCTCGAGGCGGCCTTCCGCGACAACGACCCCAAGGCCATCGTCCTGTGCAACCCGTCCAACCCCTGCGGCAAGGTCTTTACGCGCGAGGAGCTCACGTATATCGCCGACCTCTGCAAAAAGTACGATGCCTACTGCATCACCGACGAGGTCTACGAGCACATCGTCTATGCGCCCCACGAACATGTCTATATGGCAACGCTGCCCGGCATGTTCGAGCGCACCATCAGCTGCAGCTCGCTGTCCAAGACCTACTCCATCACCGGTTGGCGCCTGGGCTACACCATCGCCCCGGCCGAGATTACCGAACGCATCAAGAAAGTCCACGACTTCCTCACCGTGGGTGCCGCCGCCCCCCTGCAGGAAGCCGTCGTTACCGCCCTTAACTTCGACGATAGCTATTACGATGAGGTCCTCGACCTCTACACCGCCAAGCGCGACCTGTTCTGTCAGGGACTCGATAACATCGGTCTTGAGCATAACGTGCCGCAGGGCGCCTACTACGTCATGATGGACATCTCTGAGTTTGGCTATGACAGCGACCTCGACTTCTGCGAGGATCTCGCCTCCAAGGTGGGCGTGGGTGCCGTTCCCGGTTCGAGCTTCTTCCGCGAGCCCGTCAACCATCTGATCCGCTTCCACTTTGCCAAGCGAGACGAGACGCTTAACGCGGCGCTGGAGAACCTCAAGTCGCTACGTGATAAAATCAAGCCGCGCGGGTAAGGACGGCCCGGCAGCTAAAGTAACCAAAGAAGCCCCGCACCGCCCGCCGCGTTGCAGGGCTCCTTTTTATAGCGCTTTCTTAAATGGTTCAGAGCTCTATACTTTAGTCACGGAGCAACTCGTCCCAGAGAGAGGAATACTATGGCAGAGCAGCAGCTTATCGGAGCACTCGAGGCCGGCGGCACCAAGATGGTCTGCGCCACGGGCTATGCGGACGGTACGGTCCTAGAGCGCGAGCAGATCGCGACCACGACCCCGCAGGAGACCGTCGAGGCCGTCAACGCATGGTTTGCAGACAAGGGCATCGCCGCCCTGGGCATCGGCGCCTTTGGCCCCACTGCGGTCAACCCTGCCTCGCCCCAGTACGGCAAGATCTTGGAGACGCCCAAGACCGCATGGCGTTACTTTGACCTACTGGGCACCATCCAAAACGAGCTCAATATTCCCTGCGGCTACGATACCGACGTCAACGTCGCCTGCTTGGGCGAGGTCACCTTTGGTTGCGCGCAGGGCCTCACCGACGTGGTGTACCTGACGATCGGTACCGGTGTGGGCGCCGGCGTGCTCTCGGGCGGCCAGCTCGTGCATGGCATGATGCATCCCGAGGCCGGCCACATCCTGGTCACGCGCGACCCGCGCGACACCATTGGCGAGCATAGCGCCTGCCCCTTCCACGACAACTGCCTGGAGGGCCTCATCGCCGGTCCCGGCGTCAAAAAGCGCTGGGACGGCAAGAGCGCCGGAGATATGGCCGATGACCCGGAGGCCATGGACCTGCTCGCAGGCTATCTGGCACAGGCGCTCATGACCTACACGCTGTGCTATGCCCCGCAGAAGATCATCATCGGCGGTGGCGTTGCCGATCACACCCCCATCGTGCCGCTCGCACGCAAAAAGTGCGCAGAGATGCTCAACGGCTACATCGTCACGCCCGAGGTCAACGATATCGATACCTACATTGTCAACAATAGCCTCGAGGGCAAGCAGGGCATCATGGGCTGCCTGGCCCTGGGTGCCGCCGCGCTTCAGCAGTAGGCGCGCCAAAGGGGCGCCGCAACGTCCAGCAATCCCATCCTACGGGATAACGCCGCCAAGCCCCGCATAAGCCCCCATACAAAGAAAGGCCGCCTAGGACCAAGCAATGTGTCCTAGGCGGCCTTTTTGGCACATATGAGCGATCGTAGAAGATATCGAAGCACAACGCCCGTCATCGCTCCGCAGCAGTCGATCATCACGTCGGTGATCATACCGGCGCGACCGGGCACAAAGAGCTGAATCGTCTCGTCAATCGAGGGGATCAGCAGCAAGAACACCGCCGTGGGAAGCAGCACGTCAAAGGTGCGACGGCCCTCGATATCGAAAGCGTGCGTCGCCAGAATACCGAGCACCATGTACTCGGTAAAATGCGCGCACTTGCGAATAACGAAGTTGGTCACCCACTCATACGGAAGCCCCATGCCGTGCAGAAAGCCGCGAACGGCCTCCATAATCGACAAGCTCAATGAACCGGACCCCGTGCCGGGAACCATCGAATTGCCCCAGATGAGCAGCACCATCAGGCAGGTCGCGACCGCCCATTTTCGATCGAGTTTAAGCATGCAGAAGTTATGCCTCCGCACAGAGCGGCTCAAAGCTGGCGGTGCCACCCTCGATAACACTCAGATAGGCACGGCCCGTGCGCCTCACCGCTGCAGACTGCAGGCGGTCGATCTCCTCCTCGAGAATCTGATTGACGCGCTCGTGACGACGGTTCTCCATGATGCCGGCAGCGATGGCCTCGGCACGCTCGATACCTTCGCGCGAGATGCGGGCGGTATCCTCGGGGAACACGGCGCTGTGGCGACCAACGTAAGCGGGGGCAGCGGGCTGAGGAGCAGGTGTAAACACCGGAGCGGCAACGGGAGCAGGCTCGATGACCTCGTCCAAAATTGCGGCAGCGGCTGCCCACATGCCCTCGTGGCCCGAATAATCGGCCATGGGGACGTCTTCCTCGGAAGTCGCATCGACAGGCTCGTCAACTGCGACGGACTGGGACGCGGAGGCCGGGACATCGACCGGGGCAGCGACCACATACGGTATGTCGTTCGAGATGACTGGCTCGTCAAGGTCGTCGAGATCGATAGCTGCAGCAGAGGCGTCGCTGATGATCGGCATGTTGGCAAGGTTCGCGTTGAACGGCACCGCCTCCGCCGCCTGCTGCTGTGCAGGAGCGCCCCACAGCGAGCTTTCGGCAGCGCGGCGGGCGGCAATAGTCTCCTCGTCGACGGCCAGCGGCTCGTTGGCGTAGGGGTCAGCGGCGGTGGCGGCGGCCGGAGTCACGGGCACGGCAGTGTCATACGTAACGGATTGAGCCGTGGCGGCGCTGTTGGCGGCGTTAGCCACGGCCGCCACAAAGGCGGCCGTGCTGCCCGCAGGGGCAGCATGAGAGCCCGAGACGGCGCGCGCAGCGGCAGCGATGTCATCGCGGTTATAGGAGCCGGTCTGCCCGCCGTAGGTGAGTTCGTCGATAGCGACCTGGTAGACGTCGCGTGAGCGCGTGGGATCGCAGCTGACCGGCGAATCGTCGTCGAGCATGCTATCGATCATGGACCAGGCGTCGGCCTCGCTCATGGCGTCTGCGGCGCGGGCGATGGTGGGGACGCCATCGTCGGCACGACGGCGCTGGAAGGCACCGGTCAGGCCGGAGAAAACCGAAGAGGGCTGCGCGGCGTTTGCCTGAACGGCAGGAGCCGCAGTAGCAACGCCCTGAGGAGCAGCCCACTGCTGTTGGGCGGGCATCGAGGCGGTCTGGAACTCATTTTGATGCTGGTTGACGTTTGCAGCGCCACCCATGGCGTCGGGCTCGAACAGGCGCTCGGCATGCTGCGCGCGATATTCAGAAATGCCAAGCGAGGCGGCATAGATTCCCACGCCCGCCACCGCACCCACGGCAAAGGGAACAGCGCCCGCGACGACCGTCTCGTTCACCGACGAAAACGGCAGCGTGGCAGCATACATCACCACGGGAGCGGCAAGGCCGATTCCGCAGGAAAGTCCAGCAAGGACTGCTCGTTGTGTTGCATCAGAAGAAGCCATGAGCTCTCCCCATCTTCCAGCACCCAAATCGCATCATTCAGTTGGCTGCGCGAGAGAAGATGAAGCGGGGCTATGCCCCAAAGCAACGGTATATGGTTCGTTTCATCTGCGTTTTCCGTCGCGAAGCTTAACAGCTATTATGCGAAACCCCCCTGTGGATTGCAAGCGACGAAGCATGATTGAAACGGGAAAATCGCTGCTTGCCGGTCATGAGCTCAATAATCGTTGGCGAGCGGCTATACGAAAAGGGCCGGGATCTAAACCCCGGCCCTTCTGGCATGTCTATGGTTGCTGTCGCGTGCAGCGGATGGCCTAGAACGTCTGCTCGTAATCGCTGTGCTTTTTTGCCGAACGCACCAGGAACTCCTGGTTGGTATTGGTGCCCTTGAGGCCCTTGATAAACGACGCGGCCGCGCGCTCGGTATTGTTCATGCCGGCGAGGATGCGGCGCAGGCCAAAAACAAACGGGCGCATCTGCTCATCGACCAGCAGGTCCTCGTTGCGCGTGCCCGAGGCAACGGGATCGATGGCCGGGAAGATACGGCGGTCGGCCAGGTCGCGGTCGAGCTTGAGCTCCATGTTGCCGGTACCCTTGAACTCCTCAAAGATGACCTCGTCCATCTTGGAGCCGGTATCGATGAGGGCAGAGGCGAGGATGGTGAGCGAGCCGCCGTTCTCGATGTTGCGGGCAGCGCCCAAGAAACGCTTGGGCGGATACAGGGCCGCCGAATCGACGCCGCCCGACAGGATACGGCCCGAGGCGGGAGCGGCCAGGTTGTAGGCGCGGGCAAGGCGCGTGATGGAGTCGAGCACAACCACGACGTCGCCACCCAGCTCCACGATGCGTTTGGCACGCTCGATCACGAGCTCTGCCACGCGAGTATGGTTGTCGGCGGGCATATCGAAGGTCGAGGCCACGACCTCACCCTTGATGGAGCGCTGCATATCGGTGACCTCTTCGGGGCGCTCGTCGACGAGCAGGCAGATGAGGTGCACTTCGGGATTGTTGATCGAGATGGACTGGCAGATCTTCTTGAGGATCGTGGTCTTGCCGGCTTTTGGCGGCGACACGATCAGGCCGCGCTGGCCCTTGCCGATTGGTGACACGATGTCGATGGCGCGACCGGTGATGGAATCCTTGCCGTGCTCCATACGCAGAGGCTCATTGGGATAGACCGGGGTGAGATCGCCGAACTTGGGGCGGTTACGGGCCTGCTCGGGATCAAGGCCGTTGACGGTCGTGATCTTAGCGAGGCCGGCGCGCTTGTCGCCGCCGCGTGAGGGGCGCAGTGAGCCCTCAATCACATCACCCGTACGCAGGCGTGCGGAGCGGATGAGATAGGCGGGAACAAAGGCGTCGTCGCTGGACTTCATGTAGCCGTGGGCATGGATGATGCCGGAGCTGTCCGGGCGAATCTGCAAAATGCCCTTGATGTCACGGAAGCCCTCGGCCTTCGCAGCAGTGGTGTAGATCTCTTCGACGAGCTCGGCCTTCTTCTTGCCGGTCGTCTCGATCTCGAACTCCTTGGCCTTTTCGCGCAACTCGGCAACCTTCATGGCCGCGAGTTCCTCGCGCGAAAGCGTAGGCTCGGTCGGGGCGGCGTTGCGCTCCTTGTTGCGCTGCTTGCGATCGCGCTGACGGTTGCGGCGGTCGTTGTTGCGCTCGTCTTTGCGCTCGTTGCGCTCGTCGTTGCGCTTGTGCTGACGGCGGTTGGGGCGGGCGTTCTCATCGATCTCCGCGGTCGTGGTGCCCTTGGCCGCCGGAGTCGCTGCGTCGGTGTCGACCGGGACTTCGTTATCGGCCTTGGTATCGGCATCGGCACTGGGCTCAACATCGGCCTGCTGCTCGACGGCCTTAGCCTTTGCGGACTTTTTGCGCGTGCGCTTGGGTTTATCGGTTGCCGGCTGATCAGCGCTCTCGGTCTCGGGAGCAGAGTCGACGGTTGCCTCGACGACCTCGTTGCCAGAATCCTCGGACGCGTCCTTTTTCGAACCCTTGGCCTTGGACGAGCGCTTGGAAGCGGTACGACGGCTACGACCAGGGCGAACATCGGCGGGCTCGCCCTCGGCATGCGCGTCGGCCTCGGTGGCAGCGGCTCCCTGGGCAGAAGCGTCGGCGACGGGTGCGGGCGCGGCGGTCATCGCGGCGTCCTGAGCTGCGGCTGCCGCAGCGGCGGCGGCAGCTTTCTCGGCCTCGACGAAGGCCTTGGGCTTGCGGCCGCGACGGTGCGGGCGAAGAGCGGGATCGACAACGGGAACCTCGTTGGCCTCGACAGGTGTTGCAGACTCAGAGGGCTGCGCACCCTCCCCTACCGCAGAACGAGTCAGAGCTTCACCGGACTCTTGAGCCACCTGTTCGGCATCCTGCTGAGACTTGGCCGCACGACGACGCGTGCGCGGAGCCGGATTCTCGGTCGGCTGCCCCGCGACAGGGGCCTCGGCAGCAACAGGCGCCTCGGAGACGACCGGCGCTGCAAGCTCGGTCAGTGCCGCGGCCTCGCGCTCGGCAGCACGACGACGGGCGCGCACAACCTGAGCCTCACTGATTTGTGCCAGCGCGCGGGCCTGTGCAACCTCATCGGAAATGGGGGCCGAGGCATCGGCGGCAACGGGCCGCTTCGCGCGCGTGGTGCGCGTCGTGCGACGCTTGGGCTTTGCAGCCTCCTCGCCGTCAGCGGCGGGCTTAGGCGCACGGCGTGTGCGCTTGGGCTTTACGGGCGCGGCATCCTCTTCGGCCGCAGGGGCAACTCCCTCGCCAGCAGCGGGCGCGACCTTCTCAGCCGATGCGAGCGCAGGCGTCGAAGCGGCCTTGGGGGCCTCAGGATCCGAGACCTGCACCGGCGCGGGCATCGCGACCTGGTCCGACGCAACCGGTGCAGAGGGAGCGGTTTGCGCCGTCGTTATTTCGTTTTCTTGCTGTTGATCAGACACAGTGTTTGCTCAACTTTCTTTTCAAGCCCTGTGATCACATGCTCCCTGCATATACCTTCAGGGCGGCTAAACAGTCTAGCTCCGTACAAAAACGACGGACATCATTGATCTGTATCGAGATGATTGCGTCATATACGCAGCGTTAGTGTAGCACAACCGTAACCACCTGCAACTTAGTCATTGGACGTTCTTAAACGCCCAGTCATCAGCCTTGATTATCGACTTTATCCGAACACCTCCCACATTCATCCGCACATGTACGGA
>CABSKX010000076.1 GCA_902478365.1 uncultured Collinsella sp. | reverse complement strand
GCGTTGCGCTGAGTCCTGAGGCTGTTGCAATGAAAATGAGAATCAAGGACCGTTTATCGCGTATAGCGACCGTTTGCGGGATAAGTAACACTCATTTATAAACCGTGTAAAATCTCAGTTAAGCACGGAGTTTTCCAGGGAGACGCTGTCCTTTGTTGTGTGCAAGGGGCGGCGTCTCTTTGGTGCTTGGATGCTGTTGTGCAACAGTGCGGCGGCGCGTGCCATGTATTGGAAAGCCAATGTTGAGATGGGTCGTGATAATAATGGGCAAGTACGTAATCGTGGTTGAGTCTGGGTCGGATGTGACGCCGGAGCTCTGCGAGCGCTACGGCATCGTGCGCGTGCCCATGCATGTCACGATTGGTGACGAGACCGTCGAGGACGGCTCCATCGATCCGCTCGAGATTTACTCGCGCTGCAACGAGTTTGGCGTAATGCCCAAGACCAGCGGCTGCGCGCCTGCAGATTTTGCGCACGTATATGACCGTATCCATGCCGAGCAGCCCGACGCGACTATTCTGCATCTCGCGTATTCCGAGGCCACGACCTGCTCGCATCAGTCCTCGAAGATTGCGGCCCAGGGGCGCGACTACGTGTTCTCCATGGACACTCGTTTTGTCTCGGTGGGCCAGTCGCTCGTTGTCGTCGAGACCGCCAAATACATCGAGGCTCACCCCGATGCCACCGTCGACGAGATTTTTGCTTTTACGAATTCCGTCATGGACCGTGTGCTGCTGGGTTTTGTTCCTACGGACCTTGCCTTCCTTAAGGCGGGCGGTCGCTTGTCCAACGTCGCGTTCCTGGGCGCCCACCTGCTCAAGATTAAGCCCTGCATTGAGGTAACGGGCGGTAAGTTTGTGGCGACCAAGAAGTTCCGCGGCTCTATGCTCAAATGCGCCCGTGCCTTTATTGACCACATGGTTACGAAGGGCGAGATCGACTACTCGCACATTGGCCTGGCATATTCGGTGGGCCTTTCCCAGGAGCTGCGCGACGACATGGAGGTCTATGCGCATGACCTGGGCTTTAAGGATATTACCTGGACTCAGGTTGGCGGCGTCATCTCGAGCCATTGCGGCCCGACCGCCTTCGGCGCGGTGCTCACGCTCAAGGCGTAAAGCCTGGCGTCTATCGATTTCTATTGCCACGGCGGCGGGCGGGTTGCGACAACCTTCCCGTCGCTTTTGCATGGGGCCAAATAGGACAATCCAATTGACCGCTAAACCGTTTCGCCATCAAGCATATAGGCTAGAATGACTCTGGCATTTATGTAGCTAAAACCAATGAGAGGCAAGGTAGCGGGAATGGCTGAGATGACGCTCGAGGGTGTGGACGCTCGTCCTGAGGACTCCGCGTTTGCCCTGGGCCGCGTGCATTCGATTGAGACGATGGGAACGGTCGATGGACCCGGCATCCGCTTTGTGGTGTTTGTTCAGGGCTGCCCCATGCGCTGTGCGTATTGCCACAACCCCGACACCTGGTCGGTTAACGGCGGCACCATGGTGACCGTCGAGCACCTGATGGACGAGTTTCAGAGCAACCATGAGTTTTACCGCAGCGGTGGTATTACGGTATCCGGCGGCGAGCCGCTCCTGCAGCCCGCGTTTTTAGCCGACCTGTTCCGCGCCATGCACAATAACCCCGATGGTCGCGTGCATACCTGCTTGGATAGCTGCGGCTATGCGTTCGATCCCGCGCATCCCGAGAAGTTCGATGCCGTACTCAACGAGACCGATATGGTGCTGCTCGACATTAAACACGCCGATCCCGTCGAGCATAAAAAGCTGACCGGTTGCGATCCCGCACGCATCCTGGCGTTTGGTGATGAGCTCGCGCGTCGCAAGATTAAGGTTGTTATTCGCCATGTGGTGGTGCCGGGTATCACCGATACGGTGGAGGAGTGCGAGGCGCTCGGTCGTCTAATCGCCCCGTGGCACAACGTGGTCGGCCTGGAGATGTTGCCGTATCACACGATGGGTGTCGTCAAGTACGAGCAATTGGGCATTCCCTATAAGCTCGAGGGCGTTCCACAGATGGATACCACGCGCATGCCCGAGCTGCGCAACGCCGTCATGACGGGCATGAAAAAGCGCCGCGCGGAACTCAAAAACGCTATCGGCTAGCGAGCCATTTTCGCTCCCCAAGGGCACTCATTGGGGACAGACTTAAATGAGTGCCCCTGGACACCAAGTTGATTGCCAAAGAGTCCCGTCAAGTTGCGGTGGAATAGTTCTTGTTTTTCGGCTTATGCCGCCCAAGCAGGAATTATTCCACCGCAACTGCGTTTTGGGCGGAGATGCGCAACAGAATCGTGCCATTTGGATAAATACGCTTGTGGTTTCTTTAAAGACGCCTTAAACGCCGCTGAATATCTTTGGAAAGAAATGCCTGCTCGGTATTATGCTGCTCGTATATGAACGGTAGCAGTCAGGAGACCACGTGCGAAACAACGCATCGAGGGACGAGTATGTGCCGCAGCATGGCAGCAGATATGAGACGAAGGGCACGTCTTCGCGTGGCCTTGCTGACGCTTGCATCCGCGTGACGAAGATTGCCGCCATTGGGATGCTGACGTTGGCGGTTATTATCCTCGGAATTACCGCCAAAACCTACGCGTCGGAGCGAATGGCACACTCAGATGCGTCAACGGTACAGATGCAAAACAAAAAGGTCTCTGAATCTAAAGCCACCGCAAGCCAAACCCTGTCGACAGCGAGCCTCAAGACGAGGCTTTCGAAGGCGGACTTTAACGATATTCCCTCAGGCGATACCGTGCAGACCTTCTCGCTGGTTGATAACCAGATCCCCGCCCTGGAGGATGAGAGCCTCGCCGCGCTCCAAGATGCCCTGAGTCAGGCGCAGGAGCTGGGCGATGTGGGCGTGGTGTTTTACGATCTGACGAGCGGCAAGGGCGTGACGTATGACGCGGACGCCGAGGTGTACGGTGCGAGCAGTTATAAGGCACTCTATGCGTTGTACATCTGCGAATCCCTGGTCGAGACGGGCCAGGTCTCACTCGATGATTCCCTTGGCACCTATGGTGGCTACAACATGGGCTGGCAGACGGTGCGCGACCTGATCGAGGCCTCGGTCGTTAATTCGGACAACGATTCGTTTATTGCGTTACGCGCGGCGTTTGACCGTGTCGGTTACGAGGATTGGATTGTCAGTCTTGGCGTCGATTACGATACCGCACTCGATCCGATGAGTGATTTTCCCACCTATTGCCCGCGAACCTCGGCCAAGTTGTGGCGCGAGATGAACGAGTATTTGAGCTGTGGCAGTGAGACCTCCCAGTGGTTATCTGAACTGCTGTCATCAACATCGCGCTCGTTTATTCGTGACGGTATTGCGGACAACCAAGCCTTGGTGCGCAACAAGGCAGGCTGGATTAGCGAGGAGGGTTGCTATTCGACATGCGATGCGGGCCTTATCGACATCGATGGCCGTACCTATGTCATGAGCATCATGACATCGATGCCATGGAGCGACCGCTCGAGCGAGGTTACGGCTGCGATTGCAAAGGCTCTGTTTGATACGCGAGCTGCGCTGGCCTAGCGTGTTCGTTTGACGAGGTCAAACAAAATGCTGGTACCATACCGTGGTTGAGAATTTCGTATAGGTTTGGGGAATGGCATGGCTACCATCGCGATTATCGGTGCACTCGAAAAAGAGATCATGCAGATTAAGGAAGAGTTGAGTAACGTTTGCATGGTACAGGAGGCGGGCTTGAACGTTGTGACCGGCGGGCTCGACGGCCTGACGCTTGTCGCCACAACGGCGGGCATGGGCACGGTGAATGCCGCTGCCGCAACACAGCACCTCATTAGCAAGTATGCTCCGCAGGCAGTTGTGCTTTCGGGTATCGCGGGCGGTTTGAACCCCAAGCTCCATATCGACGACGTAGTCATCGGCAAACGCCTGCGCTATTTGGATACCGATACCGCGCTTATCGCCGAGTCTGCACCGGGGCTCGAGGAGTTTGGCTCGACGCCTGCGCTGGTCGATATTGCTGCCGACGTGCTTGCTGAACGTGGGTTTGTTGATGCTTCGACAAATGCAGCCGCTTCGAACGAGGGAGCCAAACAATTCCTGGTCGGCACGATTGCCACGGGTAACCGCTTTGTGACGGGCGCCGCCATGCGCAACGACGCTATCGAGGCGACGCATGCCGATTGTGTTGGCATGGAGGGCGCGGCAATTGCCCATGTCGCAACCAAAAATGGTGTCGATTGCCTGGTGCTGCGCGCTATCAGCGATAATTGTGACGAGGCGTACGATGCGATTTGCGACCGCGAGTTCGATCTGTTCGAGTATGCTCGTACCGCGAGTGGCATTACGCTCGATATCGTTCGCCGTATCGCTGCTACCTATTAGCGCGCTCTTTTGTAAGAACCTACGACCAAGGAGTGTCCATGGCCGATTCAATTAACTACCAGCTTGCCAAGTTCGTTGCCAGCTATGGCAAGGTTTCGCAGATTCCCGAGTCCACCTGCCCCGAGGTGAGCTTCGTCGGCCGCTCCAACGTGGGCAAGTCGTCGATCATGAACAAGCTTTTTGGCCGCAAGAATCTCGTCAAGGTTTCGAGCACGCCGGGCAAGACGAGCAACATCAACTTCTTTGAGGCTGACGACGTGCACTTCGTCGACCTGCCGGGCTATGGTTTCGCCCGTCGTTCCAAGGCCGAGCGCGACCGTTGGGCAGAACTTATCGGCGACTTCTTCGACTCGGAGCGCAGCTTTAACCTGGTTGTATCGCTGGTGGACATTCGCCACGATCCCAGTAAGCTCGACCATGACATGATTGACTACCTGCAGGGCAACGAGTTCAACTTTATCGTCTGCCTCACCAAGGCCGACAAGCTCAGCCGCACCCAGCAGGCCCGCCAGGCAGCGGCCATCAAAAAGCAACTCAACGTTCCGGCCGAGAACGTGATCATCACAAGCTCCCAGACCGGCACCGGCATCGACGAACTCAAGCGCCGCATTGCCGAGGCCTGCCTTTAGTAAGGGCTCTTGGTAGGCAATAGTTTGCATCTATCTATATCACCCCAGTGATAGTTATTGGTACACTATCGCTGGGGTGATATTTTTGTTTGGAGGTCGATATGGAGCTTTGGCACGGGTCGGAGGTTGTTGTCGAGCATCCGTCGTTGGATAAATGCAGACAATTCAATGACTATGGGTGTGGGTTTTATTGCACGCCACATGAGGAAATGGCAATGGAGTGGGCATGCCGGACTGAGTCCGATGGTATCGCGAATCGATACGAGCTCGATATGGATGGTCTTGCGGTCTTGGACTTGGAGTCCGGGGAGTTTTCAATTCTCAATTGGCTTGCGATTTTGGCTAACAATAGGGAGTTCAATGTTTCGACACCGCTGGCGCGCGAAGGACTTCGCTATCTGCTGGATAACTGCCTGATTGATATTTCTCCCTATGACGTAATTCGAGGTTATCGCGCCGACGATTCCTACTTTTCGTTTGCAAGACAGTTCGTTAACGGCATGATCTCGCTTAGGCAACTGCAACTCATTATGCGTTTGGGCGATTTGGGCATCCAATACGCTCTTATGAGTGAGCGTGCGTTTTCAGCAATCAGATTCCGCGAATGGAGGCAGGCGTTGGGATCTGAGTATTATCCCAAGCGCTTTAAGCGAGAGCAGAACGCGCGGCGCAAGTACCTGGAAACTGTGAATGGATTCGACTCTGAGGGTGTCTACATTAGGGATTTAATGACAGGGAGGATTGATTTAAATGATCCAAGAGTTAACGGATTGTGGGCCGAGTAGGACATACCCCGTCTACTACCTCGAGGATGCAATGAACAACCTCGGCGACTGCTTCGACTATGCCGTGAACGACTATGGAGCGGAAGGGTCCGAGGTCGCTGAACTCTTTTGCCTGAGCGGCGTAGCCCGTGAGTTTGAGCGTGGCAACGCATGGGTCGTATCGGGAAAATCGGGCGTTGAGCTATTCGCGCTTATCGCCGAAAGGTCGGGCTACCAATCAAGGCCGATGCCAAATCGAACCTACCGATTCGAAAAGACACCGGAATATTGGACAGGCTGGATATTGGCATACCTTCAGTGGCGCCTAGGAGAGTCTTTCGAAGACCTGCTGCATGTCGTTCCGTTTGACGCACTGCGCAGTCTGTACTATCCCTGGCACGAAGCCTCGGAGGAACGCGTGGCTCGCCTCGTCTGCGATATGGCGAAAAAAGCGTCCAGGCAAACCAAACTTGCGTTAGCAAGAAAGAAGCTTAAGAAAACCCAACAAGACCTAGCATACGAATCGGGTGTGTCACTCCGCTCAATCCAAATGTACGAGCAGCGCCAGAGAAACATTAATGAAGCTTCGGTAACAAGCGTAAGAGCCATAGCAAAAGTCCTCCACTGCAACATCGAAGATCTCCTAGAGCCAGTCTTCGAATACAAAGAAACCAGCGCCGCCTAAACCAATATATTGCCAAGGTTTGTATCTAGTAAGCGCTCCTTACCAGCAAGAGTCCCTACCAATAGATAGCGGCTTAAAGGGCCGAAATCGTATGAATGGCATTGCGACTTCCAAATGGGTGACTGCTGCTTGAAAAGCTATAGAAATAGGGGCCGATTTAACGGCCCCAAGCATCGCATAAATGGCATATACGTTTTATCAACTATTTCTTGTTTTTAACCCATTTGCAGATATGCCAAATAAGCACTCCGACGAGAATCCAAACGAGAGCGATCATAATGTCTGAGCGTGCAGGAATTGGGATCATTGAACTTCCTCAATTGATGTGAGTCTAGTTTGCATAGGTGTGGAGCGTGCTGCCTTCCATGGTCGCTTGCAACACGGCGATACCGGACGTCATCCCCATCGATTCATAGTTGAGTCGATATGTCGCCTGTTTCGAGTTCCATATAAAGGACTCGTTAGTTACCGTACAGCCGATAGTCGTATAGTTTTGTCCCCAAGCGCTGGTAATGAGCGAGTTCGCTATCTTGATCTTGAATTCGCGATAAATAAAAGGACTGTTGTAATAGATAGTCCAAGTTCCAGATGCGTTGTTGTAGTAACTGTCCCATATCAGGCTGGGTTCATTGGTTTTTTTAATTCCTATTACTGCAACGGTCCCATCCTTAAGCTTGATTTGATGAGACTGCTCGGGACCTTTCGTTAAATCAAAATCTTGGGTTGCGCCAGAAATTGCGACAGCATCGCTTTCTGCAGCATAAGCAGTCGAAGGGCTAAACGAGAAACATATCGGTAATATCAAAAGTATCGAGAGGAAAAACGAAGCTTTGAGTGTGCGTAACACTTTGACCACCTCCATACTGCGATGCCTAGTTAAATAGTAGCATAGATAAACAGTTTATTATGTAACCTAAAAAGCCCCTATCTGCCCGGCGCCCCTTCAAAGCGTGGGTCCCTGTAGACATCCTCAGCAAGGTAAACGCAGGGATGGTCGGGGTGTTCCCCTCAAAATTATTCCGCAGCGCGAAGGCCTCTCGTCTGTGGCTCCGTTGGAGCACAAGATTAAATCAGCGAATGCGATTATCCTGTCGAGGCTGCGCAGGTCCCCTTGGGGCTTCCCCTGAAAACAATCCGCAGATCGAATTGCCCCC
>CABSKX010000075.1 GCA_902478365.1 uncultured Collinsella sp. | reverse complement strand
TATAAGAGACAGCCTGGAGCTGCCCACATGGGGTGGCCAGATGCACGGCCCCAACGAGTGCGCCAACGAGGAACAGCTCAAGCAAGCGCTCAAGATCTATATCGTGGCAATCCTCCGTTTGAATGAATTAGAGCTTTAAGGTTTCGCGGTTTCCCAATCTAAGTTGCGGTGGAATAGTTCCTAGAATGGGCCATTTGATGGCCAAGCAGGAACTATTTCACCGCAACTTTGCTTTTATTGGTGTAAAAGGTGCGCCATATTTGGCGCTGGATTGTTATTCGTTTGTAAAGGCTGGGCAGCGCTTGCGGTAAGGGTCTATCAAATGCCCGTAAGAAACCGCAGATAAGGCGGTCGTCGCGCGATCGGGGTCGTATCTTTCCAAACAGCAAAGCGGGCAGGGTGCCCGCGATTCGCATGTACGAAAGGAAGATCATGCTCGATCAGGCTTATTCTCGTCGTCAGTTCCTCGGCCTTGCTGGTGGTCTTGCCAGCATCGTCGGTCTCGGTCTCGTTGGCTGCGGCGGCGCAGGCGCATCCGACGCCGCCGACAAGGGTAGCGCCGCTGCTGCCGAGTCCGTCTCCGGCGAGGTGACCTACGACGGTGCCTCCTCGTTCCAGGCTCTCGTCGAGGCCGCTGCCGAGAAGTTCATGGATGCCAACCCCGACGTCTCCGTCTCCGGCTCGGGCAACGGTTCGGGCAAAGGTCTGACCGCTGTTGCCGCCGGCACCGTCACCATCGGTAACTCCGACGTCTTCGCCGAGACCAAGCTCGAGGCCGACCAGGTCAAGAACCTCGTCGACCACGAGGTCGCCGTCGTGGGCATGGGTCCCGTCGTCTCTAAGAACGTGAAGGTCGACGACCTGTCCCTCGAGCAGCTCAAGGGCATCTTCTCCGGCCAGATCACCAACTGGAAGGAGGTCGGCGGCGACGACGCCAAGATCGTCGTTCTCAACCGCAAGGCCGGTTCCGGTACCCGCGCCACCTTCGAGGCTGCCGTCTTTGGCGACGAGGCAGTCGACTTTAAGGGCGACGCCGAGCTCGACAAGTCCGGCGATGTCCAGACTCAGATGGGCAGCACCGACAACGCCATCTCCTACCTGGACTTCTCGCACTTCGATGACTCCAAGTTCAACGCCATCAAGGTCGAGGGCGTCGAGCCCAAGAGCGCAAACGTCACCGACGACTCCTTTAAGATCTGGGCGACCGAGCACATGTACTGCGCTAAGGACGCCGACGAGGCCACCAAGGCCTTCTTGGAGTTCATGCTTTCCGACGATGTCCAGGGCAAGCTCGTCGAGGAGCAGGGCTTTATCCCCGTCTCTGCCATGAAGGTCGTCAAGGACGCCAGCGGCAAGGTCTCTGCTAAATAAGTAATCGCCCCCGGAAAGGTTTGCAATGGCAAAACAGCTGCCAAAGCGCGACCTTGAGAACGTGGGCTTGGGCGTCACGGGCGCGTGCGTAGCGCTCGTGACGCTTGTCGTTGCCGCGCTTATCTTCATGGTCGCCCAAAAGGGCCTCTCGGCTTTTCTCAAGGATGGCGTTTCGGTTGTCGAGTTCTTCACCGGCACCAAGTGGGACCTGGCCAACACAGCCGAAAACGGTCTGCCCTATACCGGCGCCCTGCCCCTGATCGTCACCTCGTTTGCGGTCATGGTGCTCTCCACGCTCATCGCGCTGCCCATCGCCATCGGCTCCGCCATCTTTGCGGTCGAGATCCAACCCAAATTTGGTTCCAAGGTCTTTCAGCCGCTTATTGAGCTTTTGACCGGCATTCCCTCGGTCGTCTTTGGACTGATTGGCTTTCACGTGGTCGTCGGCCTTATGAAGAGTGTTTTCCATGTGAGCACGGGTCTGGGCATCTTACCCGGCGCCATCGTGCTGGCCGTCATGATCCTGCCGACCATGACCACCCTTTCGGTCGATGGTCTGCGCGCCGTGCCCGACGGCTACCGTCAGGGCTCGCTCGCGCTGGGCTACACCCGCTGGCAGACCATCTGGCACGTGGTGCTCAAGTCCGCCATGCCGTCGCTCATGACTGCGGTCATCCTTGGCATGACGCGCGCCTTTGGCGAGACGCTCGCCGTGCGCATGGTCATCGGCGGCATCGAGGCCATGCCGACGTCGCTGCTGTCGCCGGCCTCGACCATCACCACCACGCTCACCACGTCTATGGCAGTCTATGCCGAGGGCTCGGCCCAGGACGATGTTCTGTGGGCGCTCGGTCTGCTGCTGATGGGTATGAGCCTCATCTTCATCCTGATCATCCACATTATCGGCCGCAAGGGGGCGAAGGCTCGTGGCTAGCACGCGCATCCATATCGACGAGGCGAGACTCGGGCGCGTCCAAAAGCAGGATCGCATCGCCACGGGCGTGCTGACGGCAATCATCGCCATCGTCATGCTCATCGTCGTCTCCATGGTGGCCTATATCCTGTTCGAGGGCATCTCGACGCTGTTCCAGCCGGGTTTTCTCACGCAGCCGTCGCGCGCCAACGGAACTCAGGGCGGCGTACTCTACCAGCTGTTCGATTCGTTCTATCTGCTGCTGATCACCCTGATCATCTCGGTGCCCATCAGCCTGGGCGGCGCGGTCTTTTTGGTTGAGTACGCGCCGGACGGTCCCATCCGCGACATCGCTTCCACCGCCATCGAGACGCTGTCCTCGCTGCCTTCCATCGTTGTCGGCATGTTCGGTTTCCTGGTGTTCTCGGTGCAGCTGGGCTGGAAGTACTCCATCATCTCCGGCGCCGTCGCGCTCACCATGTTCAACATTCCCATCCTGGTGCGCGTGATCCAGCAGGCGCTCGAGGACGTGCCGCAGGCCCAGCGCGATGCGTGCCTGGCCATGGGCCTTACCCGCTGGGAGGCCACGCTGCACATCCTGATCCCCGAGGCCATGCCTGCCATCGTGACCGGCATCGTGCTTTCGGCCGGCCGCGTGTTTGGCGAGGCCGCGGCACTGCTCTTTACCTCGGGCATGAGCTCGCCGGTGCGTTTGAACTTCTTGAGCTTTAACCTGTCGAGCCCCACCTGCGCTTGGAACGTGTTCCGCCCCGGTGAGTCGCTCGCCGTGCACATCTACAAGATTTACGGCGAGGGCAGCCCCGAGGCCCAGCAGATCGTTTGGGGCACCGCTGCACTGCTGATGATCTGCGTGCTGCTGTTTAACATAGTTGCCCGTATCGTGGGCAAGCAACTGGCAAGGAAGATGACGGCCGAATGAGCGAGATGAATGCAACGCCCGCAACCGAGGCGGCCACGTCCGAGACCCAGGACTTTCTGTCGAGTGTGGGGGAGAGCGAAAAACGCGTGCGCGTGAGCGGCAGGGCCGTGAGCGACGAGGTCGTGCTCTCCACCAAGGACGTCAACGTGTACTATGGCGACCACCATGCGCTGCGCGATACGTCGCTCGACTTTCACAAGGGCGAGATCACGGCGCTCATCGGGCCTTCGGGCTGCGGCAAGTCGACCTTCTTGCGTAGCCTCAACCTGATGAATCGCGAGATTCGCGGCTGCCGCGTGGAGGGCGAGATCAATTACCGCGGGCGCAACGTGAATACCAAGACCGAGAACACCTACGAGCTGCGTCGCTCCATTGGCATGGTGTTCCAACAGCCCAACCCGTTCCGCAAGTCCATTCGCGACAACATCACGTTTGCGCCTAAGCGCCACGGCATCACCGACCGTGACGAGCTCGACCGCATGGTCGAGGAGAGTCTGCGCGGCGCGGCGCTGTGGGACGAGGTCAAGGACAAGCTCGACAAGAGTGCCTACGCGCTTTCGGGCGGCCAGCAGCAGCGTCTGTGCATCGCGCGCACGCTGGCGCTCAACCTCGACGTGATCCTGTTTGACGAGCCCTGCTCGGCGCTCGACCCCATCTCGACGCTGGCGATCGAGGACCTTATGTCGTCAATCGTTGCCGACCGTGCCATCGTCATCGTGACGCACAACATGGAGCAGGCGTCGCGTGTGTCCAACCGCACGGCGTTCTTCTACATGGGCGATATGGTCGAGTACGACGAGACCGACGAGATTTTCCAACGGCCCAAGGATAAGCGGCTGAATGATTACCTCACCGGCATGTTCTCCTAGTCCGGGACATGCTTGAGGCCCGTGGCGGCTATGGTTGCCGCGGGACTGATTGGAGAGGCGGGTCATCTCTTTTGCGAGATGGCCCGCCTTTTTGTGTCGCGTACGGCCCGCCTTTTCGCTGCTATCATGGACAACGTTGAATTTCTACGAAGGAGCAGGGCATATGGCGATTCTTTTGGGATGCGATTCCGTCAGACTAGAGTTTCCCACTAAGCATATTTTCGATAGCGTGACGCTCGGCGTGGGCGAGGGCGACCGTATTGGCATCGTCGGCAAAAACGGCGACGGCAAGTCGACGCTGCTGAGCGTACTCGCGGGCACGCTGGAGCCCGACGATGGCCGCGTGACGCATCGCCGCGGCGCCACGATCGGTCTGCTCGGCCAAAAGGACCAACTTGTCGACACCGATACCGTGCATCATGCCGTCGTGGGCGACACGCCCGAGTACGAGTGGGCGTCGAGCCCCCGCACGCGCCAGATCCTCGCCGGCCTCATCAGCGACGTGCCCTGGGAGGGCACGGTGGGCGAGCTTTCGGGCGGTCAGCGCCGCCGCGTGGACCTCGCGCGCCTGCTGATCGGCGACTACGACGTGCTCATGCTCGACGAGCCCACCAACCACCTGGACATGCGCACCATCAACTGGCTCGCGCGTCACTTAAAGGCCCGCTGGCAGCGCGGTCAGGGCGCCATGCTCGTGGTCACGCACGATCGCTGGTTCTTGGACGAGGTCTGCACCAGCATGTGGGAGGTCCACGACGGCCAGGTCGACCCCTTCGAGGGCGGCTACTCGGCATATATCCTTCAGCGCGTAGAGCGCGACCGCATGGCCGCCGTCACCGAGGAGCGCCGCCGCAACATGGCGCGCAAGGAGCTCGCGTGGCTGAGCCGCGGCGCCCAGGCTCGTTCCACCAAGCCCAAGTTTCGCGTTGAGGCTGCTCGCGAGCTGATCGCCGACGTGCCGCCCGTGCGCGACGAGCTGGAGCTCAAGCGCCTCGCCGTGAGCCGCCTGGGCAAGCAGGTCATCGACGTGATCGACGTGGACGCCGGCTATGCGGATACCGACGGCGCGCCCAAGCAGGTGCTCTCCGACGTGACCTGGCTTATCGGCGCGGGCGACCGCTATGGTCTTTTGGGCGAGAACGGCGCCGGCAAGTCGACCTTGCTCGATGTGATTCAGGGCAAGATTGCGCCCACGCGCGGCCGCGTGAAGATTGGCCAGACAGTGCGCTTTGGCGTGCTGTCGCAGCAGCTCGAGGAGCTCGAGCCCTACATGGGCGACACGATCCGCGAGGTGCTGAGCAACTATAAGAAGTATTACGTCATCGACGGCAAGGAGACCGCTCCCGAGAAGCTTTGCGAGCGCCTGGGCTTTACGACGCAGCAGCTCTGGAGCCGCATCGGCGACCTTTCGGGCGGCCAGCGCCGTCGCCTGTCGCTGCTGCTGACAATCCTGGACGAGCCCAACGTGCTTATCCTGGACGAGCCGGGCAACGACCTGGATACCGATATGCTCGCGATTGTCGAGGACCTGCTCGATGGCTGGCCCGGCACGTTGATTCTGGTGACGCACGACCGTTTCCTCATGGAGCGCGTGACCGACCAACAGTGGGCACTGCTTGACGGCCACCTGACGCATATGCCCGGCGGCGTCGATCAGTACCTGCGCCTGTGCAACGCCACCGCCGAGGGCGAGCCCGTGGGCGCGCCGAGTGCCAAGACCGGCACGTTCGACACCGGTGCCGCAGCGGTTGCGGCCGAAAAGCCTAAGACGAGCGGGCAGCCCAACGGTCTTTCCAACGCCGAACGCCAGAAGCTCCGCCGCGAGGTGAGCTCGCTCGAGCGCAAGATGGAGACGCAGCGCGCTCGCGTGGAGGAGGCCGAGGCCGCCATGGCCCAGGTCGATCCCACCAACTACACGGCGCTGGGCGAGCAGCAGGCAAAGATCGACGAGGCCCACGCCGCCATGGACGAGCTGGAGATGGCGTGGCTCGAGGCGAGCGAAAAGCTCGAGGGCGAGGAGTAGACGAGGATGATCAAAGCCGCGTTTTTCGATATCGACGGCACGCTGCTGAGCTTTAAGACCCACCGGATTCCGGCGCCGGCGCAGCAGGTGCTCGACAGCTTTCACGAGCAGGGGATTGCGTGCGTGATCGCCACGGGCCGTCCGACCTACCAGATGCCCGATTGGCTGTTCAACTTGGGCTGGGATGCGTACATTACGCTCTCGGGCCAGCACTGCTTTGATGCCGAGGGCGTTTACCGTAGCTGTCCGATTGATCCGGACGACGTTGCGGTGATTGTGGACCAGGTGGCGCAGGGGCGCTACGACTCGCTGTGCATGCAGGGCGAGAACTCGTTTGTGAACCGCCTGTCCGAGCGCGTGGTGACGGCCGGTAGCAACGCGGGAATCGTCTACCACGAGGAGCCGTTTGACCATGCCTTCGATGCGCCGGTTTACCAGTTCTGCGCCTTTGTGGATCCGGCCGACGAGCATATCGTGACCGATGCGGTGTCGCATTCGCTCACTACGCGCTGGTGTGATCTGTTCTGCGATATTATTCCGGCCAACGGCGGTAAGAACCTGGGCGTGGCGGCGACGCTGGAGCGCCTAGGCATCGATGCGAGCGAGGCGATCGCCTTTGGCGACGGCGAGAACGACCTGTCGATGTTCTCGGCCGTGGGCACAAGCGTGGCCATGGGCAACGCGCAGGAGACCGTAAAGGCCGCAGCGACCTACGTTACGACCGCCGTAGACGATGACGGCATCTACAACGCCGCGAAGCACTTTGGCCTGATCTAGCTGCGGGCCGGTACCCGGCACCTGGGGACACTCCTTGAGGAGCGTCCCCATTTTGTTTTCGTCCCGCACGTTTTGTGAAACACGGCTAACTTTTAGGCAAAGTAGTAAGACATGGGCAACTTTTGCGGTAAAGTAAATCAAGCAAAAGTATCTAAAGGCTAACTAGAAGCCATCGCGAAAGGCGGCCCATGGCCCTGCGTGAATCCGGAGAAGACTATCTCGAATCGATCTACGTGCTGTCGCAGCACCAAGGCACGGTACGCTCAATCGACGTCGCCGAATACTTGGGTGTGACCAAGGCAAGCGTCTCCAAGGCCATGGCGACCCTGGAGAGCAACGGCTACGTGGAGATGGGCAAACGCGATGTGCATCTGACGGAACGCGGTCTTGAGGTTGCCCGTCAAATGTGGGAGCGCCATTGCTTTTTTGTGGGGCTGCTAGAGGATGCCGGCGTTGCGCCCGAGGTTGCCTCGCAAGAGGGCTGCCACATGGAGCATTGCCTGAGCGAGGAGAGCTTCGAGAAGCTAAGGTCGATGCTGGGACGGGAAGATGTAGCGGGTCCAACAACAGAAGCCTAACTGACCCACAGTAGCGCGGAGTTCACGCAAAGCGCGAACCAGCGACCGGGACCAGCGGCCCTTTCGGCCAAGTCCATTTCAGCAAAGGAACCCCGCCAGCAAGCGATGCCCAAGAACTGCCAGCTACGTCACCGCAGGCCGGGGCCGG
>CABSKX010000074.1 GCA_902478365.1 uncultured Collinsella sp. | reverse complement strand
TAGCTAAAATAGCCCCGTCCCAAATTGACTACTTTTAATGGAATGGGAAGGAAAGACGGATGTCCAAGCCGCGTCGTCGTAAGCAAAAAAAGCAGGTTAAGCCCGAGCTCAAGCTCAGGCAGTTTGCCGCTACCGAGCTTTCCGACCAACTTGCCGCCCTTCCCTGCGCCGCCGACCTGCCGCGCTTTATGGTCGACACGGTCGCAGGCGCCTATGCACCCGCCGATGCCGAGCTCATGATCGAGGGCTTTGGCGCCGCGGCCACACGCCCAGTCACACTGCGCGCCAACACGCTCAAGGCGACCGCCGAGGACATCGCCGCTGCACTCGACGAAGCCGGCATCGCACACCAAACCGTTACCTGGTATCCGGACGCCTTCATCCTGCCCGAGGCCCAGGTTTCCGACCTGTGGGACCTCGACATCTACCGCGACGGCAAAATCTATCTGCAGAGCCTGTCGTCCATGATGCCGCCGTTGGTCCTGGGCGCTCAGACCGGCGAGGACATCCTGGACATGTGCGCGGCCCCTGGCGGCAAGACGACGCAGATCGCCGCCCTCACCCAGGGCCAGGCACACCTCACGGCCTGCGAGATGAGCATTCCCCGCGCCGAGAAGCTCGAAGCCAACCTCCACCGCCAGGGCGCCAAAAACGTGCCGGTCATGCGCATCGACGCACGCGAGCTCGACGAGTTCTTCCGCTTTGACCGCATCCTGCTCGACGCTCCCTGCACCGGCACGGGCACCGTCATCAGCGGCAACGAGAAGAGTCTGCGCGGCCTCACCGAGCAGTTGCTCGGCAAGTGCGCCCGCTCGCAGCGCGCGCTTCTGGACCGCGCCATGGGAGCCCTCAAACCGGGCGGCACGCTCGTCTATTCGACTTGTTCGATCTTGCCGCAGGAAAACGAGGACGCCCTGCAAGAGGCCCTCGACAAGCACATGGACTGCGAGCTTATCCCCCTCGACGGCACGCCGAGCGAAAGCGAAACGCGCCGTGCTCAGGAAGCTGGCGAAGAGCCACGCGTCGAGAGCAACGCCCTCACCGAGGCCATCGCTGCCGGCCATGTCTCGGCCATCGCCAACGGCATGCCCGGCACGCTGACCATTCCGCCCAGTCGCGACTTTGAGGGCTTCTATATCGCCCTGGTCCGAAAACGCAGCTAGCGCACGGATTCAAAACTCAACAAACTATCTCCGTGCGCGCTTGTCCTGCTGGTCACGGTGCTGCTTAAGTGCCTCGCGTTCCTTGTGCTCGGCTCTTTTGCCTTTAATGGCCGTAACCACAAAGTAGATGACCGCGGCGGCTACGATTGCGCCCACACACAGGCCAATCGAGCCCAACATTGCTGTGAATTCCATACCGCGTCACCTCTCTTTTAAACGGGACATTCAAGATAGCACCTCAATACCCGCCACCACAGCTCCTTCACGTTCGCCGGCCCTTCGGTCTAACGGATGGCGCGGCGGGGAAAAATCATCTCGTCAAACGATTTAGCAAGCACAACGCTGCCGGCACCCTGCCGGCCACCATCGCATAGAATCGAGCCTCCATGGATACTCTCAACGATTTGAACGAGCGCGTCGACGCCTTTGTCGGCACCAGCTCCTTCGACGCGCCTGCCGCGACTAACGACCAAGCCCCCATCGATGTGCCCGCCGAGGTTCACGAGGACATCGTCGCCTCGGTCGATTTTTCTGAGGTCGAGCTCGCAGACGAGTTCACCGAGCCCCAGGTAGCCGTGACCCCCAACGGACTGCTCCCCATGGAGCCGCTGCCCATCGACGGGCGCCTACGCAAGGCGGCCCTCCGCATGCCCGACGAGATCGAGGAGGCCAGCGGCTTTACGCTCTTCGGCCGTCGCATCAAGTCGCTTATCTACACCACCGACGTCGCGGTCATCCGCAACTCCAACGCCGATGCCGTCTTTGCCGTTTACCCCTTCACGCCACAGCCTGCCATTACGCAGGCGCTGTTGACTGTCGCCGAGTGCCCGGTCTTTGTAGGCGTGGGCGGCGGAACCACGACCGGTAAGCGCTCCGTACAGATGGCAGCCGTCTCCGAGATGCAGGGCGCGGCGGGCTGTGTGGTCAACTCCCCCGCCACTGCCGAGATGGTCGAGCACATCACCAACATCGCCGACATCCCCGTCATCGCCACGGTCGTACGCTGCGACGATGATGCGCATGCCAAAGTGCGCGCCGGAGCCAAGATCCTCAACATCGCGGCCGGCAAGAACACGCCGCAGGTCCTGCGTGAACTGCGTGAGCACTATCCCAACCTGCCGCTCATCGCACCGGGCGGCAAAACACCCGAGAGCATCCGCGAGACCATCGCCGCCGGCGCCAACGCCATCATCTGGACACCGCCTTCGGCCCAGCAGCTGCAGACCGACATGATGCAGCGCTACCGCAAGATGAAAGAAGACGCCACGCCCGTCATCTCGCGCGACGATGTGCCCATTATCGACCAAGTCGCCGCCGCCGAGGTCAGCCAGGTCGAGAACATGAATCCAGACGTGCCGATTCCCGACGAAGTCATCGAGCGCGTCGCTTCGATCCACGATCATATCGAGGAGCGTCGCGCCAACCGTGGACTCAAGCCCTCGCTGCACGGCTTCTTCTTCCGCGGAAAGAAACGCTAACCGTAAGAGCAAGGCCCGCCCCACAAACGTGAGGCGGGCCGTTTTCGTTTGAGCAATCGTACGCGACGTGATGGGTCAAGTTAATCCACGCGTTTGTCACCCATAAAGAAGAGCGCCACCGTACCAGGTCCGGTGTGTGAACCGATCAGAGCACCGATATTGTTGATTTCAATCTGGCCTTTAAGCTGCGGAACCTGTTCCTCAATCAGCGCCGCAACTGCCTCGGCATCCTCGCGGCACGCCGAGTGCGACATGATGCACTTACCCGAATAATCCGCACCGTCCTGCACGTGTGCCATCATGGTCTTAGCCATCTCGGAAATCGCGCGCTTCTTAGTGCGAATCTTCTCACGTGGCGACAGCTTGCCGTCGCAATCGACCGTCATAAGCGGGCAAATCTTAAGCGCCGTGCCGATGATCGCGCTCGCAGCCGAAATGCGACCGCCTCGTAGGTAGCTCGACAGATCGGTCGAGAAGAACCAGTGGTGCAGGTTGAGTTTGTGCTCCTCGATCCAAGCAGCCGTCTCGTCGAGTGAAGCCCCGCTATCGCGCACGTCGGCGGCATATTCCAGCAACAGACCAAAGCCCGAAGACGCCCCCAGCGAATCGATGACGCGCACCTTGCCGCCCTCGGGATAGCGATCCGCAAGCATCTGCGCCGCGACGCAGGCCGATCCATACGTGCCCGAAATACCCGACGACAACGCCAGGTGCAGCACGTCTTTACCCTCGGCAACGAACGGCTCCCAAAACTCTTCGTACTCACCCACGCTCACCTGAGACGTCTTGGGCATGGTGCCCGCGGCAATCTGGGCAAAAAACTCGTCCGGTGTAATCGACTGATACAGATCGTCCGTATAGACAACATCGTCGATCTCGTAATGAAAACACACGACAGGGATATTGCGCGACGCAAAGAACTCACGGGTTCGATCGGCGGCGGATTCACAGGTCAGGACAAAATCACTCATATGAGGCTCCTTAAGTATTGCTGCGCAAATTATCGCACAGCAAGCCTAAATACGATACAAATGTCCACTATTTACCAATTCGAACCATTGGCATTGAATATCTTTATCATCAACATCCCCATCCCCGCCATGGGCCAACATGGGCAAAATCATCCCCTTCGTCTCCACTTAACCGACACATCAACCTCAACTAAATCGATTTAGCAAACCGTTCAGCTAACAATTCAGCCGCCGGCGCAAAATCGAAACAAAGCCGGCGCATACTGATAAACGTTTGACGCTGTTTATCAGTTTTACCAACCATATCGGAAGGTGTTTCATGGTCGTATTCGATCGCAACCCGCAAGACTTTAAGTATCTGCGCCTGCTGTCGAGACAGTTCCCCACCGAACAATCCGCATTTACCGAAATTATCAACCTCTCGGCCATCCTCAACCTACCCAAGGGCACCGAGCATTTTATGAGCGACGTGCACGGCGAGTACGAAGCCTTTATGCACATCCTCAACAACTGCTCGGGCGTCGTGCGCGAACATGTCGACGAGATCTTTGGCGACACGCTCACCTTCGACGAAAAGGGCGAGCTGTGCACGCTCATCTACTACCCGCGCGAGAAGATCGAGCTGGCCCGCAGCCAGCACGAGGACTCCCCCACCTGGTACAAGACAATGCTCGACCAGCTCATCATGGTTGCCCGCTCCCTTTCGAGCCGCTACACCCGCTCCAAGGTGCGTAAGGCCATCCCGCGCGATTACGCCTACATCATCGACGAGTTGCTGCACACGCATCCGGACGAGAACAACTATCGTGTGCGCTATCACGAGCGCATTATCGAATCCATCTTGGAGACCGCCAGCGCCGACGACTTTATCGAGTCGCTCGCCTCGCTCATCAAGCGCCTGGCCGTCGACCACCTGCACCTGGTGGGCGATATCTTCGACCGTGGCGGCGGCGCTGCCAAGATTATGGACCGCCTGCTCACCTACCATTCGCTCGACATTCAGTGGGGCAACCACGACCTACTGTGGATGGGCGCCGCTGCCGGCGAGCCCGCCTGCATCGCCACGGTGCTGCGTAACAACCTGCGCTACGACAATTACGAGATCCTCGAGAACGACTACGGCATCTCGCTGCGCGAGCTCGTCGCCTTTGCCGATGCCACCTATACCGCCGGCGAGCCCATCACCCCGCTGATTAAAGCCGTCAACGTCCTGCTCCTTAAGCTCGAGGGCCAGATTATCCAGCGCCACCCCGAGTTCGATATGGCCGACCGCCTGCTGCTCGACAAGATCGATCACGGCGCCGGCACAGTCACGCTTGCCGACGGCAGCGTGTGGCCGCTCACGACCAACGACTTCCCCACCGTCGATCCGGCGGACCCCTACACGCTCACGTCCCAGGAGCAACACATCATCGACAAGCTCGTGTCCGAGTTTGTCACCGCCGATCACCTGCATCGCCATATCGATTTCCTCTATTCCCACGGCTCGATGTACAAGGTCGCCAACGGCAACCTGCTCTTCCACGGCTGCGTTCCGCTCAACGAAGACGGCACCTTTAGCAGCATGAACTGTCTGGGCACCTGGCACGCCGGGCGCGATTATCTTGATTTTTGCGACCACATCGCCCGCCGCGCCTGGCGCGTGGGCGACCGCGACGCCCTCGACTGGATGTGGTACCTGTGGATTGGCTTTAACTCGCCCGCCAGCGGACGCCTGGTGCGTACCTTTGAGCGCGCCTATATCGCCGATAAGAGCACCTGGGTCGAGCCGATGGACCCGTACTTTACACTTACCAAGTCGCCCTCGGTCTGCGATGACATCATGCGCGAGTTTGGCGTCGCGCCCATGGCATGCTCGCCGACCGGCCACATCATCAACGGCCACACGCCCGTTAAAACCACCAAGGGCGAACAGCCCATCCGCGCCGAGGGCAAGCTGCTGGTCATCGATGGCGGCTTCTGCCGCGCCTACCATCCCAAGACGGGCATCGCCGGCTACACGCTTATCTCGAGCTCACGCGGATGTCGCCTTAAGTCTCACCAAGCCTTTACCACGGTTGCCGAAGCGCTCACGCGCAACGTGGACATCGAGAGCGAGACCAACCGTTTTGACCAGGCCGACCGTCGCCGCATGGTGAGCGACACCGATACCGGTGCCAAGATCCGCAGCCAGATCCAGGACCTACGCCAACTGCTCGATGCATATAGAAACGGTGCTATCGAGGAGCGCGCCTAGCCCCGCTTGCGGGGATTGGCTAAACTTGCTGAGTTCGTCATCCCCGCGGCGCTCAGGCGCCACCCTAAGGCAGGTACCATGCAAAAGCTCCTTGCGCAGATCATGAAGTTTGGCGTCGTCGGCGTCGTCGCCACGGTCATCGACTTTGGCATCATGAATCTGCTCCACTACGGCCTGGGCCTTAACATCCTGATCGCCAATACCAGCGGCTTTATCGTCTCGCTCATCTTTAACTACGTCGCGAGCATGAAGTACGTGTTTGCGCACAAGGAGGGCATGAGTCGCCGCCGCGAGTTCATTATCTTTGTCGTGCTGTCCGTGATCGGCTTGGCTCTCAACGACGGTATCGTGCTGGCGCTCAACGCCGGCCTGGGGCTCGAGGCCAATATCGCCAAGATTTGCGCCACCGCGCTTGTTATGGTCTACAACTTTGTGACCCGAAAGATCTTCCTGGAGGGCGAGGAGACCAAGTAGCTCGCCCTCCTCGTTGCACTACGGGGCCCACGGACGACGTGCGTCGAGCGCTGCGTTGTTCGTGGGCTTTGCTCGTTTACGGAAGGATTTATAACGTTTGTGGATTGTCTCTTGCAAATTTGGCGAGTTCGTATAGTTCTTGGCAAAGCCCTTACGTTTCCCTTGCAAAAGCTCTAAAGTATCCTCTGCTCGATTCATCAACGCATTGGATGTGATTACGTGCGCAAGGCACTGGCACAACCTCATACTAAGCAATTCCTCAAGTTCGCTGTCGTGGGTCTTATCTCCTTTGGCATCGACTGGGGCATGCTCATTGCGCTCGTCGAGCTGTTCCATCTCGACTTTTTGATGAGCACCACGATCTCGTTTATCACGTCCGTCGTGGTCAACTACTGGCTCAGCATGAAGTACGTGTTCGACCATCGCGAGGGCATGAGCCGCAAGCGCGAGTTCACGATCTTCACCATCCTGTCGGTGATTGGTTTGGGCCTCAACGACCTGTACATGTTTGTGGGCGTCACGTTTTTGAGCATCGGCTACCAGGCCATGAAGGCCATCGCCACGTTCCTGGTCACCTGGTACAACTACTTTAGCCGCCGCTTCTTCCTCGAGGGCGCTCAGTCGTAGTTTGTGCGACATTTGCTTGAATGTATAACCGGTTGGGATTCCCATTCCAACCGGTTTTTTGTTTACCGAGAGACCCGGCGACCCAGTCCCATTCGTATGAAAAGCGGGCGGTCCGGATGTTGGTCCGAACCGCCCGTCTGGCGCGCTATGTCGAGGCCTCTAACCCGTTACGTAATACCAAACGACGTTGTCGCCATTGGAGAGAACGTAGTTACTGCAGGCCGTCATGGGCGTTGTGCCGTTAACGGAGTACATCCAGCCGCTCTTGGCGCCGTGCTCCATCTCGGCCAGACCGCCAATAGCGGCGACATAGGTACCATACGACGAAGGGCGCGCATTGATAGAAAGTCCCAACGCACACAGCGCGTCGTAAGGGGTTGCGCCCTCGTTAAAGGTGAAGGTACCACTAGAAGACACAGGATTGCCCACAGCGCTCGATGTGACCGAGACCGTTACCGTGACGTAGCCAGGCTGCTGCGAGCCGTCCTGATTGCCCGCAGAGGCGTTGCCGCTGTTGGATGCAGACCCACCGCCGGACGCCGAGCCGCTGCCCGAAGAAGAACTCGATCCACCAGCGGATTCCGAGCCCTGTCCGGCAGACGTGCTGCTGGACTTCTTGCCGCCCTTGCCTTCGGACTTCTTCTCCTTCGAATCCTTGTCAGACTTCTTGTCCGAAGATTCAGACTTGTCCTTGGAATCAGATTCATCCGAATCCTTCGACCCGTCCTTCGCATTGTCCGAAGATTTGGAGTCCTTGGGCGCAGCCTTGCCCGAAGCGGTAGTCGAGCCGGAAACCGACGCATCCTTGGCAACGACGCTCTCCCCTGTCACAGCCCGCGCGATCCAATCGATGGACCATGCACCTGTCTCTTATACACA
>CABSKX010000073.1 GCA_902478365.1 uncultured Collinsella sp. | reverse complement strand
CGGCAATACGCTTGAGGATCCTTAAAAGAAAGTCCAGTTTATCCTTCCCACTCCAACGGTCAGAACCAGGATTGTCCAATTTACGAGGTGCGCGTCGATAAGTTACATTTCAATGTGCAGAATGGACGAATTGCTACCTTCATTTCGCGCTATCAGGCAGAGCACCCCGAGGGCCTGCCTCAAGATCAAGCGGAGCTCGATAACCTCATTGCGGGTATGGTCGAGGCGGATAACCCCAAGCATCTTAAGACGACTATGTTGGATATTAAAAAAAAGGGCCAACAACAATCTGCGATCATTTTGACCAACGGCGTTGTCATTGACGGTAACCGTCGTTTTACCTGCTTGCGTAAGTTGTCTGCTGCCGAGAACACCCTTCGCATGCTGCGCTGCTGCGTGTTCCCCGATACCTATGACGAAAATGCCATTAAGGGTCTTGAGCTCGAGATTCAGCTGGGCGAGGACACCAAACAGGAATATGATGCCATCTCTCGTCTGGTCGATATCGATAGGTGGGTCAATGAAGGGCGTATGACGGCAGAAGAATATGCCAAGCATGCCAATATGAAGCAGAGCGAAATGAAGAACAGTCTCGCTCAAATCGATATGTTGAAAGATTTTCTTGAGTTCTGTGAGGCTCCCGGCGCATTTCATATTGCCCAGGACCTTAAGTTGCAAGGCCCTATCGAGTCGCTTACGACCAGGCTTGGTAAGGTCAAGAACAAGGACGATCGAGAAGAGATTAAAAATGCCGTGTTTGCAAATTTGTTGTGTCAGACGCTCGGTGACCGCACGCGTGAGGTGCGCGAGTTTATCGATAATTTGATTGATGACGACAAGCTGCGCGAAGAGCAGCTGGATTATACCGTTGAGGTTTTGGAAAGGCTTGAGGAAAAGCCTGACGGCGTGGTTGTCACTACGGAATATCTTCGCGATACGTTTGGCTCTGACACACGTTTGAAAGAGGGGATGAAGGCGTCTAGAACCGTTGCCCGCACGAAGGCCGGCAATCGTAACATCAAAAACGGACAAGTGCGTGCCGTCCGCAACGCACTTTCGAATGTTGGCGAAGTTGACGTGGAAATATTGCACAAACTGGAGCCCGAGCAACTTGCTGATATGCAGAATGGGCTGCAGTCTCTTCTTGAGAAGGCCCAGGAAGTTCTCGATGCCGTCCAAAAGACTCTAGAGGGCTAAGCAATGCGCCTGTATCAGCGAAACGGACAAATCTATCTTGATCCCGAGCCTCTCGATGCTGACTCCCTTCGTCGCAATGCTCGCTTTAAGATGACCTGCAGGGCATACGTTAGGTGTGTAGTCCAGGGCCACATTTTGCTCGAAGAGATCGGCAACTATACGGAGTTCGAAAAGATTGTTGGCAAGCTTTCGAAGGTTGCTGGCCGTCTTGGTGTGGCGCTATCGGTCGATGACGACCTACAGGACGGCTTTGCGCAGATTCGCGAGCTTGCCGAGCAACGTTCACGTTTGGGGAATGAGATCAAACGCGGCGATCACAAGCACGATGCCCATCTCGCAGAGTTCTCGGAGGTCGTCGATGCCGCCATGGTGCGTCCGCTAAAGGATCGCCAGATGCGCGACGCGTTTTTCTTGGCAACGATGGGACGTGCAGGCAACTTCTCGGTGCCGGGGTCGGGTAAAACGGCGACCGTGCTGGGTGCATTTGCCTTTTTGGCGGCCCGCAGCATGGTCGATCGCATTATGGTCGTGTGCCCAAAAAACGCATTTGATTCCTGGGCGACGGAGTGGAGACTGTGCTTTGGTGATAAGCGGCCGCTCAGCTTGTTTACGACGCAAGACGATGCTTACCGAAAGCTTGGTAAGTCTGACCGTCGGAGCTATATTCGCGCTCGTGTGGGCGGTTGCAATTTGCTGCTTGTGAATTACGAGGCGGCTATTGGCGTTGCCGAGGAGCTCAGTAAGGTTGCTGGAGATCGTACGCTTTTGGTGTTCGACGAAATCCATCGCGTTAAGCGCGTTGGCGGAAAGCAAGCTAACGCGGCTCTCGTGGTTTCCAGGAGTGCCCCCTATACGTTTGCCCTGACGGGCACGCCAATTCCTAACGGATATATCGATATTTACAATATGTTGCACATTCTGTATCCGCGGGAGTATGACAACTTTTTTGGCTTTGAGAAAAGCGAGCTCAAAAATGCCGAGGACTCGGACATTGAGCTCGTGAACAACAAGCTGCAGCCGTTTTATTGCCGTACGACCAAGGATGACCTAGGCGTCCCGAGGGCTGAGCCCGACGAGCTTATCAAGGTGTCGTCTGGCGAGCGTACGAATCTACTGCTCGGCGTTATTAAAAACCGTTACCGTCGCAACAAGCTGACCTTGATGCTGCGTGTTCTGCAGATGGAAAACGATCCGATCGACCTACTCGAAACGCTTAATCCCGAAGACTATCGTTGGATTATCGAAGAAGACGAGGAGACCGGCGAGGTCGATGCCGTCGACTACTCCGATAAGATTGTGGGCATGATTCGATCTGCCGGCGCATCGAGCAAACGTGCTCGTTGCTGCTCTCTGATTGGCGACTTGGTAGCACAGGGACGCTCGGTTATCGTTTGGTGCATTTTCATCAAGAGCATGTCCGATCTTCAGTGCGGTCTGGCTGATATGGGGATTGAGGCGCGTACGATTAACGGTCAGGATGACCTTGTCTGTCGTTCGGCAGACCTGGATGACTTTAGGGCTGGCAAGTTTCCCGTACTCATTACCAATCCTCATACGCTTGCCGAGTCCGTTTCGCTGCATTCGATTTGTCACGATGCCGTGTACTACGAGTACAGCTTTAATCTGGTCCATTTGCTGCAGTCCCGCGATCGAATCCACCGTTTGGGCCTGCCGCAAGATCAGCAGACAAGGTACTACTACCTTTCGGAAGATTACGACCTTGGAAAACCCGATCCATGGTCGCTTGACGAGGAAATATATACTCGCCTGCGCGAAAAAGAGAACACCATGCTCAGGTGTATTGATTCCGAAATACTCGAGACGCAGCCCACCTCTCAAGAGGATTTGGATGCTATTTTCGCCGGTTTGTTTGATGACTAGTTTTGAGAGTTTGCCATGAAGCTTGCAGATATTACATCCGAGCTGCTGCATTTGTTTGCAGGTCAGGACGCCGATTGCGGGGGCGCCATTGTTGTATGGCATGATCTGTCCGGTGAATTTGAGGATGTGCTTGCAGATTTGGAGCTGCCGGGCGTCAGCGTTCTCGTTGATCGCGAGGGTGGTCGGTTTGCTATCAAGCGTAAGCTCAATGGTGACTTGGGCGGACGTAAGGTGCTCATATATCGTCGCTGCGCAGGGGAGCCGTCTGGCGATTGGCTGGCGGATGTTGAAGCGCGTTGCGTCCCGTTTGCCGCCGACTATATTTCTGTGCAGCTACGCGAGATCGGCGCGGTTGATTCGTATGAGATGCGCGCGGCGCTTGAGTCCCATAAAGCCTTTTTTGCCAAGCGCCGCAACGTTATAAAGCTCAATAAGTTGCTACATTCATCGAGGGAAGTCGCTGTTGCGACCGTCGATGAGCTTGAGCTTGGCATTTTGGCTGCCTGCTTGGGTGCCAGCGAACTCGATCCCGCGGCAATCGTATCAGGCTATTTGGCACTCCTGCACGAGGGCAATGCTGATCAGGTGGTTGTCCTACTTGCTGAATATGAGATGAATGGCTATTTCTGCGAGCTCATTCGTCATTGGTGTGGTTTTGACGGGAACGCGCTCGAGCTATCTCGTGTTCCCGAGTTGTTGGTCCACGTGTTGCTCACCGCCTGCTCGCGGTCAATGACGGGTGGATGTCTGGACGCGCTGTCGGGACGTTTCTCTTCCCAGGCTGTTCATGCCGCGTTCTGCCGCGCATGCGTTGATTATTGGGTTCGTGGCGGTAATCGTCTATTGCTGTTGAGTATGACAACGGCGGTTGAGCGCGAGCTTGAGCTTGGAAAGATACTTGCTGACGTTGGTCTTGACTGTATTGCAGGAGCCGACGTCTTTCCCTGCATCGATGCCACCATTCTGCGCATGCTGTTTGAGCGGGTGCGTCTGTCTGTGGATGCTGCTGATGAGGTTTTGTCGGTCGTCGCCTCTCGTCGCGGATCGCTCTGGTATGAGGAACTTGCCTGCTATTATCGTGGCGTTTCGGCTGCAGCTCATATGCAGTGTTTTTATCGCGACCATGTAGAAGGTTTTGCGGGCATGGGGGCTTTGGCCCTTTGGGGTTCTTATGCCAGCGATTTCTATCGCATGGACGCTTGGTACCGTGAGCTGGTGGCAGAGTTCGCCGGTGCCTTTAGAGCGGGAGAGTACGAGCTCGATGAAGACTTCCGGGCCTGCTTTGAGTCGATGGAAGCTTTGTATAAAGGCTGGTTTCTTAAGGAGCTCTCTCGCCGTTGGGCAAGCGCGTCGGGCGATGCATTGGGCTTGCAGGGATATGTGAAAGGTATTCCGCGTCAGGTTGATTTTGATCTGAGCTACGTTGAGCCCGCGAATCGCCGCGGAAAGCGTATTTGGGTCATCGTTTCTGATGCTTTGCGCTATGAGGTTGCTGCAGAACTTGCCGAGCGTCTTGAGCGCGAGACAAAGGGTCGGTGCGAGCTTGGCGCCGTGCAAGGCGTGTTTCCTTCGATAACCAGATGCGGTATGGCTGCCTTGTTGCCTCATGGAACGATGCGTTACGAGGCATGCGGAGAGGGGGGATCGGGCTTTGGCGTGCTTGTTGATGGGGGGCGCGTCGATACTATCGAATCTCGCCAAAAGGTGATTGGCGAGCATTATGAGGGTGCTGTTGCGGTTCGCTATGACCGTTTTGTCGGCGAGATGGACCGTGCTGAACGCAAGAAGGTCGTAGGAGACGCGAGCGTTGTCTATATCTATCACGATCTCATTGATGCCATTGGTGACAAGGCCGCAACCGAGCGCAGGGCGTTTCATGCCTGCGATGAAACAATTGACGAGTTATCGGTGCTGGTCAAGCTCATCGTGCGTGAGTTTATGTCGTCTCGAATCGTCATTACGGCAGATCATGGGTTTCTGTACACCGCAGAGCCGCTTACCGAATATGATCATACGAGTGTCGCGGACGTGGCGGGCGACGTCATTGAGGCTGGACGCCGCTGGGCTGTTGCCTCGAGCGATTCTGAGTCCGATACGCTGCTTAAGGTTGCTCTACCCGCTTCTGCTGGTAGCCTCGTGGGCTTTTCGCCGCGTGAATGCGTGCGTTTGCGACGTCCCGGCGGAGGCGAGAACTTTGTCCATGGCGGTATCTCATTGCAGGAGATGTGTGTGCCGGTTTTGACCTTTAGCAATAAGCGCGCCGGAACGCGTGGCTTTGTCGCATCGAGCCCTGTTGGCTTGTCCCTCGTTACGCAACTTGAATCCATCTCGAATACGTCTTTCTTCCTGGAGTTTCTGCAAGATGAGGTAGTGGTCGGCAAGATCCTTCCTGCGAACTATGAAGTGTTTGTTGCCGATCGCAGCGGAAACCCCGTAACCGACATTGCAAGAATCGTAGCCGATTTGACCGAAGTCGATGCGAGGGCGCGCCGCTTTAAGGTAATGCTGACGGTGCGTCCAACCGTTGAACTTGATGAACGCGCGGAGTATGCACTTTGCCTGAAAAACGCGGATAGCGGCGAAGATCGTGTTCTTCAGACGCTGCACTTCCATGTTTATCTGGGTCGTGAATGGTAAGTGGGGGGACTGAATAGGGAGGTTTCACCATGGAGATCGAAGTTGATGTAGACCAACTGCGCGAGAGTCTGCTCGACCGCGCGGGGAGTGCAGCCGGCGTGGGCTTTCCGGCCGCCATGCTCGAAGTAGTAGATATCGAGGACGAGTCACCTCAAGAGCTCCTAGCCCGAGCCGAACGAGAAGGCCTCGACCTCCGCGATTTTGCCGTCGACGATGACGCGGACGATGACTACGGCGCAGACGAGGACTGGTAGCCGCGATTGAACTTCAACCCATCCCCTTAATAACTTGCGGTGAAATAGGGACTGAAATGGCTGCTCAGAGGCCTATTCAGTTCCTATTTCACCGCAACTTATGGGTGGGGATGGCTATGATGCCAGCGTGGCGATGACGGCTTCGTCGCCGGCGTATATGAGGGTGTTGCCGTCGGGGATGATCGTTTGGCCGTCGCGCTTGAGCATCACGACGATAAACGGGTGCTTGCCTTGCGGCACATCGCGCAGACGCTGTCCAGCTAAGCGGCCGTGGGGAGTCACGGTGACCTCGCGCAGCGTAACCTCGGCACGCTCTTCAAATGTCGGGGCGGCCATCACCAACAGGTCGCCTTCTTCAATTACGGTATCACCGTTGGGCAGCACGGGATGCGCGCCATCGCGCAGCACCAGGACCACGAGCATGTCCGTCGCACTGCCAATATCGGCGAGCGAGCGACCGGCAAACGGATGCCCCGCGCCCACCTTGAGCTTGACAAACGACATGCCGTCCTCGACGCGGTAGTCGTTAAAGGTGCGGCGCACGTCGCCTTCCGCGTCGATCATGTCGAGTTTCTTCGCCACTGCCGGCAGCAGCGAGCCCTGCACCACAATGCTCGACACGGCAATCACAAAGACCAGGTCAAACAGGTCGTGACCGCCGGGAACACCGGCCACCACGGCAAAGAGACTAAAGACGACCGAAGCCGCGCCACGCAGGCCGGCCCAGCTTACGAGCGCTACCTGGCGAGGGTTCGTCTTAAAGGGCGCCAACAGCAGACCGACGGCGATGGGGCGGCTCACGAAGAGCATAAACGCCATGAGTGCCAGGCCCGGCAGCAGCATTTGCGGCAGGCGTGCGGGCGTCACAAGCAGGCCGAGCAAGAAGAAGATGGTCATCTCGGCCATCTCGGTGAGGGTGTCGAAGAAGTGCGCCAGTTCGACCTTGCCGGTGATGTCGCTCGCGCCTAGCACAATGCCGGCAAGGTACACGGCTAAAAAGCCGTTGCCGCCCAGGTAGCTCGGCAGCGCGTAGGCGACGATGGCCACGGCAAACAAGAAGATGGTCTGCGCACCCTCGGCTGTTGCCTGCGCGCGTTCGATCAGGCGGCTGGATGTCCAGCCAATGGCAAGACCCAGCCCCACGCCTAGGATGATTTGCTTGGCCAGCAGCACGGGGATGTTAACGTCGCCGCCCGCCGCGAGGGTCGCGAGCACGGCGGTGAGCATGTAGGCGACGGGGTCGTTGGAGCCCGATTCGACCTCGAGCAGCGAGTCGGTGCCGCCTTTTAGCGAAAGGTTGTGCTCGCGCAGCACACTAAAGACGCTGGCCGCGTCGGTGGATGCCACGACCGAGCCCAGCAGTAGGCCGCCGATCCAGTCGAAGCCCAGTACAAAGTGCGCGAACACGCCGGTGATGCCAGCGGTGATGACGACGCCGAGCGTGCTCAGCAGCACCGCGGGCACGGCGACAGGCTTGGCGCGGTCGATGTTGGTGTTAAAGCCGCCGTAGAACATGATGAACAGCAGCGCCGTGCTGCAGACGGTTTCGGTGAGCGCATAGTCGCTAAAGTCGATGTGCGCCGGGCCGTTGACGCCCAGTAGCATGCCGAGTGCGATAAAGATGAGCAGGGTGGGGAAGGGGAGCTTTTTGCCGACGGGTTTGATGGTCAGGCACAGAATAATGACGAGGCCGATAAAGAGAAGTATCTGGTTCATGGATGGTGTCCGCTCCTGGGTGGTTGGCGTGGCACGGTCAGTTGTCTGCGGTTATTTGTACCCAACGATGGTGTGTTTATGGGCCTGGACTGCGGGCGTGCGCATTTTCGACACGAGGCTGCGACGCGAGCGTCGCTGGTTGGGGCGCTGGGCTAGACGGCGTGGCGTGAGCGGTGCGGGTTGACGGGCGTGCGCTGGCGACCGTTGACGGTATGCAACCCTTTCCAGCTTTATTGCAACGGAGTACAATGGGTAACGTTTAAGTTCAACTTGAAGTTTTAGCCGTGGCATCGGGCTTCGGCCGTAATGCAGGGAAAGGCGTTCCATGGCGATTTATGTGACATCCGATGCTCACGGGCACGTGCGCGCGCTGGACGAGGCCCTTTCCAAGATTTCGCTGACGTCCGAAGACACGCTGTATGTGCTGGGCGACATGATCGATCGCGGGCCCGATCCGGTTGGCGTTATTAAGCTCGTGCGCTCGCTGCCCAACGCTCGCGTGCTTAAGGGCAATCACGAGCAGATTATGCTCGATGCCATCATTGGCCAAGATCCGCTCGATGCCGAGACCTGGGATATCAACGGCGGTTGGACTACCCGTCAGCAGCTCAACGATATGGAATTTGAGGCGTACGAGGAACTCGTGCGTTGGATGGCGACGCTGCCGCTCTACGCGGTGGCCGAGACTGATGAGCGTCCGTATCTGCTGGTGCATGCCGGCATCCAGACCGAGGCGGCGCGGGCGTTTTTGCTTGAACATGGGGTTGATTGTGCCGATGGTGCCGGAGCGGTTGGCGCCGATCGCGAGCTACTGCAGCAGATGCTTGCGGTGCAGTCATCCGATGACTTGCTGTGGATTCGTCACGGCTATTGGGATGCGCCGACAGGGTTGCTTTCTGCCGAGGGCAAGGGCCCGGTCGTGGTGAGCGGTCACACGCCCACGGTGTCGCTTGGACGTTATTGCGAGGTCGGCGGCCTTGCGGGGCTCGATGAGGAGTCGGGCCGCGGGCAGATCGTGCGCCTGGGCGGCGAGGACACCGCCGGCGTGCCCGACCGCATCGACATCGACTGCGCCGCCGCAACGGGCTCCGAGTTCGGCCGCGTGGGCATCCTTCGCCTAGACGACGGGGCCGAGTTCTATGCGAATATCAACCCGGGCGAATAATCGGTGCAAAGGGTAGTTAATTTGGGACGGGCTTTTTGACTACTTTTGCCCTTCTGCCCTTCAAATGATTTTTCTGGGACGAGGATTAAATAAGGCTCTGTTAGACCAGGATTGACATTCCGCCCCGTCATCTTCTTGCGATTGCACAATGGTCGCCCCTTGTCGAATCTGAATC
>CABSKX010000072.1 GCA_902478365.1 uncultured Collinsella sp. | reverse complement strand
AGATGTGTATAAGAGACAGCTACAGCTACAACGGCAAGAAGAGCGACATCACCGCGCGCGAGGCCATTGAGAGCCAGTACAGCCTCGACACCGTCAAGGATGGCGATGGCAACTACACCGCTCCCTCTGCCGACGTCATCCTGTCCTACGTGCGCAACAAGATCCTGCTCGACGCTGCCGAGGACGAGGGCATCACCGTCTCTTCTAAGGAGATGAAGAAGTACGCCGAGGATTCCATCGGCACCTCCGACTACAAGACCATGGCCAAGCAGTACGGCGTGTCCAAGGACCAGGCCAAGCAGATCGTCCGTCAGTCCGCGACGCTGCAGAAGCTCTATAAGAAGAAGGTTGGCGACGGCTCCGCAAGCAAGCCGACCGCTCCGACCGAGCCTGCTGACGGCAACGAGGAGACCGCGAGCAAGGACTACGCCGACTACATCATCAACCTTGCCGGCGACGAGTGGGATAGCGAGAAGGGCACCTGGAAGGATGCCGACAGCACCTATGCCAAGGCCTTTGCCGACGATGCCTTTACGGCCGATAGCGCCACCTACAAGCAAGCTATGACCGCCTACTACACTGCTTATCAGCAGTATTCCTCGCAGGCTTCGAGCGCCAGCTCCAAGTGGACCGAGTATGCTAACGGCCTGTATGCCAAGGCCAACATCAGCATCTATGGTCTGTTTGCATAAAGATCTGTCTGAGCCGCCGAGCGCGTAACCGAAATATCTGAATAAGCCCGCTAGAACGGATGTTGTTCTAGCGGGCTATTTGCGTTTAGGCGCTGGTGGCTAAATTATGCCTATCAATCTTTAAGTCCAAAAAGGTTATCGGCTTCATCGTCAGGCATATATTCCAGTACATCGCCCGGTTGGCAGTCGAGTGCCCGGCATATCGCGTCAAGAGTTGAAAAACGTATGGCAGAAACCTTGCCCGTCTTAATGCGTGACATATTGACCTGGGAGATGCCCACGCGTCCCGCAAGCTCTTTGGATGAGATCTTGCGTTCGGCGAGCATGCGGTCAAGCCGCAGAATAATCATGGATTCCCCCTAGAGCAACTCGTCATCTTGTTTTTGCAGGATATACCCGTAGCGGAAGATGCTGGCAATCAGGCAAATAATCAGGCCCGCAAAGAGCATGGAGGGCTCGAATAACTGGCCGGCGAACGCATCCGTAAAGCTGCCGCCAAATCCTGAGAGTATCATTCCCGTGATTACGGCACCAAGAAGCCTCACGGCAACGCCGCCGATAAGGAATAAATGTCCTACTCGACGAAGTGTCTGGTTACATTCAAGGTCAAAGGGCCTGCCTTCCTTTTCAATGTTTAAGAAAAGCCTGCGCACGCTTAGCGCGATGGTAAGCGCGAGGCATGTCATCAAGAGGCTCCCTATGGCAGTGTGACCATCGTGTGCGACGAGCATAAGTGGGGTCTGCGCATCGGTACCGACGATAGCCAGGCACGGCCCTTCGCCGCTTTGAAGTTCTACGGATTGGAGACACGACCCTTGGGAGAGGCTAGGCAATACGAGTAGAAGGTCAATCGCAATGACTGCGAGAAGTCCCAGAGCGAGCGCCACGGTGGTGCAGATTGTGGCCCATTTGCAGATGCGAGTGAGCTTCCTCAGATCGGCTATTGCCTGTTCACGGTCGATGGCTTCATTCGATTTGGATACGTTCCAGCGGATCATAGCTCCTCCAACCAATGTCTTGGATGATACTTGTATCTTATATCATATTTAATGATAAACGATAAACAATTACAGATTAGAGTAAGTAATGTTTGTGAGACGAATAGCGAGAGCTATGGCTCATTTTGGGTGTCGGAGTTTGGCGCGCGGGGGATGAGGACAAATGTCAAAACTTCCCTTGATCGCGCAAGCGCTCCATTGTGTTTCCCTAATTCATCTGGGAAAACGACTGCAAACGATTGCAAGTAACCGGTGAACGGTCGAAAACTACCGTTCACCGATAATCTCAAAACTGGTTCTAACTGGTATTAAGTCAAAAAGACCAATTCACATATCTTCACAATGACCTGCAATTTTTCTACACGCTATTTTTAGCCGCCCTGCGTTGTTTAGACACAGGAAAAGATCCGATCTTTTGCCAAAGCATTTCGGAACGGTTTCAAAACCGCAGGTAGAAGTGTTAACGACCGGTAAACGGTCGATTTATCACCGTGAGCGGTGCAAAAACGTTTTACCGTATGAATCAACGAAAGCGACCTCTTCTGGGGTGATATAGTGACAACAACACGTCACGTGGTTACTACCAGTTTAGAAACCACTGGTCTTCAAAGTACGCTTTCTAAGAAGCTTTAAGGGCGAGCGCCCGCTGGCTTCCGAAAATCATCGGACTCAGATCGTACACACCTTCGGAAGGGAAATTTGAATGGTTGGCTTTATTCTTACCGGTCATGGACAGTTCGCACCCGGCCTCGCAAGCGCTATCGCTATGGTTGCTGGCGACCAGCCCGCTTTTACCGTCGTTCCTTTTGAGGGCGACCAGGCTGCTTCCTACGGTGAGGATCTCCGCGCCGCTATTACCGCCATGCGCGAGGAGTGCGATGGCGTGCTCGTCTTTACCGACCTGCTTGGTGGCACCCCGTTCAACCAGGCGATGATGATTGCCCAGGATGTCGACAACGTCGAGGTTCTGACCGGCACCAACCTTCCCATGGTTATTGAGCTTCTGTTCCTCCGCGGCAACGCCACGCTCGCCGAGCTTGGCGAGCAGGCCGTGACCGTTGGCCAGACGGGCATCACCGCCCAGACGGTCGCATCCGTTGCCGGCTCCGACGAAGAGGATATCTTCGGCGACGAGGACGGCATCTAATGGCCGATTTCGGAGCCAACGTCCTGAGCTCCTCGGTCGCCCTTTTAGGCCTGCTTGTCATCATGGGCTTGATTTACACCATCTGGTCGCAAATCAACATGAAGAAGAAGCAGAAGTACTTCAAGGAGCTGCACACCGAGCTCAAGCCGGGTCAAGAGGTTCTTTTCGCCGGCGGTATCTACGGAACCGTCAAAGGCATCGAAGGCGAGAAGGTCCAGATCAAAGTCCGATCCGGAGCCGTCGTAGATGTTTCGCGTTACGCGATTCAGGAGATCAAGTAACTGTCGTCAGCAAATAACGAAAGGAAGCTGATCAACATGGCAGAACCCAACATTCTTCTTACCCGCATCGATAACCGACTGGTTCATGGTCAGGTTGCCACCCAGTGGAACTCCACCCTGGGCTCCAACCTCATCCTCGTCGCCAACGACGACGTGGCGTCCAACACCATGCGCCAGAACCTCATGAAGATGGCCGCTCCCGCCGGCGTCGCTACGCGTTTCTTCTCTCTGCAGAAGACCATCGACGTCATTGGCAAGGCGAGCCCGCGCCAGAAGATCTTCATCGTGGCCGAAACACCGGAAGACGTGCTTACGCTCGTCAAGGGCGGTGTGCCTATAAAGAAGGTAAACATCGGCAACATGCACATGTCGGAAGGAAAGCGCCAAGTCGCCACCTCCGTCGCAGTTAACGACGAGGATGTCGCTGCGTTTAAAGAGCTGCAGGAATTGGGGGTGGAGTTGGAGATCAGGCGCGTTCCGAGCACGCCTGTTGAGGACACGAGCAAGCTCTTCTCGTAATCCTCGTGATCCACGTTGTCAGGAGTGAAACCCTGACGTTCTGTACGTGAAATCCAAAGTGCGTACATACATTTTGAAAGGAGGAGCAAGATGGAATACTCGATCATCCAGATCGCTCTGGTCTTCGTCGTCACGTTCATCGCGGCAATCGACCAGTTTGACTTCCTCGAGTCTCTCTATCAGCCCATCGTCACCGGCGCCGTCATCGGTCTTATCCTTGGCGACCTCAACACCGGTCTTCTCGTGGGTGGTACCTATCAGCTCATGACGATCGGCAACATGCCGATCGGAGGCGCTCAGCCGCCTAACGCCGTCATCGGCGGCATCATGGCAGCCATTCTCGCTATCGCCACGGGCCTCGAGCCCAACGCGGCAGTCGGCCTCGCCATTCCGTTCGCTCTGCTTGGTCAGCTTGGCGTTACCCTGGTCTTCACGCTTATGTCCCCGCTTATGTCCACGGCCGATAACATGGCTCACAACGCGGACACCAAGGGCATCGAGCGCCTGAACTACTTCGCCATGGCTCTGCTCGGCCTGATCTTCGCTGTCGTCGTCACCCTGTTCTTCATCGCTGGCGCTACCATCGGCCAGACCATCGCTTCCGCCATCCCGACTTGGCTGCAGACCGGTCTGTCCGCTGCAGGCGGCATGATGCGCTTCGTCGGCTTCGCCGTCCTGCTCAAGGTTATGATGAACCGCGATATGTGGGGCTTCTTCCTCATGGGCTTTGGCCTCGCGCTCATCACCGTTGCCAACGATTCGCTGGCAACCCCTGCTCTGCTCATCCTCGCTCTCATCGGCTTCGGCATCGCTTTCTGGGACTTCCAGCAGCAGACCGAGCTGAAGGGTGCAGCTGTTTCTGACGGAGGTGACTTCGAAGATGGCATCTAATGAGTATGTGATCCCGGAGCACTACGAGGATCTCACTCCTGCTCCGCAGCTCGACCAGAAGACCCTCAACAAGATGGCTTGGCGCTCCTGCTTCCTGCAGGCATCGTTCAACTACGAGCGCATGCAGGCCGCTGGCTGGCTCTACTCCATCATCCCCGGTCTGGAGAAGATCCACACCAACAAGAACGACCTCGCGGCTTCCATGAGCCACAACCTGGAGTTCTTCAACACCCACCCGTTCCTTGTCACCTTTGTTATGGGCATCGTGCTTTCGCTCGAGCAGAACAAGGTTGACATCCCCACGATCCGCGCCGTCCGCGTCGCCGCAATGGGCCCGCTCGGTGGTATCGGTGACGCCCTGTTCTGGCTGACGCTCGTGCCTATCACGGCCGGCATCACCTCCAACATGGCCATCAACGGCAACGCCGCTGCACCGATCATCTTCCTGGTGATCTTCAACGTCGTCCAGTTCGCTCTGCGCTTCTGGCTCATGAACTGGTCCTACAAGCTTGGCACCAGCGCTATTGACGCTCTGACCGCCAACATGCAGGCCTTCACGCGTGCCGCTTCCATCATGGGCGTCTTCGTCGTCGGTTGCCTGGTCGTCACCATGGGTGGCACCCAGATCAACCTCCAGATCCCCAACGGCACCACTCGTGGTCTCTCCGCTACTACCGTGATCGTCTCCGAGAAGGAGGCCGAGAACTTCACCGGTATGGAGGGCATCGATACCGAGACCGCTGAGGCCGGTACCATCGCCATGACCGATAAGGACGGCAACGCCCTTACCGCTTCCGATGCCGACGGCAACGCTGTCGAGTGCGGCGTCACCGATCTGGGTAACGGCATGGAGTCCGTGACCTACGGCACCGTTACCGAGGATCCGGTCAACTTCTCTGTTGCCGACACCCTCAACACCATCGTCCCGAAGCTCGTCCCGCTTATGCTTACGCTGCTGCTTTACTACATGTTCGCTAAGCACAGCTGGACCCCGACCAAGGGCATTCTCCTGCTCTTCGTCCTTGGCATCCTGGGCGCTGGCCCGCTTGGTCTCTGGCCGAGCATCTGGTAAGGCTCTAGCTTGAGGGGTGTGTCCCTACGCGGCTCACACCCCGACCCCTTAAGCCATGTGTATGTTAAAAGCCGCGTGCTCGAAAGAGCGCGCGGCTTTTGTTTTCTTAATGATTCGGGTGTGGCAGACAGATAATGCATAACACCCTAGGTAGTTAGCCGAATTCGAGCAAAAGGGAGGATAGGATGGCGATCGGAGCGCGTAAGCAACCGCTGTACGATCAGCTGGTCGATATTCTGACCGAAAAGATTGACCATGAATATCGCGCCGGTGACATGATTCCTTCCGAGCGCGAACTTTCGGAGCGCTATGGTCTCTCGCGCACTACGGTACGCCTGGCTCTGCAGGAACTGGAGCGTTTAGGACTGGTGGTTCGGCAGCACGGTCGCGGTACCTTTGTGACCGACCGTTCGGCAAAGGCAACCAATCTTATGCAGTCCTACAGCTTTACCGAGCAGATGCGCGCGATGGGTCGAGAACCCGAGACCACGATTCTCGAGTTTTGCGAGATGGAGGCCGATAAGAATCTGGCCGAGCATATGGGATTGCGCATCGGTGATCGCATTTTTAAGCTCAAGCGCCTTCGCTCTGCCGACAACATGCCCATGATGGTCGAACGCAGCTATCTACCGGTTCGTCAATTTCTGTCCCTAAAGCGACCGCTGCTGGAGCGTAAGCCGCTTTACGATGTGATTGAGCAGGACTTTCAGCAAAAGATTCGCGTGGCCGAAGAGGAGTTCTATGCGAGCATAGCCCGTCCCACCGATGCCCACCTTTTGGGAATTGTCGAGGGCTCGCCTGTGCTCGATTTGGTCAGGACTACGTATAACGAGTCAAACGAGGTAGTGGAGTACACACTCTCGGTTGCTCGTGCCGATCAGTTTAAATACAAGGTTTACCACCAGCGCAGTAACTAGTGCTCGCATCGTTTCCATATGGCGATTCTTTGCATTTAACTGGTTACTACCAGATAACCAACCGAAGCGTATAATTGCACGTCAGAGGATTACTTCTAGAGAGAGGTATTAGAAATGTTCGAGAAGAGTGTCGAGGAGCTCACCGAGCTCGGCGCCCAGATCACCACGGCCGAGATTGCTCAGCAGCCCGAGCTTTGGCGTGATACGCTCAACATCTATCGCGAGAACAAGGAGGCCATCGAGGCCTTCCTGGCCGAGGCTCGCGCTATGGGCGAGGGTCGTCTGTCCGTTGTCTTCACCGGTGCCGGTACGTCCGACTACGTTGGCGATACCTGCGCCCCGTACCTGCGTCACGCTGGCAACACTGATCTCTACGACTTTAAGCCCATCGCCACGACCGACATCGTGAGCGCTCCGCGCGACTTCCTGCGCGCCGAGGATCCCACGCTCGTGGTTTCCTTTGCCCGCTCTGGCAACAGCCCCGAGAGCCTTGCCGCCGTTGCCGTTGCCAAGGAGCTCGTCCACAACGTCAAGTTCCTCAACATCACCTGCGCTCCCGAGGGCAAGCTCGCCGTCGAGTCTGCCGATGATCCCAATGCGCTGACGCTGCTCATTCCGCGCGCCAACGACAAGGGCTTCGCCATGACCGGTTCTTATTCCTGCATGACCCTGCTCTCCACCCTTATTTTCGACACTGCCTCTGACGAGCAGAAGGCCGAGTGGGTCGAGACCATCGCCAAGATGGGCGAGGAGGTTATCGCTCGCGAGTCCGAGGTCGCCGATTATCTCGCTGGCGACTTCAACCGCGTGACCTACCTGGGCTCCGGCTCCTTTGGCGGCCTTGCTCAGGAGAGCCAGCTTAAGATTCTCGAGCTTGCTCACGGCCTGGTTGCCACTTCTTACGACACTTCCATGGGCTATCGTCACGGACCCAAGTCCTTCGTCGACGATAAGACGCTCGTCTTCGTGTTCGTCAACAACGACGCCTACACCCGTCAGTACGACATCGACATCCTCAACGAGATCGGTGGCGACGAGATCGCTCAGCACACCATCGCCGTTCAGCAGGAAGGTGCCACCGTCTATGAGGGTGAGTCCTTCACCTTTAAGGGCTACGAGGCACTTCCCGAGGGTTACCTTGCTCTGCCGTTCGTGATGTTTGCCCAGGCTATCAGCCTGCTCAACTCCGTCCGCGTGGGCAACACGCCCGATACGCCGAGCCCCACCGGCACGGTCAACCGCGTGGTTAAGGGCGTGACGATTCACCCCTTCACCGCTTAATCGCGTCCCCCTGTAAGGGCGCCCGTCCGCTCATAACGGCGGGCGGGCGCTTTTTGTTTTACGTGAGCTGGGTATAAGCATTACCACAGTCAACTGCTTTAGAAGCGAGGAGTGCATATGAGCACGTACGCAATTAAGGCTGACAAGTTCTTCTTGCCGGCAGGCCCGCAACTGGGCGGCTATCTTATGGTCGAGGATGGCGTTTTTGGCGCCTGGCAGGCCGACGAGCCCTCTTGCGAGATTAAGGACTACACGGGATCGTGGATCGCACCGGGTATGGTCGATACTCACATCCATGGCTTCTACAACCACTCAACTACCGATAACGATCCCGAGGGCATCGATATCAGCTCAACCGAGCTCGCCCGTCGCGGTACCACCAGCTGGCTGCCCACGACGTTCACCGATGGCGTCGAACAGATCAAGGACGCCTGCGCTGCTATCGCCAAGGCGGACGAGAGCCGCGGCCCCGACTTCTGCGGTGCCCGCATTCAGGGCATCTACCTGGAGGGCCCCTTCTTTACCATGAAGCACGTGGGCGCGCAGAACCCCGCTTACCTGATTGACCCCTCCGAGGAGGTTTTCGACCAGTGGCAGGAGGCTGCGGGCGGTCGCATCGTTAAGAGCGCCATGGCCGCCGAGCGCGACGGTGCCGCTGCTTATGCGGCTGCTCTGAACGCCAAGGGCGTGGTGACCAGTATCGGTCACTCCGACGCCACCTACGATGAGTGCATCGCCGCTATCAATGCCGGTGCCAGCTGCTTTACGCATACCTATAACGGCCAGCGCGGTCTGCATCACCGTGAGCCCGGTGTCGTGGGTGCTGCCATGTCCACGCCCGAGACCTACGCCGAGATCATCTGTGACGGCAAGCACGTAAACCCTGCCGCCATCAAGGCACTGCTGCAGGCAAAGGGCTGGCAGCACACGGTGCTCATCACCGACTGCCTGGGCTGCGGCGGCATGCCCGAGGGCAGCTACACCAGTGGTGGCATGGACGTCATCATGAAGGACAACCTGTGCTGGCTCGCCGACGGCAAAAGCATTGCCGGCTCGGTGCTCACGCTTGCCCAGGGCGTCAAGAACATTGTCGATTGGGGCATCGCCAGCGCTGATATCGCCATTCGCATGGCAACCGAGGTGCCGGCTCGCTCTGCGCACATCGAGGATAAGTGCGGCAGCATCATGCCGGGTCGCGACGCCGACTTTGTCGTGTTCGACCATGAGCTCACCCTCGTCGAGACGTATGTTGGCGGCCAGAGCGTCGGCAACGCCTTTACCGATTAACGATAGAAAAAGACGGCGGGCCCGAATCTGCTCGGACCCGCCGTATGGGTTAAAC
>CABSKX010000071.1 GCA_902478365.1 uncultured Collinsella sp. | reverse complement strand
CTGTAGCTTGCCCCGGTCGAATCGAGCTGGTCCTCGGTGAGGGTCGCCGAGCCGACGCCCTTGCCGCCAAAACCACCGTTGCCGATAAAGAAGCCGACCACAGCAGCGATCACGACTGCAACCACGAAGGCGGCAATCATCGTCTTCTTGTGCTTGGATGCGCGGTCGTCCAAGTCGGAGTCGTTGTCCTCATCCTGCTCCTCGGGCATGAGGTTCTCGTCGGCGGCGTCCGCGGCGATCTTTGCCTCCAGGCGAGCGTCCTCCTCCTCGGCCGTCGTACCGGCAGCAATGTGCTCGGCAGACGTACCGGCGACCAGATCGATCTTCTCCTCCTCATCACCGTCGGGGCCTTCGCCGCGCTCGATAATCTGGATGCCGTCGATCTCGTCCTTCTCGTCCTTCTTTTGAATCAGACCCATATCAGTTACTCCTTGTTAGGAAACATAGTCCGCAATAGAATACGCCCGACAGAGCGCCGGGCGTATTGATTCTCAGGTTATACGCAAACACTTAAGTACTATTTAGGCGCTTGCAGTGTGCATACCTTAGGCCAGGTGCGCGATAACGGCATCGGCAAAGGTCTGCGTGCCCACAGCGCCCTCGACGGAGCCGGTCTGGGCACGACGCACGTCACCGGTAACCTGCTCGCCCTCGTCGAGCGTGGCAGATACGGCGGCACGAATGCGATTGGCCGCGTCGTTCTCGCCCAGGTGATCGAGCATCATCGCAGCAGAGAGGATCTCGGCCGTGGGGTTGGCGATATCCTGACCAGCAATATCGGGCGCGGAGCCGTGCGTAGCCTCAAAGATGGCGCAGTCGGCACCGATGTTGGAGCCGGGGGCCATGCCTAAGCCGCCCACCAGGCCGGCGCACAGGTCGCTCACGATGTCGCCGTACAGGTTGGGCAGCACCAGGACATCGAAGTCGTTGGGGTTCTGGACCAGGCCCATGCAGGTGGCGTCGACGATCTTGTCGTTGAACTCGATATCGGGATAGTTGGCGGCCACCTCGCGCGCAACGCGTAGGAACAGGCCGTCGGTCGCCTTCATGATGTTGGCCTTGTGCACGGCCGTCACCTTTTTGCGGCCGCAGCGACGGGCATACTCAAAGGCATACTCCACAATGCGGCGGCTCTTGGCGATAGAGATCGGCTTGATCGAGATCGCGGAATCGGCGGCGAAGGTCTTTTGACCCGAGCGCTCGACGAGCTGCGAGAGCTCCTCGACCTCGGCAGTGCCCTCATCGAACTCGATGCCGGCGTAGAGGTCCTCGGTGTTCTCGCGCACGATGACCAGATCAACGTCGCGGAAGCGCGAGCCGTCGCCCGGCTGCGACAGGCAGGGGCGCACGCAGGCGTACAGGTCGAAATGCTTGCGCAGGGCCACGTTAACGCTGCGGAAACCCGTGCCGACCGGCGTGGTGATGGGGCCTTTGATGGCAACCTTGGTCTCGGCGACCGCATCGAGCACGTGCTGGGGCAGCGGCGTGCCAAACTCGTCCATGACGCCGGCACCGGCCTCCTGGACGTTCCAATTGATCTGGACACCGGCAGCCTCGACCACGCGGCGCATGGCCTGCGTAATCTCGGGACCGATACCGTCACCGGGAATCAGGACTACATCGTGCGCCATAATCTGTTACTCCTCGTCTTCGGCGTCGTCAGATTTTTTAACGCTAGCACGCTTCTTCTTTATGGAGAGATCAAGGCCAAAACGTTTAACAAGCATTTCGCAAATCTCGCTCGAACGGGCCTTGAGATAGCTGCCCTTACCGTTCTCGGCATCGAACTTAAGGCGCAGCGCGAGCTTCTCGGCAACCTCGGCGTCGATCTCGCCCTGGCAAAACTCGTACAGGCAACCGAGCATGTCGCGATACTCAAGGTCGCCGTGGTAGCACTGGATGGCCTCGTCCAGGATGGGCCAAGCCTCGCGCGAACGCTCGACGCTCGTGGCACCCCACACGCACAGCAGGCGGAAGGCGGCATAGCGCAGCGTGGAGGAGATCTCGTCGAACAGTGCAGTCTCGGCGCCCTCAAAGGCATCGCCCAGCTGCTCGGGGCAGGTGGTGGCGAGCGCCGCCAGGGCATCGAGAGCCTCCCAGCGGGTCTGAGCCTCGGGGCGGTCGAGCGCCTCGATCAGCGCGGGCACGCAGGGCACGACGCGCTGCGGATCGCGCTCGGCAAGCAGGTGCAGCACGCGGGCGGCAAACTGACGGATGCGGCGCGTGGGGCAGCCGAGCTCCTGGACCAGGCGGTCGACGGCGTTCTCGTTCTCCTCTGCCAGCTGGAGCTGTGCCAGCTCCTCGTCGGTGAGCTGTTCGTCTTTGTTTTCTGCCATAGTTACCTCTTCTTACTATTTCTTAGCGTGCTTGTCAGCACCCTTGCTGTCATCGGTGACCGAGATGAGCTGTCGGTCGGCCGCGCCATTGCGACGCGCACGGCGGCGCTCCTCGGCATCGCCCGCGTCGGCGGCGGCGCGGTGAGCCTTGTTAACGTTAAAGACCTCGTCGTGTTTGCGCCACGGACCGACGGACTCGCCAAAGCTCATCTTAAGGCCGGCGATAAAGCCGCCGAGCCAGCCGATCGGCGCAAACTGCACCAGCGGGAACAGCGAGAACACCCAGGTCAGCAGGATGACTGCCGCCGCTCCCGCAAAGTTGGCAATCCAGTAGTCGCGCTTGGTGATGACGCGCTTTTCGCACGCCCACTGGCCGCACAAAAAGCCAATGTAGATCGCGAAGAGAAAGAGCACCAGCGCAAGCACCACGAACGTCCAGCTCATGGGCGCTACTCCCCGTGATGGTGGCCGCAGCAGCACTCGTGGCCATCATCATGGCCGTGGCCGCCGCAGCACTCGTGGTCCTCGCCATGGTGGTGGCCGCAACCGCACTCATGGTCGTCGCCGTGCTCGCCGCAACCGCAGCCGTCCTCGTGAGCACCGTGCTCTTCGGGACGATACTGCGACCAGTCCAGACCGGCGGCGATGGCGTCGGCCTCCTCCTTATAGAGGACCGTGATGGCCTGGGTGCCCAGCTTGGCACCACCGATGGCATCGAGCATGTCGTAGAGCGTAAAGGCCACGTCGGCGCCGGGCAGCGCAAGCTCGCGATCGTCGGCATAGGCGAGCGCCAAGCGCAGGTCCTTGATGAAGTGCTCGACCATAAAGCCGGGCTTGTAGTCGCCGTCGAGCGCCTTGGTAGCCAGGCTCTCCATGGCGCCGGACTTGCCGGTACCGCCCAGGATCATCTGGCGGGTCTTCTCCAGATCAAGGCCGCTCAGCTCGGCAAATGCCATGGCGTCTGCCATGCCGACCATGCAGGCGCCCAGCGACACCTGGTTGGCGAGCTTGGCAGCCTGGCCCTTGCCGGCGCCGTCGAAGCAGCAGATGTTGGCCGCAAAGGTGGCAAGGATGTCGCGGACCGGCGCGATGTCGTTCTCGGTAGCGCCCACGATAGCCGTGAGCGTACCGGCGATAGCGCCCGACTCGCCGCCGGTGACGGGGCAGTCAAACGCCATGCGACCAGAAACCTGGGCGGCCTCGGCAATGTCACGGGCAAGCTCGGGCGAGCTCGTGGTGAGGTCGATCAAGACCGCGCCGGGCTTAGTGCACGCGAGCAGGCCGTCGCCCGCCAGGTAGAGTTCCTCGACCTCGGAGGGATAGCCCACCATGGTAAAGACGACATCGGCGTTCGCCGCGGCATCGGCCGGCGTATCTGCCCAGACGGCGCCGCGCTCGATAAGCGCCGCCGCCTTGGACTTGGTGCGGTTGTTGACCGTGACGGGATAGCCGGCGTCCAGAATGTGGCCGGCGATGGGGGCACCCATGATTCCGGTGCCGATGAATGCGACGGAGAGCTTGTTTGCCATGAAACCTTTCCTTTTGGGTTGGGTGTTGTTACCAGGTTGAATACTCGGTGCCAGCGTTTGGGCTGTGAGTCGAGGGCGATTACGGACGCAGCGCTTGCCTACTGACCGCGCACGCGGCGGGCGATACGGTCGGAAAGCGACGCCTTGTCGGCGCGGTTCTTACCCCAAAACGCGCAGCCCACCATGCCGGGGCCCACGTGCGAGCCGATGGTGGGACCCACGGAGCCGCGAATGATCGTGACGTCGGCGCAACCCTCCTCCTTGCGGATGGCGGCTTCGAGCCAGTCACCATCCTTTTCGGCATCGGCCGTCATGATGGCGATGGGCATGGTGCGATCGGGCACGTAGTTCTCGCGGAACGACTTGAGGATGGACTTGAGCGCCTTCTTGCGGCCGCGGTTGACGCCGATCAGCGACAGCGAGCCGGCCAGGTCGTAGGAGAGCTCGGGCTTGACGTCGAGCTTTGCCGTGAGCTGCGCCGCCGCGGGCGGAATACGGCCGCCGGCAGCCAGCGCATCGAAGCTCTCGAGCGTAAAGTAGCCGTGGACGTAGGTCTTTGCCTCGTTTGCCCAATCGACCAGCTGCTTGGCGGTCAGTCCCGCCGAACGCTGGCGCACGGCCTCAAGCGCCAAGAGCGCGCCGGTCGCGCAGGGCAGGGCGTTGTCGACCACGTAGAGCTCAAAATCGGGATACTCGGCGCGCACGGCGTCCGCCGCCTGGCACGCGGAGTTGTAGCTCGACGACAGCGCCGAGGTAAAGCACAGGTAGACCGTGGGCGTGCCCTCTTTGGCGCACTCGGTAAAGAACTCGATATAGCGACCGAGCGACACGGCGGAGGTAGACACGCGAGCGCCGGCGCGCATGCGGTCGTAGAACTCCTTAGGGCTCATGCTCGACCAGATATCGTCCGTGCGCTCCTCGCCATCGATAATGAAGGGGAAACCCAGGATATCGACATCGAGGTTCGCGGCGACCTCGGGGCTAAAGTCGCAGCAGGTATCGACGACGATGCGGCAGCGGTCAGAATGGCCGGTAGATGCAGCCTTGTCCATCAAAGCGACTCCTTACGTAAAAAGGCGGCCATCCGCATGGGATGGCCGCCAACCGTTAACTCATGCAAGTTAACGTATTTTACTCGTCAAGTGTTTCGATACGGGGCTTGATGATGCCATATCCACCATTCTTACGGTGATACACCACATTGATGAGGCCAGTCGTCGCGTTCTCGAACACGTAGAAGTCGTGGCCCAGCAGATCGGTCTGCACCAGCGCCTGCTCCTCAGTCATCGGGGTGACATCGATGACCTTCTCGCGGACGAGCAGGTCGTCCTCCTCCTCGGGCAGCAGCAGGTCGGCCAGATCCTCGACGCGCTCGACCGGCGCGACATCCGCTGCGCTGGCACCGCCCTGGCGGTTGTCCACGACCTTGGTCTTGAACTTGCGCAGCTGGCGGGTGACCTTATCGGCGGAGAGGTCGATGGCGGCGTACATATCCGCACCGTGCTCGGCAACGCGAATCACCGAACCGCGGGCACGAACCGTAACCTCGACGATTGCCGGGTTGGGGTTCGAGGGGTTCTTCTCATAGCGAAGTACAACGTCGACCGTCATGGGCTCGATATCGAAAACCTTGAGCGCCTCGCCGATCTTCTCATCCACATGCGCACGCAGAGCATCGGTTACCGTCGTCTTGCGTCCAGAAACCTTGATATCCATACGTGGCTCCAATCTGCCTCGGGGACTTACTGTACTGGCTATGTACCCATTGCCGTGCATTTAATCACGCGGATTCCCAAAGACCCGAATAACGATTGCTTGATACCGCATACCGAAGTCTCGCACTTTTCTGTGGCAAAGTGCGCTATGGGAGAGCAACGGCGACTTTGGTTTTGCACCTAAAAAACGTATTTGACCTGCTGGTTTTATGGAAACGAAAAAGCCGGGCCCCCCTGTTGGGAAAGCCCGGCAATGCGTGTTGAAACCGTGAAGAGGCCTCTCTCCTAGCGCATGGGAGACGCCACCCCTAGCAATAACTAGCTATTGAGTTTGTTAATGTCGTCGTCGGTGATGGTGGCTTCCTGGCTGGACGATTTGTCCTCGGAGTTTGCACCCTCGCTGCTCGAATCGGAGGATGCGGACTCGCTGGATCCGGTGTCGGTCGACTGCACGTCGGCGCCCGAGACCGTCTTGGTGGTGAGGTCATAGGGCATCGTACCGTACCAGACGGAGTGGACCGCCTCGAGCGTGCCATCGACCGTGATACCGTCGAGGGCATCGCTCACGGCACGGCATAGCTCATCGTTGGCCGCGAGGCCCGCGACGCCGAGCGTCGAGGGCGTCTCGAGCGCGCCGACGTAAGAGATCTGGCTCATCAGGCGCGCAAGGTAGCCGCCGGCCGTGGAGTCGCAAATCACGTAGTCGATCTCGCCGGACTCGAGCGCCTCAAAGCACTCGTTGATGTTGGAGAAGGTCTTTTGATTGGCCGTGATGCTCTGCTTGGCGAGCGCTTCCTGCGAGGCCGAGGAGGTCTGAACGCCCAGGGTAGCGGTGTTAAGCGTTTCGGTGGAAACGCTCAGCGACTCGCCGTCGCTCGTCTTTCCGAACACTGCCGCAGCGTCGTACAGGCAAGTACCAAGCGTGCTGATATCACCATCCGTGGAATTGATGTCGCCAATGAAGATGTCGGCCTTTTTGTCGCCAAGCACGGAATCGGCAGAAGACGCATCGACGAAGGCAACCTTAAGGCCCATACGGCTTGCAAGGGCGCGGGCAGCGTCAACTGCGTAGCCCGTGAGGTTGCCATCGGCGCCCTGCATGGCCTGCGGGGCATCGGAGGTATCGAGGGCAACCGTCAGGGTACCGGGAGTGACCAGGGCATCGTCCGACACCGTAGGGGTAACGGTCTCGCGCTCGATCTGGTCAATCGTGGGTGTCGTGAACGTAGACAGTGGGTTGAACGCGCATCCGCTCAAACCCAATACGGCAATGACCGCCGCGGTCCCAGCACCTAACCGAGCCGCGTGCATCAAGCTGCCCCTCACCATGTCCACTACCCTGCCTTCTGTGTCGTATACAATCCGTGCGTTGCGCGGAATAACGGGTTGTTCCCACCAGCTGACCTGGTATTTGACCCCACACTTGCGCACCGGGGTGTTTGCTCGGGAGGCCGTAGCCACCTTCACGACTGGCCCGCTCGCCCGCGAGGCGGTATTGCCCCAAAGAAAGTAGAACGGACGGTGCGGCTTACATCTAGGACGCGCCATGATCGCGCCGCGCGCACGCGGTCGCTTACGTGGATCCCTTTGACCGCGTCTGTCTTGGACTAGGATGGACATTTTGTCCGTCCGCAACCACAGCCTGGCAGGAACGTAGCGCATTATAGCTAAGTTCAAGCTAAAGTTTAAGGTTAGGGGCGTCATTCGCACCGTGAGCACAGATTTTGCAGGTCGGAGCGGACTATTCGTGCCCCCATGAAGCCCGGAGCTCCCCTACGGGGAGCTCCGGGGCACCCGTCTCAGGGTGCCGTGTGCAAAAAACGGCAAATATGAGTACTGCTACCAATTTAGTAGCAGCGTTTTTCCGCCCCACGAGCCCTTTTTGAGTTCCGTACAGCCCGCTTGGCGCCAAGATATTCCACATTCGTTTATTATCTCTTCACTGAATCCAGATTTTCGGCTCAGGTTTCTCTGTTTTTCCTGTCACTAATCTAGTAACAGTACTCATATTTGCCGTTTTTTGCACAGAGCATATAACAAACCCCCTATAAAGCCATAGTTTTACGCCGGCTTGAGCCCAAAGCACGCTCGGAGCGTATTCAGCAGAGCATCTTGCCTCTTTCGACGCGCCTCTACGCGATTCTGATATCGTTTACCCATGCGTTGGTAAATGCGCCATGCGAGCGCTTCCATCGCTTCCATGTCGCAGAGCATTTCGTTGTTGACCGTCGCGACCTCGATTCCCATAGTAATCAAGCCCGTGTTACGTTTTTCATCATGGATACGCCCCCTCCGGGAGGAATGGCCCAGCTCGCCGTTGTATTCCAGGTCAAACCGGGCTGCTTCCTGATACGCATCGCAAACTGCATGCGGCATCCCCGAGATTGCCTGCGCGCGGTCATCGAACTCGATCTTGTAGTCGGTCTTAAAGGGACCGCAGGCAAATCCGCCATAGGAAAACGGAAGCGAAAACATGGCAAGCATGATGCACTCCATGGGTGAGCGCAGGTTTTCCGACAGATAGGGGCACAGCCGTCGCAGTTGTTTGGCCGCACTCCCCTTACATGCCGCGAGGTAATCTGCCAAGCGATCGGGCGTCAGCACCGGCTCGACTTCAAAGTAACCCACGTCTGCCGGTTGGTCCTTGTCCTTTGCAAGTCTATTCGCAACAGGCGAGGTATAGGGAGGTAGATACTTCCCGCGATCGCTCAGTGAAATCTTGGAACACAGTTCCTGGGCCAGGGCAAACGCCTGGATACAACCGACCTCGCGGGCGACGGCAACACAAAGGGCCTCGGGAGATAGGCTGTACACCCCCGGTTCCACCTCTAGAATCGAGCCGGCAGGCAACCCGGAACACACGGACCAGCCCACGCCAGGCATGCGTCGGCGCTGCGCCGCAGATCCCACCAGCAAGCACAGATCTTCTTGCACCTCGCCGCTTTTGGCTCCAATTCGCACCAGGTCGGGAAGATAGATATCCTCGGTCGAAGGCGATGACGTGCACAGCACGCGGCGCTCCTCCCCGGGCTCAAGGTCCTTCCAGCCGATGTAGCCCATCTGCCGGCGCTCGGCGCGCATCATGCGTAGCGCCGAGGCGCCTGTTAGGATTACGGAAGCCGCTAGCTGTTCGCCTGTCGGCTCGTTGCACCGCTCAATCTTTACTGCCACAAAACCACCCCTACCAAACGCGTGCGATAGCAAGGCCATCGACTGCCGCAGCGCCGGCGCGCTTGAGTTCCGCCGAAGCCGCGGCCATCGTCGCGCCCGTGGTGATAACGTCATCGATAAGCAGCAAGCGGCGGCCGTGCACGTCCTCAACCGTCTCGTACATGCCTTGGGCACGCTCGCGGCGCTCCTCACGACAGAGTTCGCGCTGGTCGCCATGCCCGTACTTGACGAGAGCATCGAGCAGGGGAACACCCGACAGCTCGCAAAATGGGCGCGCGATAGCCTCCATATGATCAAAACCACGCCGCCGAAACGCTGCCGCCGTCGCAGGCACAAACACCACAGCATCCGCACCGGACAGCACGCCTCCGTAGCGATCGGGCGCTACGACCTGGGCATGCAGGGCGGTGTCGTAGAGCAGCTCCGCCAGATACGGAGCCAGACGTCGCTCGCCCGCATCCTTGTACGCTTTAATGATGCGCGGCAGCGGATGCGCATAGACGGCGCACGCCAGGCAGCGGTCGAGCGCCTCCGCCATTGCCGAGGACGTGCCCTCGACCGAACACTCAGTGCACAGCAAATCCCCAAACGGGGCGCCGCATCGGGTGCAGCTATGACGTGGGTCGATGAGCACAAGCGCCGCCAAGCAGTCTTGGCAAATAAGCGTACCGGCGCGCTCGCAGCCGGCACATCGTGTTGGCGACAATGCCTCGAGCGCCTCGCGTGCCACCCGCTCGGCAAACGGTAGTAATTCGTCCGCAAACGGTAGGGTACCGGCACCCTGCAGACAGCTCAATATGTTCAGATGGCTCTTCAAGACACAACCCTCCCTACGTTCGGTCGCAGGGAGGGTTGTTGATTCGGCGCTATGATACCCCGATGTGCTCGGGGCAAGGCGGGCTAAATCCGCTCGCGGGCGTTATTCGCCGGCGGGCGGTTGTGGTGCAGACGAAGACGGGGTCGAGCCCTCGCCACCATTCTGGCGCGGCTTGCGGGAACGGCGACGGCGACGGCGCTTTTGACCCTGGTCGGCCGAGCCCTCGCCACCGCGATCCTCGCGCGGCTC
>CABSKX010000070.1 GCA_902478365.1 uncultured Collinsella sp. | reverse complement strand
TCGTCGGCAGCGTCAGATGTGTATAAGAGACAGGGCAAAGACGCCCGAGAAGTTCACCATGCTCACCGGCGACCGCCCGACCGGACGCTTGCACCTGGGTCACTACTTCGGCACCCTCAAGGGCCGTGTTGAACTGCAGAACATGGGTGCCAAGACCAACGTGCTCATCGCCGACTACCAGGTCATCACCGACCGCGACACCACCGAGCATATCCAGGACAACGTGTACAACATGGTCATGGACTACCTTGCCTGCGGCATCGACCCCGACAAGACCATGATCTACGCTCACTCCGCCGTGCCCGCCGCGAACCAGCTCATGCTGCCGTTCCTGTCGCTGGTGTCCGAGGCCGAGCTGGCGCGCAACCCTACGGTCAAGGCCGAGATGGAGGCCTCGGGCCACGAGCTCACCGGCCTTCTGCTCACCTACCCGGTGCACCAGGCCTGCGACATCCTGTTCTGCAAGGGCAACGTCGTGCCCGTCGGTCGCGACCAGCTGCCGCACATCGAGCTCACCCGCACCATCGCACGCCGCTTTAACAACCGCTACGGCAAGGTATTTCCCGAGGTCGAAGCGCTGCTGTCCGAGACCCCGCTGCTGCCCGGCCTTGACGGTCGCAAGATGAGCAAGAGCTACGGCAACGCCATCAACATTTCGATGACCGCCGAGGAGACGGCCAAGCGCATCAAGAAGAGCCAGACCGACTCCGAGCGCATGATCACGTTTGATCCCGAGAACCGCCCCGGTGTGTCCGGCCTGCTTTCAACCGCTGCCATCTGCACTGGTCGTTCCGAGGTCGAGATTGCCGAGGAGATCGGCATGGGCGGCTCCGGCCAGCTCAAGAAGTACGTGACCGAGGCCGTCAACGAGTACTTCGCCCCGATTCGCGAGCGTCGTCAGCGCTACGAGAACGATCTGGATTACGTGAAGGACGTGCTGCACGAGGGCAATCGTCGCGCCAACGAGATCGCCGAGCAGACCCTGGCCGAGGTTCAGGACGCCATGGGCATGGTGTACTAGGCAAAGCGCTTTCGCACAACATAGACGGTGAGGCTGAATCCTCACCGAAACAGGAACAGGCCCGCTGGCAGTAAGTTGCCAGCGGGCCTGTTCCCGAAGTACACCGTTGAATCGCACAGAGGGGAGGAATGCGAATCAAACTCAACAGGGCAGGCTTTTTCATCGCCTATTGCCTGCTCTGTTGCTGAAACCAATATAGTTCACCGTGGTTTACTTTCTAGCGTCAATATACACCGCCATACCTTCTCCATAAGTTAGCTCCGGTAAACCTGCAACGGAAAACCACCACAAAGGGGACAGGCACCTTTGTGGTGGTTTTGGCCACGGCGGAGCCGCTAGAGCCCTGCTGGCCAGCGACAGGCGGCCAAGTCGACATGCATGGGATCAGTAAACGTCACGCCCTCCCCCGTTAAGAGCTCACGCTGAGCGTCGGGGCCGCCAAACGCAAAGCCCTCGCAAATGCGGCCATCGGCAAACACCACACGATGGCAGGGAATCTGACCAGGGCGCGGATTGCTGTGCAGCGCATAGCCCACATAGCGTGCGATTCGCGGACGACCGGCGAGCAGCGCCACCTGGCCGTACGTGGTGACCATCCCCTCGGGAATCTGCTCGACCACCTCGTACACCCGCTCAAAAAAGCCCTCAGACGCCATTGCTCACTCCCTTCCACCCGGAAAAGCATAAACCACCACAAAGGTGTCTGTCCCCTTTGTGGTGGTTTATGGCAGGTAGGTTAGTTGGCGGGCTGGAAGAAGGCTACTGCTACGGCGCCGGGACCTACGTGGGTACCGATGGTGGCGCCGATGGTGTGCACGGGCAGCTCGCCCTCGCTGTGGCCAGCCCACAGCGCCGCGCTGTCCTCGATATACTTCTTGAGCACCGCATCCGAAAGACCCGTATAGCCGAGCGCCAACGGCATGGAAAAGTCGATGCCGCCCGCCTGCTCGACCTTCTGGTTCAACAGGTTTCGACCGTTTTTGGAACCGCGCGCCTTGCCCAACTGCACGATGAGGCCGTCCTCGGCGGCCACGACCGGCTTCACATTGAGCAGCGTACCCACAGCGCCCGCCGCCGCAGACAGGCGGCCGCCGCGCACCAGGTATTCCAGCGTCTCGAGCAGGCCGATAACCACCACACGGTCACGGACGGCCTCGACCGCCGCCGCGATCTGGGCCGCACTACGGCCCTCGTCCACCAGGCGCAGCGCATACTCGACCAGCACGCGCTCGCCCAAGGTCACGTTATTGCTGTCCACGACGAACACGTCGCCGCCCGGCGCCTCGGCAAGTGCCGTACGAGCGCTCTGGTTGGTGCCCGAAAGCTTGGCGCCCACGGTAATGATCACGGCCTCATCGCCGGCCTCACGTGCTTCGGCAATCGCCTGCGAAAAGGCGTACGGGTTGACCTGACCGGTCTTGGGCAGCTCGTCGCGCTCCACGAGCATCTCGTAAAAGCGCTGGTGATCGATGTCGACACCATCCATGTACACGTCGGTGCCAAAGGTGACGGACAGCGGCAGAACACGCAGCGCGGGGTGCTCAGCCGGCGTCATATCGCTCGCGGAATCGGTAATAATGCGGACGGACATAGCGAATCCTTTCTTGCGCAGATCTCGCGCAGGGAATTTTGACAACAATATCCCGGCACGGCATGCGCGCTCAAACGGGACGATGCAATTGTTGGCTGAAAGCTAGCGCCAGCGCGGCCTTAGATCTCGCGCAGGGTGTTGAGAATCGTACGCAGCGACGCGTACATCTGCTCGCGCTGCTCCACGCCCATGGCCTTACCGGTGGTGTCGAGCACTTCACGAATGATGCGATCGGCCTCGCTCATGCTCTCGCCGCCCAGGGCAGTCAGGCGCACCGGGGCACGGTACTTGACGGCCGCATCACCCGAATCATCGACCTCGACGTAACCGCCCTCCTCCAGATGTGCCAGCGTGCGCGAAACGGCGGCACGGGTAACGCCGGCCATGCGGGCGAGGTCGGCGCCAGTCAGGCCGTCCTTGCTGCGCTCAAGATAGTACAGGCACATGACGTCGGAGCCTTTGAGGCCCAGCCTTGCACCTTCGGACGTCTTGATGCGCTGAATCTCCTTGTAGAGGCCGCTGATCAGTCCGACAAAGTCCTCAAAACGTGTCTCGTCGTTCCACTGCATGGTGACGACCGCCTTTCGCTTACATGATGCTAACGGGTAAACATCTTAGCCGCATGTGCGAACACCCATACCCAAACATCCCATTTGTTAACCCATCAACATAAAAACCACCACAAAGGGGACAGGCACCTTTGTGGTGGTTTGGGGCATCAATAGGTTCTAGGCGCCGCTACAGCTCCACGCAGGGATTGTCGCGGGTCACTAGGGTCTTAACGACGACCGTCGCTCCCAGATAGCGCTCGAGCAGCTCGGCCAAGCGATCGATGGCGGCCTGGCAATCCCCCATCCGCTCGGGCTCCACGCACTCAATCGCCAGAAATGCGTCCGCCGAATCGTCGGACAGCGCTGTGCGAACGCCATCGCGCCAGTTCCAGCAACGGCACACGGCGCCCGCATCATCGATATAGGCAAGCTCACCGGGCAGCGTCGGATCATCTGCCTCTTCGCCAAGTGGCAAGAACGCGTCGCCGCCGTTGGTCACTGCCAGGCGCAGATTGCCCTCAATAGCATGCAAATCTTCACCGCCAACGGGCAGCGCATAAGTCAACGAAATCGTGTTGTAAATATCCACCGCCGGCGTAATGTGGCCGACCGGCTTGCCTTTGAGCACGCGCTTGAGCAGGTTCTCAACTGAGCAACGCGCGCCCTTCTTGGTCTTGAACAGGCGATACGCCTCGCGCCATGCCTTGACCGGCGCGTTTTCGCTGATGGTATCGCTTGTCAGGTGGCGCTCCGCATCGATGTTGGCGCGGTCAAGCAGCGCGGCGATCGCATCCACGTCCTCCTGGGGAATCTGCGCCGCGGGCTTCATGCCCTTTACGACCACGACGCCGATCGCCGCCTGTGGAAACAGCTCCCAAAATGAATCCTCGGCAATAAAGCCCTTCATATGCTCTCCCTTCATAGCGTGCGCCCGAGCGGGGGCGTCTAAGCAAAAAGCGCCCTCACAGCGGCCACCTTCAAAGTCCTACGGTGCCGCCACAAGAGCGCTTACGCTGCCCCCATCCGGAGAAGGGGGCGATATGTCAGGCGTATTGTAACCTGAGTCATCCGCCCAAGCAAAACCACCACAAAGGTGCCTGTCCCCTTTGTGGTGGTTTTGGGTCTGAGGCGACGCTAGTGGCGGAGTCCCAGCAGGCCGCGGCCGCGATGACGGGCCTCGGCGGGCACCTGGGCGTGCGGGCCGGCGGCTTTGACGGACTCGGGCAGGTGCGAGTACTTCTTCTCGAAGTTCTCCTCGAACATCACCGCCAGGTTGTGCGCGGCCTCGTCGTAGCGCGCGGTGCTCTGCCAGTACTGGCGCGGCACCAGGATACCGTCGGGCACACCGTGGCACGTAGTGGGAATGTCAACATTAAAGATGTCGTCGTGCACAAACTCGCTGTCCTCGATGGTACCGTCGAGGGCGCGAGCGACCAGTGAGCGCGTATAGGCAAGCTCGATGCGATGACCCACGCCGTAGCCGCCGCCAATCCAGCCGGTGTTGACCAGGTAGACGCGCGTGCGTCCGTCGGCGATACGCTCGCCGAGCATCTTGGCGTAGACCATGGGGTCGAGCGGCATAAACGGCTCGCCAAACAGCGACGAGAACGTAGGCGTGGGCTCGGTGACGCCGACCTCGGTGCCGGGGATCTTGGCCGTAAAACCCGTTACAAAGTGATACATGGCGGCATCGGCCGTCAGGCGTGAGATGGGCGGCAGCACGCCAAAGGCGTCGCAGGTCAAAAACAGCACGACGCTCGGAGTGGTGCCCATGCCCTTGGTCCACGCGTTGGGAATGTGCTCGACGGGATAGGCCACGCGCGTGTTGTGCGTGATCGAGACGTCGTCGTAGTTGGGCTTGCGATTCTCATCGAGTACCACGTTTTCACAGATGGCGCCAAAGCGGACGGCGTTAAAGATCTCGGGCTCGTGGAACGCGTCCAGGCCCTCGCACTTGGCGTAGCAGCCGCCCTCGACGTTAAAGATGCCCATATCGGACCAGCCGTGCTCGTCATCGCCGATCAGCAGGCGTGTGGGATTGGCCGAAAGCGTGGTCTTGCCGGTGCCGGACAGGCCAAAGAACACCGCGGTCTCGTGCGTGACGGGATCCATGCTGGCCGAGCAATGCATGGGCAGTACGTCATCCTCGACGGGCAGCAGGTAATTCATGACGCTGAAGATGGACTTTTTGATCTCGCCGGAGTAGCCGGTGCCCGCGACCAGAATCACACGCTCCTGGAAATTGATGACCACCGCGGCGCTGGAGTTGAGGCCTTTGATGGCAGGGTCGCACTGGTAACCGGGCGCGGCAAGGACGCAGAAGTCCGGCTCGCCGGTGCGTGCGATTTCGCGGGCAAGCGGGCGAGCAAGCATCTGCTTAATAAAGAGCGCCTGGCTGGCACGCTCGCAGGCGACAAGCAGGCGGCGTGTGTGGTTACGATCGGCACCGGCCATACCGCGCGTGACGAATACGTCGCGCTCGTTGAGATAGTCGACGATGCCGGCCTTGATGACCTCGTAGCTCTCGACAGACAGCGGGCGGTTGACAGCGCCCCAGGCAATCTTGTCGTGCACGTCGGGCGTGTCGACGATAAAGCGGTCGTTAGGCGAGCGGCCGGTGCGCTCCCCCGTCTCGATCACCAACGCGCCGTTGGAGGCCATGCGGCCTTCGTTGCGGCGGATGGCATGCTCGACGAGCTCTGCCGCCGGCAGGTCCACCAGCAGGCGGGGCTGGTTCTCGGCGGGATCTTCGACCAGCGTAAGACCAAAGTTAGACAGAACTTCTGCAGGGGTAACACCAGACATGGGGCCTCCTTTAAAAGCGCGACACGTGGACGCGGCGCGCACTTTACTCACGTAAAGCCCGTTGTACCCGATATGCAAAAACGTTTTTGCGGCAACGGCGAAGCGCCCGCCCAACGGTCAAAAATCGCACGCAAGCGGCCTAGTCATTGGGGACGTTCTTAAACGACTAGTCGCTGGGGACACTCTTGAACAGGCAACGGCAAAGGAGTGTCCCCAGATGCCGGCACTTAGGGACGTTCCCAAAGTGCCGGCACATAAGTAATGTCCCCAAGTGCCGACTACAGCGGCAAGCCTTGGCCGAGCATGGCGATGGCGCTCATGAGGACCAGCATGCCGGCGGCGTAGGGCAGCACTGCGCCCAGGAGCTCGGCATCCTTACCGCGCACGTGAACGGCGGCAAGACCGATGGCGAGGGTCTGTGGCGAGATCATCTTACCGGCGGCGACGCCCAGGGCGTTCAGCGCGACCATCCAGTAGTCACTCACGCCCAGCGCCGTAGCCGCCTGGCTCTGGATGGGACCAAACAGCATGCCCGAGGACGTGCCCGAACCGGTCACGAACGCACCGACGGCACCGATCCACGGAGCCAGAATCGGGTACAGACCACCGGCGATGGCGATGCAGAACGCGCTAATCGATGAAATCATGCCCGCATAGCCCATCACCTTGGCGCAGCCCAGCACCGAAAGCATGGTAATGACCGTCGGCATCATCTGCTTGACGGTCGCGGCCAGCACCTCGCCCATCAGACGCGGCGAAGCGCCCTGAATCGCGCCGCCGACAAACGCGGCCAGGAAAATCCAAACACCCGGCGTGTTGATCCACGAAAACGTAAGCGCACCGGGGTTCTCGCCGCAATACACCTGCACGTGGCTCGCAAACGGCGCGAGCGCGGCGTGCACGACGGGCACCAGGTTGGAGGTACCCAGCAGCAGCACAAAAATCAGAATGAAGCACGACCAGGCCGAAAGCGCCGATTTAACGGTGAGCTGTTCGCCGGCCTCGATATTCATATGGAAGCGCGCGTCCAGGTGACCGGACTTCTCGGCGCGCATGGCAAGCGCGGCGGTCAGTGCGAGCGACACGATGGAGCCCACGACCACGGCAAGCTCGGGGCCCACAAACATGGCGACGACCAGGGCCGCACCAACAAAGGACACACCGGAAAGCAGTGCCACTCCGGCAACGCCGTGCAGACGCTCGGCAACGCTTGCAACGTTACCTTGGTCATCAGCAACACGACCCGCAACCAGCACGATAAGCAGCGGCATCGCCACAAAGAAGGGCGCGAGCTGCACCAGCTGAACGGTAGCCAAATGCAGGGAATCCAGACCCACCAGGTCGGCAACGGACACCGTGGGGATGCCAATGGAGCCGTAGGGCGTGGGCACGCCGTTGGCCAGCAGGCAAATCAGAACGGCAGGCACGGCCTCAAAACCAAGGCCCGCGAGCATGCCGGCGGGAATGGCAACGGCGGTACCAAAGCCGGCCATGCCCTCCATAAAACCGCCGAAGCACCAGGCCACGAGCAGCGCCAGCAGACGACGATCGCTGCTAATGGAGGTAATCATGCTGCCGATCACGTCCATGGCGCCCGTGCGCACACACAGGTTATACGTGAACACCGCGGCGATAATCACGAGCACGATGGGCCACAGGGCCATCAAAAAGCCCTCGAGCGAGGCCGTGGCTATCTGCGCCGCCGGCAAATGCCACCACGCAAAGGCGAGCACGCACGAAAGGGCGAACGAGCCAATGGCGGCCTTCCAAGCCGGCCATTTAAAGCACAGCAGCATCACGACGAGCCAGATGATCGGCACAAGAGCCAGCAAAAACGCAGCGAAATCCATAGGTAAAAACTCCTTGGTACCGCGCAAGCGGCATCGGGGGGTCACAAAACTTCAACAGGATACCGCACGTTTACCGACAAATTACAGCCGCCCGCCGAAATTATTGAACAACCTGTTCAAAAACACGAATCGATACCACCGCAGCTATACTAGAGCGCAGCAAGAGAAAGGAACCTCCTTGAGTATCACGCCCCTCGATAGCATCCGCCGCGCCATCGCCCGCCGCAATGGCGTCGCCGACCCCGCCGTATCGGGCGGAGCGCACGGGCAGGGCGGACGCATCGAGAACGGCCTCTTCCCTGCCTCCCACACGGCCGAAGAGCTCGCGCGCATCCAGGAGCTGAGTCAGCGCAACGCCGGCGGCCCCGACAGCAGCCAGGCCACACGCCGTCGCCGCGAGCGCGATCGCCAACCCGGCCCCATCCACCGCATGGTCAATGCCTGGTGGAACCGTCTGCTCGGCGCCGTCTACGGCGGCGGCTTCTCCATGCAGGAAGCGGAATACGAGGAGCACGCCACCAGTCGCGACTATCTTTGGAACACCCTCGGCACCGCCGTGTGGGGCTTGGCGTTTCCGCTGCTCACCATCGTGTCCACGCAGCTCGCGGGCGCCGAGGAGGCCGGCAAGTTCTCCATCGCCTTTGTCACCGGCACGCTCATCATGATCGCGTGCAACTACGGCGTGCGCAACTTTCAGGTCTCGGACATCGACGAAAAAACCTCCTTCGCCTCCTACCAGCTCAACCGCTGGCTCTGCGGAGCGCTCGCGCTGGCATGCGGCCTCATGTACAGCAGCGCCCGCGGCTACGATGCGCAGATGGCCACGATCGGCCTGGGCGTCTACCTGTATAAGGTGATCGACGGCATCGCCGACGTGTACGAGGGCCGCCTGCAGCAGGCCGACAAGCTCTATTTGGCCGGCATGAGCCAAACGCTGCGTTCCGCCGGCGTCATCGCGGTCTTTAGCGTGGCACTGTTCCTCACACGCAGCATGCCCATCGCGGCCATGGCCATGGGTGTCACCGCCATCGCCTCGCTCGTGCTGGTCACCGCCCCGCTCGCCCTGCTCGAAACCGAAAAATCACGCCGCATGAGTCTGCGCGAGGCTGGCCACCTGTTTGTCCAGTGCGCCCCGCTCTTTGGTGCGCTGTTCCTGTTCAACCTTATCGAAAGCATGCCCAAGTTCGTGATGGAAGGCACGCTGGCCTACAAGTATCAGCTGTACTTTAATGCCCTGTTCTTTCCGGCGCAGGCCATTTTGTTGAGCATTGGATTTATCTATAAACCGCAGCTCCTGCGTCTGTCGAGTATTTGGGCGAATCCGCGCAAGCGTCGCCGCTTTGACCTGATTATTGTTGCCGTTATGGCACTGATCGTGGTCATTACCGGAGCATGCGTCGCATTTATGGCAGGCCCCGGCATCCCCATCATGAGCTTTATGTACGGCCTTAACTTTGAGCGCTACCGCACGCTGGCGCTACTGATGGTTGTCGCCGGTGGCATCACCGCGGCAATCGACTTTATCTACGCCATCATCACGGTGCTGCGCCACGCCGGCGACGTCACCAAGATATACCTGATCTGCTTCGCCGTAAGCGTGGTGATGCCGGTGATCCTGATTAAGCTGCTGGGTCTGATGGGCGCTGTGGTGAGCTACCTAGCCATCATGGCCCTGCTCCTGGTGCTACTGATCATCGAGTACGCCCACATCCGCCAACGCATCGAACGCGACCGCAACCCATACGGCGCCTAAATGGTGCAATGGGGGCAGCTAATTTGCGATGGAATCTCCCCGACTGGGGTCTCGTTGCGGACAATATGCATCACGCAAAACTAAGTGAGTAGACTTTTACCGAATCCCCGACCACACCGACAAACCACAAATCTGTGACCTGCGGTTTTATTGAGGCAAATATGTTGGGTGCTCGGCATTTCCAAAAAAGTCTACTCACTTAGCCAGCGGGCAGCCAAATGATTATTTAAGGCTCTGTTAGACCAGGATTGACATACATGTGTCCCCACGGTGCCATATCGTTGA
>CABSKX010000069.1 GCA_902478365.1 uncultured Collinsella sp. | reverse complement strand
CCCCACCGTGTCTATATGTGCTCGGATATGTGCTCGGTTACTTGCCGGCAGCGGTCTTTTTGGTGGTCGACTTCTTCGCGGTCGTCTTCTTGGCGGCAGTGGCTTTCTTAGCCGTGGTCTTCTTTGCCGCCGTGGTCTTCTTTGCCGCGCTCGCCTTGGTCGCAGTCTTGCGGCCGCGGGCGGGCTTCTTCTCCTTGGTCGGGCAGTCCATGTTGACGCAGATACGCCACGGACCGCGCGCCGTGTTGACCACCACGATGGGAGCGCCGCACTCGGGACAGGTCTCGCCCGTCGCTTCGAGTTTGCCGCGCGCCGGCAGCGGATAGCTCACGCCGCAATCGTCATAGTTGGTGCAGCGGATAAAGCGCTTGCCGCTCTTCTCGCTCTTGTGTGCAATCAGATCGCCATGACGTCCGGCCTCGGCGCACACCTTGCACTCGCCCACCTTAAGGTCGGGCTCGTAGTTAGTGGGGCATGTGGGGTTCACGCAAATCTCGAAGGCCTTCTGGCGGAACGGCTGGCACTTAATGCGCGGCGCACCGCACTCGGGGCACACGGCGGCCTCGCCCTCGAGCGGGCTTACCTTGACGCCGCTCGGCACCGGATAGGTCACATCGCAGTCGGGCCAGCCCATGCAGCCGATAAAGCTGCCGCGGGTCTTGGCGCTCGTCTTCATAACCAAGTCCTTGCCGCACTTGGGGCAGGCGCCCACGCGCGCATCAGCCGTGACGGCGTCGCTGATGGCGTCTCCCAGCTCCTGCGTATGCTTGAGCAGCTCGTCGAGCACACCGGCCAGCAGCGCGCGCGAGTGCGTCACGACATGCTCTTCGGTGTCCTCGCCGCGCTCCACGCGAGTCATGTCGCCGTCGAGCTCGCTGGTCATATCGGGGCTCGTGATGCGCGGGGCAAACTGCGACAGTGCATCGATGATGGCGATACCCAGCTGACTCGGCTCCACGGGATCGTTTTTGAGGTAGCGCACGGCGTACAGGCGCTCGATGATGCTCGCACGCGTGGACTTGGTGCCCAGGCCGCGCTTTTCCATCTCCTGCACGAGCTTGCCCTGGCTGTAGCGCGCGGGCGGCTCGGTCTGTTTGGCCTCGAGCTTAATGTCGAATACGTCGACCATATCGCCCTGCTCCAGCGGCGGCATCTGCTCGTCGCGCTTAAGGCCGTACGGGTATGCCTCGCGGAAACCCGGGGTCACGAGCACATCGCCCGAAGCCACGAACGGCTCACCGTTCACATCGAGCTCGAGCTTGGTGTTCTCGATGGTCGCGGGACCCATGAGCGTCGCCAGGAAGCGGCGGGCGATGAGGTCGTAGAGCTTGCGCTGGCCGCCGTCGAGCGTGGACGGATCGCCCTCGCCCGTGGGATAGATAGGCGGGTGGTCGGTGGTCTCGACCTTGCCGCGCGTGGGCTTCATGGGACCGGCGAGCACCTTTTTGCATACGGGCGCCAGCGCCGGATTGATCTTTGCCAGGTCGCTCACCACGGCGCCCAGATCGAGCGTCGCAGGGTACACGGTGTTGTCGACACGCGGATAGCTGATGAGACCGGCCATGTAGAGGGACTCGGCGATGCGCATCGTACGCGCAGGCGAGATGCCCTCGGCCGCGGCGGCAGCCTGCAGCGAGGTGGTCGCAAACGGCGTGGGCGGCTGCTGCTTACGCGAGCGCTTGGTCACCGCGGCAACGGTCGCCGTCTTGGCGCCGTCGACGTGACCATACGCCGTCTCGGCGGCATCCTTGTCGGTAAAACGCGCCGTCTTGTGCGCGATCTTAAAGCGGTCGTCCTCGGCAGCGCCCTGCGCGGCGCCCATGCCGCGGATCTGCCAATAGTCCTCGGGCACAAACGCCATGCGCTCGCGCTCGCGCTCGACCACCAGGGCAAGCGTCGGCGTCTGCACGCGGCCGGCAGAGCGCACGTTGCCAAAGCCGCCAAACTTGGCGAGCGTCAGGTAGCGCGTGAGCACCGCACCCCAAATGAGGTCGATGTGCTGACGGCTCTCGCCCGCGTCGGCCAGGTTCTGGTCGAGCGAGACGAGATTATCGAAGGCCTGCGTGATCTCGGCCTTGGTAAACGAAGAATACTGGGCGCGGGCGACCGGCAGGTCGGGCGCAACCTCGCGCACCTTGTTGAGGGCGTCCGAACCGATCAGCTCGCCCTCGCGATCGAAGTCCGTGGCGATGATGACGCTGTCGGACTTCTTGGCAAGGTTCTTGAGCGAGCGAATGAGCTCTTTCTCGGCCGGCAACTTAATGACGGGCGCCCAGGTGAGATAGGGCAGGCTCTCGAGCTTCCAGCCCTTGATGGAGATGCCATCGGCAAGAAACGGCTTGCGCTTGGTATCGTAGGGCGGACGCGCCAGGCCATCGGGTATGTCGGCCGGCAGCATCTCGCCGTCCTCGGTGACCGAATACCAGCCCAGCTTTTTATCGAACAGCACACTGTCGCAAAAATCGGGCGCAAGGATGTGACCGGCAAGGCCGATCGTCACGCACTCCTCGCCCTTCCACTCAAAACGGTAGATGGCGGTGTTGTACACCTTGTCCTTTTTGGGCTTGCCCGTGGACAGACGCTCGGCGATCTGACGCGCGGCGTCGTTTTTCTCGGCGATGATGAGCTTCAAAAGAGGCTCCTATCTCGTATCTCTGCGGCTACGCCCGCCCGTATGGCGGCCGACTTACGCCCTTGCTTGCTCAATCTGCCCGATGAGCCAATCGCACCAGGCATCCATGCCCTCGCCCTTGCGCGCGCTCACGGCAAACCGCGGCGCCTGCGGATTGAGGTCATCGAGTGTCTTAGTATACCTATCCATGTCAAAATCGAAAGCCGGGGCCACGTCAACCTTGTTGAGCAGCTGCGCGCCGGCGTGTTGGAAGATGCCCGGGTACTTGATGGGCTTGTCGTCGCCCTCGGGCACCGAGAGGATCATGATGGACAGGTTCTCGCCCAGGTCAAAGTCGACTGGGCAGACCAGGTTGCCCACATTTTCGATAAAGATGACGTCGATGTTATCGAGCCCAACGGCCTGGTCGAACGCGTCAACGGCTTCCATGATCATGTTGCCCTCGAGGTGGCACAGGCCGCCCGTGTTGATCTGGATGGCAGGCATGCCGGCTTCCTTCATGGTGATGGCGTCGACGTCCGAGGCGATATCGCCTTCGATGACGGCGCAGCGCAAGCCGGCCTTGTCGCGCAGGCGCTCGTTGGTGCCCAGAATCGTTGTTGTCTTACCCGAGCCGGGGCTCGACAAGACGTTGATCACGTAGGTGTTTGTCTCATTAAATCGCTGACGCAGCTGATCTGCCAGGCGCTCGTTGCGCGACAGGATCGGCGACGCGATATCAATCGTTTTCTCGGCCATACTCGGCGCTCCTTACTTCTACCATTTATACCCCGTCCCCAGGTTGCTGGCGGGCTAATCGTCGGGGGTCTCGATCTCGATACTTGCGATGTCGAGTTCGCGGCCGTGCAGCAGACGCACGTTGGCGCCGCCACACTGGGGACAGCGGCAATGGAAGCGGTCGTGCTCGAAGACCTCGCCGCAGTCCAGACACTCGCTTTGTGGATGGACCTCCTCCACGGCAAGCTCGCAGCCGCGCGTGAGCGGGTCCTCGTCGCGAAATGTCTCCCACGCAAAGTCGAGTGCTTCGCGCACGACCTCGGTCATATCCCCGATACGCAGCGTTACCAAAACGGCGCGCGAGGCCCCCGCCCCACGCGCCGCGCGAATCACTGTATCGAGTATGCCGTTGACAATGCCAACCTCGTGCATACCGATTTACTCCTCGTCGTCCTCTTCGTCGTCCGAAAACAGGTCCAGACGGCTCACAAACAAGCCCTCCTTGCCCTCGCGCGCGGTAATGACCACGCGAGCGATGGCGAGCGAAATCTCGTAGAGCGAGAGCAGGGCGCCATACATGAGCCCCAGCGTAACGGGCGAGCCGTCGGGCGTAATCACAGCCGAGCCCACAAGCAGGCCAACGTATACATAACGCCAGGCACTGCGGAAGGCCGCGTAGGACACGATGTGGAAGACGGACAGGTAGAAGATGATGAGCGGCAGCTCAAACGCCACGCCAAAGCCAATCATAAAGAGCAGCTCCATGTTGACGTAGTTCTCCAGATCGGGCAGCGCCGTAGCGACGGCCGAGGTCTCGCCGATGAGCCACTCAAAGCCTGCAGGGATGATGATGAAGTAGCAAAAGATTGCGCCCAGGAAGAACAGCACCGTCGAGGCGAGCACCGTGGGCACGACCCACTTGCGCTCGTTGGGGCGAAGCGCCGGCAGGAAAAACGCCAAGATCTGCCAGATGATCATGGGCGTGCACATGACAACGGCCATTTTGATGGCCAGCGAGAAGCGCAAGCCAAAGCCGCCGAGCGTGGTAGTGATGTAGAACTTACCGTCCGGCACAAAGGAGCGGATGGGATCTTCCAGGATGTCGAGCACAACAGGCGTGGCGAAATACAGCACGATAGCGGCGGCAAACACCGACACGACCACGATGGTCAGGCGGCGACGGAGCTCTCCCAGGTGATCGAAGAGCGGCATACGCGCAGGTCCGATAGGCATTACTCATCGCCTCCCTTCGGGGCGTCGGCGGCAGCAGCGTCGTCTTCGGCCTCGAGCTCGCGAGCGAGCTGGTCGACGACGGCCTTGCGCTTACGGGGACGACGGGCGTAGAGGTCAGCCGTCGTGGGCTCTGCAGGCTCAGGCTCGGGCTCCGGCTCTGCAGCAGTCTCGGGCTCGGCAGCGGCAGCAGCAGGCTCGGCCTTGGCGGGCTCGGCGCTCTCGGCCTCATCAGCAGCGCCTTCGCCCTCGGTGGCACCCTCGCTCGCAGCCTTCTCGGCGGCAAGGCGGGCACGGCGCTCGGCAAAGGTCTCCTTCTTTGCGGGTGCAGCCGTCCCGGCGGCATCCTCGTCCGCATCGGAATCGTCATCGACGGCAGCCTTCTTGGGCTTGACCGGGGCCGACGCGGCTTCGCTTACCGGATCGATGATCTCGGACTGAACAACGGCCGTCATCTTTTCCTGCGTCTCGCGGAACTGACGGATGGCACGGCCGATCGTGCGGCCCATCTGCGGGAGCTTATCCGGGCCAAACAGCAAAAAGCCGAAGACCACGATGATCGCGAGCTCACCCTCTCCAATACCAAACACACATACCTCCAAGGCTCGATGTGAGTCGAGCCCGCACCGCGCCATTCGGCCGGAACTCGTCTATTCATTCGGTCAAGTATAGCGCCCGGACGCCAAAACGTCCGAGCGCATCACAAACATATGCCAAACGGCACGCCCTTTTGGGGGCAAAGATTATGCCGCCGTGATCGAAATCTCCTGGTCGACGCCCAGCAGCTGAACCACGCGCATCACCTGGGGCTGCACATTAGTGCAGCTAAAGCGCTTACCGTGGTCGACCGCGTGGTGCGCGGCGCCCACGAGCACGCCAATGCCCGTCGAATCGATGTAGCTCACCTGGGCAAAATCGAGCTCAACGGCCTCAGTGGGCTGCTCGAGCGCCAGGTCGATAGCATTGCGCAGGCTATCAGCGTTAGAGATATCGATCTCGCCGGTTACCTTAATGGTGTAGATCTCCGGCGTGGGGTTGGTGGAAATACCCAAATCCATGTATACGCTCCTTTACGTATCGAAAGTGCGGATAGTACTGGGCGCGGACTTGCGGGGCCCTAGGCGTTAGGCGCGCTCGGCACGAGCAAGCTCGGCAGCGACAAGCTTAACGGCCAGCACCAGCACGTCGAGCGCGGCCTCCAGGTCATCGACCGTGGGATAGCTCGGCGCAATACGGATGTTGGTATCGCGCGGATCCTTGCCATAGGGCCAGGTGGCACCGGCCGGCGTGAGCTTGACGCCCAGGTCGGCGCAAAGCGCGGCGACCTTCTGGGCCGAGCCCTCGGGACCATCGAAGCTTACAAAGTAGCCGCCGCGGGGGTGCGTCCAGGTGGCACAGCCCGTATCGCCCAGGCCCTCGGTGAGCTTGCGCTCAACGGCCTCAAAGCGCGGACGCAGGAACTCGGCATGCTTTTTCATGTGCTCCTTGACCGCCTCGATGGTGGGAAGGAAGCGCACGTGGCGCAGCTGGTTGAGCTTGTCGGCGCTGATGAGGCCGGCCTTCAGGCGCTTGGAGAACTCGGCGATGACCGCGGGGCTCGCACCGATGAAGCCGATGCCGGCGCCCGGGAAGGTAATCTTGGACGTCGAGGCAAAAGCCACCACGCGGTCCTCGGTGCCCGCCGCGCGAGCGAGGTCGAAGATATTGGCGAGCTCGTCGGTCTCGTCGTACAGGTCGTGCACGCAGTAGGCGTTGTCCCAGAAGATGCGGAAATCGGGCGCGGCCGTGGGCATCTCGACCAGGCGACGCACGGTGTCCTCGCTAAAGGTGATGCCCGTGGGGTTGGAATACTTGGGCACGCACCAGATGCCCTTGATGGAGTCGTCGGCGGCAACCAGACGCTCGACCTCGTCCATGTCGGGGCCGTTGTCGGTCATCGCGACGGGGACATTCTCGATACCCAGGTCGGCGGTGATGCCAAAGTGACGGTCGTAGCCGGGAACAGGGCACAGGAACTTGACTTTCTTGCCGTCGTGCGCGGCCTCGTAAGCCTCCCAAGGCTCGCTGCCGCACGAACCGCAGCGCCAAAACATGCCGGCGATATCGTGCTCGATCAGAAGGCTCGACGAACCCAGTACGAGCGTCTGCTCGGCAGGGCAACCCAGGAACTCCCCCGCCAGCTTGCGTGCCGAGGGAATGCCCTCAAAGCAACCGTAGTTTGAGCAGTCGACGTTGCCGTCGTGCAGATCGGCATCGGCATTGAGGATATCGAGCATGGGTCGAGAGATGTCCACCTGGGAGGGCGACGGCTTGCCGCGGGCCATGTCGAGCGCCAGGCCCTTGGCCTTGACCTCGGCGACCTCGGCTTTGAGCGCCTCGATGGCGGCATCGAGTTCGGTGGTTTCCATCTTCTGGTAGATCGTCTGCATGGGTGCGACCTTTCGCGAAGCGGGACGTTGCAGTTCGTCTAAGTATAGACCGCCACCGCCGCAACGGCATGAAGCCGTGATAGATTAAGTTCATCGCAATGAATTATGAATCGCCGCGCATGCCGGCGTGGGGCGCCCAAGGAGGCACTATGGAATACGGATCGTTCCAGGCCGAGGAATTCGGCGACCTGCAGCGCCTGGTCGACGGACTGTTTTACGACCGCCGCGCCATCGACCGCCTGGATCTCATCGTACAGGCCGAGATCTTGGACCTGGCGCCCGATCTCATGGAAATCGTGAACCTATTGCCGCCCGGCTACTACGACCGCCAATCGCTTTGCGACCAGCTCAACTCCGCCTTGGCCGCCCACGGCTGGGGCGCCGTCTACGGAACGGTGGAATAAACCTAGTCGTTTAAGAACGTCCCCAATGACTAAAACGCCGCTTGTGATGGTGTTCACAGGCGGCGTTTTCAAACTTGTATGTGCTCTTACTCGTCCTTGGGCGCGGGGTGTTTGCAGACCACGCTCATGTAGATCATACCGAGCACGGCAGCGGTGACCGAACCGGCAAGGATGGCGGCCTTGGCAGCCAGAACCTCAAACTGGGCCGTCGGGAAGGCAAGGCCGCTGATGAGGATCGACATGGTGAAGCCGATGCCGCCCAGAATGCCCACACCGGCAATCATGTGCCAGTTAACGTTATGCGGCAGCTCGCAGACCCTAAACTTAACCAGGGCAAACGTCATGCCAAAGATGCCGATCGGCTTGCCCAGCAGCATGCCAAAGTACACGCCGAGCGTCACCGGGTCGGTGAGCAGCGTGCTCATATCCACACCCGCTAGGCGAACCTGTGCGTTCACGAACGCAAAGATCGGCAGAATCACAAAGTTGACCGGCGTGGAGATCAGGCGCTCCATGCGGATGAGCGGCGGGGTCACGCGGTGCATGACGCGCTCGACCCTGGTGGTCGAGACGGTAAAGTCATGCTGGCCCAGGATGTGTGCCTCGTCGTCGTAGCGGTCATCAAGCAGCGGCAGGCACTCGCCCAACCAATCGGTGAGGCTATCGAGCTTGACGCCGCACTTGGCCGGAATGGTAAAGGCCAGGATGACGCCGGCGAGCGTGGCATGTACACCGCTCTTGAACATGCAGAACCACAACAGCAGGCCCAGTACCGAATACGGGGCGAGGCGGTAATGCTGCGTCTTGTTGAGCCACACGAGCGCGCAGGTCACCAGCGCGGCGGCGCCCAACCAAAACGGATTGGGGCTCTGACCGTAGAAGATGGCGATGGCGGCGATGGAGATGAGGTCATCGGCGATGGCGAGCGTCGAGAAGAACACGCGCACGCCGTTGGGCACGCGGTTGCCCAAAAGCGACAGCACGCCCAGCGCAAAGGCAATATCGGTTGCCATGGGGATGGCCCAACCGTTGCGGGCGCCGGCATGGTTAAAGATCAGGTAGATGCAGGCAGGAACGACGACGCCGCCCACGGCCGCCAGCATGGGAAGCATGGCCTGACGCGGATTCTTGAGCTCGCCGACCGTCATCTCGTACTTAAGCTCAATGCCCACCAACAAAAAGAAAATCGCCATGAGGAAGTCGTTGACGAAAAGCTCAACGGTAAGACCGGCCGTAAGGTTGCCCAGACCCACATACAGCGGGGTCTCCAAAAAGTGATGGATGGCCTCGTAGGCATCGGTATTGGCGCAAATGACGGCGGCGATGGCGGCGATGACCATAACCGCGGCGGAAATCGTGCCGTTCTCGGCGATGCGCTCCCAAATGTCGTGGCGTTCAAAGCGCTTGCGCTCACGGACGTTGAACAGCTGCTCGGTTGCTGCCATGGGCGGCTCCTTTCACGGGAAAGCTCCCGTCTTAAAAAAGCACGGCCCGCCCAAGTGGCGGCGCCGCGCTCTAACGTATTACGCTTGCATCTAGCCTACCCTGCACGACAAGCACGCAGGCGTGGCCGAAAAGCGGAACCACAGGTTGAACATTATTTGCTCAACGGCACGGGCACGCCTGTCCAAGAGACGACGCGGCGCATGCACAAAAAACGACCGGAGCGCGGGGCGTCCGCGATCCGGTCGTGGCGTTCGGTCAACTAAACCTAGCAGGCGGCCATGATGGGGGCAGCGACCTGCTTCTTACGGGAGAGGACGCCCGGCATCCAGACGCCGTCGTGCTCATCGGCAATGCCCAGGCCCTTCTGAGCAGCCTCGGTCTCGCCCTCGAGCAGGACCTGCGAGCCCTCCTCCATGATGTCGGTGATGCACAGGACAATGCCGTCAGCACCCTTCTCGGCGGCGTAGGCGCGCATGGCCTCGCGGATCTCGTCAATCATGCCAAGCGCACGGCTCTTGTCGACGGTCTCGTACTGGCCGATGAGCAGCTTCTTGCCGGCGGGCTCGAACATCTTGATGTCGTTGCCGACCATCTCGGCAGCGGTGAAGGAGCCGGACGGGCGGGTAAGGAAGACCTCCATGCCAAACTTGACCGGGTCGACGCCCACCTGCTCGCCGAGCTTGGCGGCGACGGCGCGGTCGACATCGGTGGTGGTGGGGCTCTTGAGCATGAGCGTGTCGGTCATCATGGCCGAAAGCAGCAGCTTGGCCTGGACGTCGGAAAGCTCAACGCCGAGCACGCCGGCGAGCTTGGTGACGATGGTGCAGCTGGAGCCCCAGGGCAGGCAGATGTAGTGCAGCGGGCCGGCGGTCTCGAAGTCGCCGATGCGGTGATGGTCGACAACACCAAAGACCGTGGCGTCCTTAAGGCCGGCGACGGATTGGGCGGACTCGTTGTGGTCGGTGAGGACGACGAGCTGACCGGCCTCGACGGACTCGATCACGCGGGGCTCGGCAATGCCGGCATCGGCGAGCAGCTTGGCGGACTCGGCCGGAAGCTGGCCCAGAGCGCAAGCCTCGTAGGTGTTGCCGGCATACTCAACCTGGTTAAGCAGCTGGGACAGGACGACGGCGCTCATGATGGCGTCGTTATCGGGGTTCTGGTGACCAAAGACAAGAACGTTTGCCATGGATATCCTCCACTTGATATGTGTACTTGGACGTAGCTATGG
>CABSKX010000068.1 GCA_902478365.1 uncultured Collinsella sp. | reverse complement strand
CCGCCGTTGCCGCCGAGCACGCCGAGCCCAATGAGTTGACCATCGCGGCCGACACCATCGTCACCTTCGATGGCAAGATCTTAGGCAAGCCCGCAGACGAGAATGATGCCCGCGCCATGCTCCGTGAGCTTTCGGGCCGCACGCACCAGGTCGCAACCGGCGTCTGCATCGTTAGAGCCGGAGACGTCACAGCCCCGCACGCCGCCGAGAGCCTGTCGTTTGTCGATGTGACCGACGTGACGTTCTATGAGCTCACCGACGAGCAGATTGAGCGCTACGTCGCCTCAGGCGAGCCCATGGACAAGGCAGGCGCCTACGGCATTCAGGGCACAGGCGGACGCATGCTCGTGCATGATATTTCGGGCGACTTCTACAACGTGGTGGGCCTGCCCATCGCTCGCGTCGCGCGCGCGATTCAAAAACTATCGTAATTGCATCTGGCGCTGGGTATCCCCCAGCGCCTACAATTTTGGCGTACCGTACGGATCCCGACCGGGCATAAGGCCCGGCGGAAAACCGATAGGAGTAAAACATGGATACACTGCTTGAGGCCATTGACGTTTGCGATGTCGATGGCTTTTGTTTTGGCAACTATACGGACGAGGAGGCCGGCACCGGTTGCAGCGTAATCGTGGCACCCGAGGGCGCCATCGGCGGTGTTGACGTTCGCGGCGGTGCACCGGCATCGCGCGAGACCGACCTGCTGCGTCCCGAGAACACCGTGGACAAGGTCCACGCCGTCTGCCTTTCGGGTGGATCGGCCTTTGGTCTGGAGGCCGCAAGCGGCGTCGCCCGCGAGCTCGAGAGCCGCGGCATCGGCCTTCCCGTCGGTCCCACGCAGGTGCCCATCGTGTGCTCTAGCTGCATCTTCGACCTCGCCTTTGGCGACCCCACCGTACGCCCCGACATTGAGGCTGGTATCTCCGCCGTGCGCGAGGCGCTCGACAACACCCCCACCACGCTCGAGCAGGGCAATGTAGGTGCCGGCACCGGTGCCACCGTGGGCAAGCTCATGGGCCCCGCCACCTGCATGAAGGCCGGCCTTGGAGCCGCCGCCGTGGCACTCGGCCCTGTTAAGGTGGGTGCCGTGGTCTCGGTCAACGCCTGCGGCAATGTCGTCGACCCCTTCACCGGTGAATGGGTCGCTGGCATGCGCGCTGCAGCAGATAGCGACCAGATCGTCGACATGGAGCTCGCAGCCTTTGCCGCCGCCGGCTCCATGCAAATGCCGCTCGACCGCACCAACACCACCATCAGCTGCATCGTCACCAACGTTGAGCTCACCAAGGCACAGGCCACCAAGGTCTCCCAAATGGCAGCAGACGCCTATGCGCACGCCATCCGCCCCACGCACACCACCAACGACGGCGACACCATCTACACCCTCGCCAGCGGCAAACTAGACGCTCAGACAAGCGCCACCGTACCCCTAGACCTGCTGGGCATGCTCGCCGTAAGGGCTTTGCAAACCGCCATCGTAAACGGAGCCAAAACCGCCAAAACCTCCCACGGCATCCCGGGTGCCGCGAAGTAACCTAACCTGACCGGTTGCCCGGTGGGGCTTGGTTATGTTTGCTGCTCTACAGTCCTGGCTCGCACGAAGAGCACATTAAGTGCTCTTCGGCTCGTGCGGAACTCGCGACAAACATAACCAAGCCCCACCGGGCAACCTACTCAACAAGATCCCTTTCAGCCCAGGCCCCTGTGTACCGCGCGTCTAAGATCTTCAAATTCAGCTTCCTGACAATCGATTCTTATAGCAGAGGCCCCTTGGCCTTTAGTTTGCTACTGCGAGCAGGACTGTTCGCAGTAGCAAACTAAAGGCCAAGGGGCCCAGTCAACCTATCAGCAACGATTACTCAACAGTTAGTTGAATTTGAAGATCTTTGAGGCAAGATGGTATAGGCCGAGTGTGGTTTTGTCTCCGGCCCGTCCATGCAGGTTGGTGAAGAATCCGACCACGCCGTAGCGAGCGCGACGATACATGCGCTCGTCGTACTCCTTCAGATCCTTCCACAGCGTCTTCAGGCGCTCATCGGCACAATCTTCCTCGGAAAGCTTGGTGAGCACCGAGCAAATCGCCATCATCATGGTGAAGTAGCCCATCATGTACGAACGCAGACGCGAGGACTCAACGTCCTGGTACAGGTGGAACGACTCCATCATGATGCGCGTTACGCGGAACTGCTGACCCAGGCGCTTGACCATCGTGGCCTCATTGACGCTCTGGCCCTCGCGACCGATAAAGTAACGATAGAGGTCGATGTCGGCGTAGTACATGGTCTTGCAGCGCGGCAGCGGCACGTAAGCGTAGATATTATCCACGTAGAACGTGTGTGCCGGCATAGGCAGATTGGACTCGCGCAGTACATCGGTGCGATAGCACAGGCTGTGCATGAGCAGGTTCTGATCGGGACGGAAGTGTCCGATCTGGTCCCAAGAGAAAATCTTTTTACGCGGCAGTGCAAACTTGTAGCCAATCGCGGTATGCGTGCCCTCGTAAACCTTCTCGTACACGTAGTTCGAGATAAACAGGTCGACGCGCTGGTCGCGCTCCTCAAAGCCACGCAGAATCGACAGCATGGTCGAAAGCGCCGCACCGTCGAGCCAGTCGTCCGAGTCGACAACCTTGTAATAGGTACCCTGTGCCTCGCGCAGACCCGAGAGGACGGCGATACCGTGGCCGCCGTTCTCCTGGTGCACCGCGCGGATGATTCCAGGATAACGGGCCTCCCACTCATCGGCCTTGGCGGCCGTCTCGTCCTTGGAGCCGTCGTCCACCACGATAATCTCGATATCGGTGGCGTAATTGCTCCCCTCCAAGATGGAGGTGATGCAATGGTCCATGTCCTTGGCGGCGTTATACGAGGGAATACCGAATGTTATGACTTTATGCATGGCAGGCGATAATCTCATCCGAAAGATCGAGGGCGGAATTGGTCACGGCGTCCATATCGTAGTAACGATACTCGGCCAGACGACCCACCGGGTGGAAGTTCGTCAGGTTCTGGACGCGCTCAAGATAGCGCTCGTAGAGCTCACGGTTCTCGGGCTCAAGAATGGCGTAGTACGGCGTCTCACCCGAGCCGGGCGCATAGGCTTTGGAGTACTCCTTCATGATGGTGGTCTTGCCGGGCAAAACCTGACCGGTCATGTTCTTGAACTCGGTGATGCGCGTGTAGTCCTCGCTCGTGGTGTAGTTGACGGTGCCCACGGGCTGGAACTGATCCATATCGAGCGTCTCGAACTTCATATCGAGCGTGCGGTACGGCAGCGCGCCCAGGTCGAGGTTGAACAGCTCGTCGAGCGGACCGGTGTAGACGATCTCGCCGCCATAGACCTTGCCGTCGATCTTGACGGTGGTCTCGTCGATCTCGAAGAGGTCGCGGGCGTCCACGTCGCAGAACACATCAATCAGATCGTGATCGAGCATATGCTCGAACAGCGCGGTATAGCCGTCCTGCGGCATGCCCTGGAAAGGAGCCTGCGGGAAGTAGCGATCGTCATCGCCCACAAAGACGGGGACGCGGCCGGTGATCGAGGGGTCGATCTGGTCGGGCGTCTGGCCCCACTGCTTCATGGTGTAATGCAAAAAGACGTTCTCATAGACATAATCGGCGACCTCGGCAAGATCCGGGTCGTTCTTCTTGCGCAGCTCCATAATGGGCACCTTGACGTCCTTGCCAAAGGTCTCCACGAGCTTTTGGTACAGTTCCTCGCCGCGCTCATCGCCAAAGGCAAGCTTGAGGCTCGCATGGTTAAAGGGCACGGGCATAAGGGTACCGTTGATGTTGGCGAGCACCTTGTGCTGGTAGTCCGTCCACTTGGTAAAGCGCGACAGGAAGTTATGCACGCGCTCGTTAAAGGTATGGTAGATGTGCGGACCATACTCGTGGACCAGGATTCCCGCCTCGTCAGTGCAGTCGAAGGCATTGCCCGCAATGTGGCTACGGCGCTCCAAAACGGCAACGCGATAGCCGATGGTTTCGGCAAGACGGCGGGCGCAAACGGCACCGGCATAACCGGCGCCGACAACGATCATGTCGTACGCACCGGCATTAAAGCCTTCAGGCAGGCCTGAGGTAATCTGCATCGATACTCCTTGTCAAAAGCCACGTGCTCGTTAGCTGGGCTTTTCTCGAACATTCTTCGAGACATATTTATCAGAGCGATTATAGCGCTAATGCGTCCTATAATGAGCTTGCCACACAAGGAAAGCTCAAGCACCGCGGCGTACATTATTGAAAGGTAAACCCGCTAGCAGCGGGTTTATTCGTGAACGGCCGGGCGCCTGGAGCTTAGTTAAACGCTTGTAAGGAGTAACATGAGCGATTTCCTAAACCGTATGAAGTCTGCCGCCAAGGCCGACCTTAAGACGATCGTCCTGCCCGAGGGCGAGGATCCGCGTACCATCGTCGCGGCAAACAAAATCATCGAGGAGGGCCTGGCAAAGCTCGTCATCCTGGGCAACCCCGACGAGATCGATGTTCCCGGCGCCACCGTCATCGACCCGCGCAACGCCGAGAAGCACGAGGAGTACGCGCAGAAGTTTGCCGAGCTCCGCGCCAAGAAGGGCGTTACCATCGAGCAGGCTCGCGCCCAGGTGATGGACGCCACCTACTTTGGCACCATGATGGTCAAGATGGGCGACGCCGACGGCCTGGTCTCCGGCGCCTGCCACTCCACCGCCGACACCCTGCGCCCCGCGCTGCAGATCCTCAAGACCGCCCCGGGCACCAAGCTGGTCTCGGCCTTCTTCGTGATGTGCACCGACACCCCGCAGTTCGGTACCGACGGCACGCTGATCTTCGCCGACTGCGGCCTCAACATTAATCCGTCTTCTGACGAGCTCTCCGAGATCGCCATCGCCTCCGCTCACTCTTGGTCCACCTTCATGGGCAACGTTGAGCCGCACGTGGCCATGCTCTCCTACTCCACCATGGGCTCCGCCGGTGGCGAGGTCGCCAAGAAGGTCCAGGAGGCTGTGAAGTTCTGCAAGGAGAAGGCTCCCGAGCTCGCCATCGACGGCGACCTGCAGCTCGATGCCGCTATCGTCCCCACCGTCGCCCAGCTCAAGGCTCCCGGCTCCTCCGTCGCCGGTAAGGCCAACGTGCTCGTGTTCCCCGACCTCGAGGCCGGCAACATCGGCTACAAGCTGGTCCAGCGCTTCGCTGGCGCTGACGCTTACGGCCCCATCCTGCAGGGCATCGCCAAGCCGGTCAACGACCTGTCGCGCGGCTGCTCTGCCGACGACATCGTGGGTGTCGTGGCCATCACCGCCGTCCAGGCTCAGATGGCTGAGTAGCGGACGTACCCCCTCGGGACCCTACAGGGTAAAGCTCTGAAAACGTCCTCGGACATGCATGAAACCCCCGCTGCGCACTTCGTGCGGCGGGGGTTTCATGCGTCCTGCGGAATGTTTTCAGAGCTTTACCCTGTAGGGTCCCTGCCGCCACGTGGTGCTCAGGGGATCTGGGGCGGACGGCGGCTTGGCTACGAGCTGGGGCTGAGAATCTGAATGATCGGGTGCCGTTGTTGGGAGCGCAGGCGTTGCTGGTGACGATCACTTTGGGATTGGAATTTCCGCCTGCTAGTAGAAAGGCCTCCGGAGCTGTTGCTCTGGAGGCCTTTTTGTCAATTACAGACGAATGCGTTAGTTGTTCTTGGTCAGGCGCTCGACGTCGTGGGCGATCATGTATTCCTCGTCGGTGGGGATGACCATGGCCGTGACGGAAGAGCCGGCGGCGCTGATGACCTGCGGGCCGTTGCCCACGGCCTCGCGGTTCTTGTTGTTGTCGATGCGTACGCCCAGCCACTCGAAGCAGTCGCAGAAAGCCTTGCGGATCGACCAGTCGTTCTCGCCGATGCCGGCGGTAAAGGTGATGGTGTCCACGCCCGCCATGGAAGCGATCATGGAACCGGCCTGCTGCATGGCCTTATAGGCGAACATATCGAAGGCGAGCAGGCAGCGTTCGTCACCCTCAGAGGCGCGCGTACGAATGTCACGGGCATCGTTGGAGATACCCGAGATGGCAAGCAGACCGGACTGCTTGTTCATCATGTCGTCGACTTCCTGGTAGCTGTAGCCGCCCTCGCGCTGCAAGTAGCACACGGTAGCCGGGTCGATGGAACCGCAACGGGTACCCATCATCAGGCCGTCAAGCGGCGTGAGGCCCATCGTGGTATCGCGGCACACACCGTCCTCAATGGCGGCAAGCGAAGCACCGTTGCCCAGATGGCACGAAAGCAGGCGGTGACAGCGCGTACCCAGGATCTCCTTGGCCATCATCCACTCGTAACGGTGGCTCGTACCGTGGGCACCGTACTTGCGCACGTGATACTTGTCGCACACGTCCTTGGGCAGCGCGTAGGTGTAGGCGACCTCGGGCATGGTCATGTGGAACGAGGTGTCGAAGACGGCCACGTTGGGCAGCTCCGGATACTTCTCGCGGCAATATTCGATTGCCGCGGCCTCGCCGTAATTGTGCAGCGGGGCGAGCGGGGCCACCTCAAGAATCTTAGCCATGACCTCATCGTCGACGACCGCGGAATCATCGAAGTGCCAGCCACCCTGAACGATACGGTGTCCAATGCCATCGATTGTAAAGTCGGTCTTCTCGAGCTCCTCGAGCACGCGCGCAATGGCAGAGCGATGATCGGGAAAAGGAACCTCCTCGGTCTGCTTGGCGCCACCGTTCTCGGAGTGGCCAAAGATGCCCATCTCCGAGCCGATACGCTCGCAGTTGCCCTTGGCGAAAACCTCGCGGGTATCGGTATCCAAAAGCTGATATCTAAGGCTCGAGCTGCCGGCGTTGACAACAAGTACGTTCATGAGACTCCTTCGTGATTACAGTACGGTCGGCAAACCTATAGGGCGGCCGTACCCTTAATAAGAAGTTATCAGAATTCAATAAATATCTATTAAACTCTTCGCCCAAAGAGCATAAAAGGGGGCTGAACGGCACAAGGCCATCCAGTCCCCTCCCCTTGCATCAATTACTTGCCGCTGACGATGCGCTCGACGTCGGAGGCGATCATGAACTCCTCATCCGTGGGGATGACGAAGATCTTGACCTTGGAATCCTTGGCGGACAGGCACCAAGCGCCGTCGCCGCGCAGGGCGTTACGAGCGTGATCCATCTTGACGCCCATAAAGGCCAGACGATCGGCCACGCCGGCGCGGACAGCCGGAGCGTGCTCGCCGATGCCGGCGGTAAAGACCAGGGTGTCCATGCCGCACATGGAAGTGGCCATCTCGGCGGCCTTGGCGGCAATCTTGTAGACGAACATATCGAAGGCGAGCTGAGCCTCGGGGTCACCGGCAGCGGCGAGCTCCTCAACATTGCGGCAGTCGTTGGTCTTGCCGCCGGTCACAGCCAAAAGGCCGGACTTCTTGTTCATCATCTCGTCGACCTCGTCGAAGGTGTAGCCGCCTTCGCGCTGCAGGTAGCACACGGTAGCAGGGTCGATGGAGCCGCAGCGGGTGCCCATCATGACACCGTCGAGAGGCGTCAAGCCCATGGTGGTGTCCATGCACTTGCCGTCCTCGATGGCGCACAGGGAAGCGCCGGAACCGATGTGGCACACGACGACCTTGCGGGCCTCGCCGTTGGTCATCTCGGCAACCTTCTTGGAGATGTAGCGGTAGCTGGTGCCGTGGGCGCCGTACTTACGGATGTGCAGCTTGTCGCAGACGTCCTTGGGCAGGGCGTAGGTCTTGGCGACCTCGGGCATATTGAAGTGGAAAGCAGTGTCGTAGACCGTGACGTTGGGCAGGTCGGGATACTGCTCGAGGCAGTACTCGATAACGTTGGCCTCGGGGTTGTTGTGCAGCGGGGCGAGCGGAGCGACCTCGCGGATCTTGGCGAGGACGTCCTCGTCGACGAGGGAGGAATCGCCGAAGTACCAACCGCCCTGAACGATACGGTGGCCGATGCCCTCGATCTTGACGCCATTGGCCTCGAGGTCCTTCAGGACGACCTCGATGGCGACCTTGTGGTCGGGGAACTCGATGTTCTCGGTCACCTTCTTGGAACCGTTGGCAGCGTGGGTGAAGGTACCGCCGGTAAAGCAGACGCGCTCGCAGGAGCCCTTTGCGGACACCTTGTGGGACTTGGTATCGATGACCTGATACTTAAGGGTCGAAGATCCTGCGTTGACGACCAGAACGTTCATGTGTCTCCCTACTAACAGGCGGTGTGGCGCCGCCAGGTTACATACGCTTCAATAATAAACCCAAACGCCCTCGCGCTCGGGTTTATTGCGTTGATATATAAGTTATCGGTGCCTAAATACTCATGGCCTTTGACTTGTAAGACGAAATAGCGCGGGGATATACACCAGGGAAGAAATCCCGAGCGCAACAAGCAATACGACTCGAATGCCCGCAACGCTACTCAACACAGCGTTGAGCAGATAGAAAAGGATGGCACCCACCGCCACCATCTGGCTTTGAACCGAAATCAGTGAACAGCGCATCGAAGAATCGGCAGCATTTTGAAAAATTGAGTATTTAATTGGAGCAAATAACGAGTAAGCGACCGTCTGCAGCACATAGAACACGGGCAGCAAATTAGCAGGAGTAAGGGGAATCAAAAACAAAGCTGTCAATACTAAGCGAATGATGCCGCAAATACGCGCAAAACAGCCCTTGTCGATATGAGCAATCACATTGGGCACAATAAACCCTATGGAGGCCGAGGCAAGGAGCTGGACCGCAATGGTCACGCCCGAAGCGACGGCATTCATTCCGCGGCCTGCAAGCAACAGTGAGAAGAAGTCTTCCAGAGCGACGAAGGCAAATGCCTGAGAACAGTCCATGATGAACGCTGACCGAAGAATGCCATTGCCCGCAACAGCAGCACCAATCATCTTCGGGCTCATTCCATGCCCAGGTGTCACCGTAGCGCCCTCTCTTCTCGCCTCAGGAATACAGACAACGACAACCAATGTCAGCACCATTGTGATGACATCGACCGAAAGCCCAATGAGATACGCGCCAGCGGACGAAATGAAACCGCCCACACAAGCGGAGAGGGCATAAGACGCATAGAAGACAAATCGTTCAACGATATTAAGTCTCACGAGTTGGCCCTGAGAGACGCTATCAATGTAAATCGCTTCGATGGATCCGCTCACACATGCAACGGTAAAACCCTTGAGAGCGAACGCACCGATTAAAAGCAGAGGAGATCGGACGAAAAGCAGGGCGGCGTAGTACCCAAGCATTCCCACAATGCCAACGAGGCCGCTCACCTTTCGTCCAAACCTATCAGCAATATAGCCAGTGGGAACTTCAAGGATGAACTTGCTCACTTGATATGCAATCATCATGCTAGAAATCGCTACCATCGAAAATCCGACGAATTCAAGGTAAACCGTCAGAAAATACAAAATGGTGCTGAAGTTTGACAGAAAAACGAACGTCATATAAAGCAAAACCGTACGGTTTTTCATGCTCCGCCCTCCAAGAGTCAGCAATCTAAATCGGAATCTTGGAAAAGCATGAAGACAAAGCTGTCAGTTATGTGTTGCAAGGCGTCAATAATCACTTGACGTCTCGAAGCCAATTAATCTCACGAAGCAAGATGACGCAATAGGTGCAGAAAAACCGTCTGGTGTCGATCAGTCCAGGAATTTTGCCGATAGCAAAAGTAGATAGGCAAGGTTACATCACGCGAACCTTCAATGGAGCACTCACTCACTTCTGACCCATCCGATGCGAGAGAGGACCCAGACAAGCTCAATATCAATCCCCCGGCTTGAAGAAACTCAGTCTGAGCCCTGCTTCCGTATTCAACATCACGGAAGCGAAAATTGACGAGCTGGGCTTCGGGACATTGATTGATTGCATTGAGACAGGGTGACAAATTAATGGGAACAGCGAGCCTGCCGCCCAGTAACTCACGAATGGTCATAGCGTCAACAGATTGATGACCCGCTGGGCATGAAAGAACCTTGAGCTCCTTTTCACCCAAATATTTTGAAGAAAGGACGCTGTCCCGTGGTTCCTCAAACGAGATAGCCGCGTCCGAAATTCCAAGTATAAGTGATTCAAAGCATGTTGCCGTTGGCTGATGCCACACATCAAGGTGAATCTGAGGGTGCGAGCTTTCAAACGAGTCATACCAGTTTTCGGCAAAAAGGCGCCCCCGCCCATGAAGGCAGGGGGCGTAAAGACGGAAGTGGCCGTCGGGCGAAACGCCGCCGTTCCCCGATTGAGCGTACTTTTTGAGATCGTCGACTTGTGCCAGGATCACGCGTGCAC
>CABSKX010000067.1 GCA_902478365.1 uncultured Collinsella sp. | reverse complement strand
GTATTTGCTTGTTAGGGACTCAAAACAAAAAAGCTCCCATTCCCGGGAGCTTTCTCAAGCAAAATGGCGGAGGAGGAGGGATTCGAACCCTCGTGACCTTATACAGGCCAAACGGTTTTCGAGACCGCCGCATTCAACCACTCTGCCACCCCTCCGCGTGGGGTAAAAACAAAGCAGGCTCGAAGGCCTGCTTTGGAATTAACTGGCGGAGAGTCAGGGATTTGAACCCTGGAGACGCTTTTGACGCCTACACGATTTCCAATCGTGCTCCTTCGGCCACTCGGACAACTCTCCGTTAAATGCAAAAGTCAGTATACACGAGGAATCGCAAAGTGCAAACAGAAAAGTTGGCATTTTTTGAAACGCTTGGCTTCGTGACGGGATCTAGGAGGGCAAAAACGGGCTCTGACCAGCAGGGTTACATGCGGCAAATTGTTCAAAATGGGTATTTATAAACGACATGGCAGCAATTTTAAAAATCTTTGAACGGTGTTGTGAACCACTGGTATGTATTTCGCGACCACAGCCTTGCAATTGTTGACCTGCGGCTTGGCTCAGTTTGTCCCCGCAGCGCCGTGTCTTGTCCACAGATCCGTCAAGCATTTGGTCAGCATTTGGTTGGAAGACGCATGAAGTGCCGTGTGAGTATGGACATATGTGGAGGTCATGAGGTTGTAGCTGCATATTCTTGCAGCCTGGGAGGTTGAAAGATATTATTACCAAGTCTTTTCCTGCTTCAGGCGCACCTTCACGACCTGAAGCCACATTTGCCCAGAGGAGGTGACAATATGAAGGCTTATGAACTGCTGTTCTTTGTTGACCCGTCGCTCGACCCCGAGACTCGTCTCGCTGTTATGAAGCGTATCGATACCACGATCGCTGAGGGCGCTGGCAAGGTCGACTCCGTTGACGAGTGGGGCAAGCGCAAGCTCGCCTACGAGATCAACGACCTCACCGATGGTGACTACACCCTCATCAACTTCCACGCAGATCCTACCCAGATCGCCGAGCTTGATCGCGTCCTGCGCATCACCGACGCTGTGGTCCGCCACATGATCGTCCGTCGCGACGACCAGGAGTAAGACTGTCGTTTTGGACTGGGCTTGTGCCCCAAGAGGAAGTAGTGAGTTATGAGCATCAATCGAGTGAACATCACCGGTAACCTCACGCGTGATCCCGAGCTGCGCGCCACCGCCGGCGGAACCCAGGTTCTGTCCTTTGGCGTCGCCGTGAATGATCGTCGCCGCAATCCGCAGACTGGCGAGTGGGAGGACTATCCCAACTTTGTCGACTGCACTATGTTCGGCACGCGCGCCGAGGCCGTGAGCCGTTTCCTGGCAAAGGGAAACAAGGTCGCGATCGAGGGCAAGCTGCGCTACAGCTCTTGGGAGCGCGACGGCCAGCGCCGGAGCAAGCTTGAGGTCATCGTCGATGAGATTGAGTTTATGAGCTCCCGTGGTGGCCAGGGTGGCTACGATCAGGGCGGTTACGCCCCCGCAGCTCCTGCGCCCGCAGCACGTCCTGCCGCACCGGTGGCTATGCCGCCCGCGGTCGACGTCTACGATGAGGACATCCCGTTTTAAGGGCTGTTCACCTATTTTTGAGTGAGAGGCGGCTTCGGTTCGCCGAAGTTGCCAAACGAAAGGTATTTTGACATGGCTAATGATTTTTCTGCACGTCAGCCGCGTCGTAAGTACTGCCAGTTCTGCAAGGAGAACACTGAGTTCATCGACTATAAGGACACTCAGCTTCTCCGTAAGTACATGACCGACCGTGGCAAGATCAAGCCTCGTCGCGTCACTGGCGCTTGCACGCAGCATCAGCATGACATCGCCAACGCCATCAAGCGCGCCCGCGAGATGGCTCTCCTGCCGTACACCGTCCCCGTGGTTTCCTCTCGTGGCAACCGCGACCGCGGCTAAGAAGGGAGACGCATCATGAAGGTTATTCTTCTCGATGAGATCAAGGGCAAGGGCGGCGAGGGTGACGTCGTAGAGGTCGCTCAGGGTTACGCTGAGAACTTCCTGTTCCCCAAGAAGCTCGCTGTTGCCGCCACCAAGGGCAACCTCAAGCAGCTTGACGAGCGTCGCAACAACATCGCCAAGCGCGAGGCCGTCCGTCTGGCTACCGCCAACGAGACCAAGGCTGCCTTCGAGGGCAAGACGGTCACCGTTGACGTCAAGGTCGGCGACGAGGGCATCCTCTTTGGCTCCGTTACCGCCGCTATGATCGCTGACGCCATCAAGGCTCAGCTCGGTATGGACATCGACCGCAAGCGCGTCGAGCTCGGTAAGCCCATCAAGGTTGCCGGTGCCCACACCGTTGCCATCTCGCTGTACCGCGAGATCAAGGCCGAGGTTGTCGTTCTCGTTGGCGTTACCGCCGAGGAGCTCGCTGCCGAGGCTGAGGCTGAGGAGACCGCTGAGGTCGCCGAGGCCGAGACCGCCGAGGTCGAGACTGAGGCTGCTGCCGAGTAGCATTTGCTGCAACGCAACAATCTTGTTCTAAGAAGGGCGCTCTGGGAGACCAGGGCGCCCTTTTGTTTTCTACGCTCGGCGAGCGCCAAGGCAGGCGTTGTTGTGAAGTCCCAAACGCGGGACCGTTCATCCGTTTCGTTCGGTGATGATTGCCGGGGCGCGGCCCGTTTTGGGACCGTGGCTGATACTATGGATGCTCGCAAGCGATATGAATGAGGATGCTCATGGCATATGACGAAAGGGAGATGGGACTGACGGTCGAGGACCGTGGCTCCAAGTTGGGTCTCCCTCAAAACCAAGATGCAGAGGCCAATGTACTGGCCGCCATGCTGCTGTCGCCCGAGGTGGTCGAGGAGGCCCAGGTCGAGCTGCAGCCCGATGACTTCTACCGGCCCATTCATAAGACCATCTACACCGCGATGGTCGATATGTACAACAGCCGCATTCCCATCGACTCTATCTCGCTGATCGATTACCTGCGCAGCATCAACAAGCTTGATGCCGTGGGCGGCGAGGCCTACATTTTGGAGCTGATGGGTCAGACCCTGTCGCTCGTGAACTGGCAGCACCATGCCGCCATCGTCCGTCGTGACTCGATGCTGCGCGAGCTGATCGGTGCCACCAACGAGATCAACGCCCTGGCCTATAACGCCCCCACCGACACCAAAGAGGTCGTGGAGCTGGCCGAGAGCAAGCTGCTCAAGGTCACGGCGCGCGAGGTCAAGTCGAGCTATAAGACACTGACCGAGTTTATGGTCGAGGCCTATAACGAGGCCGAGGAAGTGTGTAAGGCCGGCGGACAGGCCGCGGGCGTGCCCACCGGCTTCCCTTCACTCGACCGCATGCTCATGGGTTTCCGCGAGGGCCAGCTCATCATTATCGGCGCCCGCCCTGCCGTGGGTAAGACGTCGTTCGCTCTGAACTTGGCGCTGAATGCCGCCGCTGCGGGCTATACCGTTGGCTTCTTTTCGCTGGAGATGTCGGGCAAGGAAATTGCCCAGCGCCTGATTTGCGCCTACGCCATGATTTCGATCAGCGACTTCCGTACGGGCCGCATTAGTCCTGAACAGTGGGCCAATATCAACGAGGCCACCCAGACCTTGTCTAAGCTCGACATTCTGATTGACGATACGCCCGGCACCACGGTGACCGAGATTCGCGCCAAGAGCCGCCGCATGCTCCACAACAAGGAGAAGGCCATCATTATCCTGGACTACCTGCAGCTGGTGAGTCCTCCGCCGGGACGTCGCTCCGAGAGCCGTACCGTCGAGGTCTCCGAGATGTCGCGTGGTTTAAAGATCATGGCCAAGGAGCTTAAGATCCCGCTCATTGCGCTGTCGCAGCTGTCGCGTCAGGTCGAGTCCCGTACCGGCAAGCGCCCGCAGCTGTCCGACCTGCGTGAATCGGGCTCCATCGAGCAGGACGCCGACATCGTTATGTTCTTGGACCGCTCCGCCGATGAGGCCGAGGCCTCGCGTGACGATCGACCCGACGAGGGCGTTACGCGTATCGTCGTGGCCAAGAACCGTTCGGGCCCGATCGGTGACGTCGACCTGATGTTCCTGCCGGCATCCACCAAGTTCTATGAGCTTGATGGGGCGCATACCGAGGAGTAGGACAGGCGCCCGTTGCACGGGTATACTGGGAATGTTTTGTGCTTCTGCGTGCCAGCGTGGCGCGTAGACAGTCCATGAATGTAAGGAGTAAACATGCCGTCAACCGTTTTGGTCGGTGCCCAGTGGGGCGATGAGGGCAAGGGTAAGATCTGCGACCTGGTCGCCGGCGACTTCGATGCCGTCGTGCGCTATTCGGGCGGTAATAACGCCGGCCACACCATCGTCGTCAACGGCAAGAAGTACGGCCTGCACCAGGTGCCCTCCGGCATCATGTATTCCGACCATATGTCGGTGATCGGTAACGGCTGCGTCGTCAACCCCAAGGTTGTCCTTGAGGAGATTGACATGTTCGAGGCCGACGGCATCACCACCAAGAACCTCAAGATCAGTGGCAACGCGCACATTATCATGCCGTACCACATCGATCTGGATGGTGCTTTTGAGCAGAAGCTCGGCAAGAAGAACATTGGTACCACCAAGCGCGGCATCGGTCCGTGCTACCAGGACAAGATGGCCCGCATCGGCCTGCGCATGCAGGACATGCTGGACGAGGCGCTGTTCCGCGACAAGCTGGAGACCGCTCTTGCCCGCGTGAATCCCGAGCTGGAGCTCATCTACCACCTGCCCACCTACACCGTGGACCAGATCTGCGACGAGTACCTGCCCATGGCCGAGCGCCTGCGCCCCTACATCACCGAGACGAGCTTGCTGCTCAACAACATGATCGACGAGGGCAAGGACCTGCTGTTCGAGGGCGCCCAGGCGACGCTGCTCGACATCGACCACGGCACCTATCCGTACGTGACGTCTTCCAACTGCACCGCCGGCGGCGCCATCACCGGCTCCGGCGTCGGTATGAAGAATGTCGACCGCGTGCTGGGCGTCATGAAGGCCTATATCACCCGCGTCGGTTCGGGCCCCATGCCCACTGAGCTTTCCTATGAGTCCGAGGCCGGCCATACGCTGACCGAGGAAGGCTATGAGTACGGCGTGACCACCGGTCGCCGTCGTCGCTGCGGCTGGTTCGATGGCCCCATCGCCAACTACGCCTCGCGTGTTAACGGCCTCACTGATATCGCCATGACCAAGCTCGACGTGCTTTCGGCCTTCGATACCATCAAGGTGTGCGTTGCCTACGACGTCGACGGCGAGCGTTACACGAGCGTGCCTGAGCATCAGGTGCGCTTTGAGCATGCCAAGCCCATCTACGAGGAGCTCCCGGGCTGGAAGTGCGATATCACCGGTTGCCGCAGCTTTGACGAGCTGCCGCAGGAGGCTCAGGACTACGTGGCATTTATCGAGGATCTGGCACACACCCGCGTGACGTTCATTGGCGTCGGCGCCGGTCGCGAGCAGATCATCAACCGATTCTGGAAGTAATCGGCACTATTCGGTTATTGCGATATACCCCTTTGCAGCCCGGACGGGCGGCCGAGGGGTATATTTGCTTTGTATGGGTCCGCATGGTTGGCGGACCGTTCATCCATAGAGGAGGCACCCTTGAAGGCGGACACTCAAACCATCGACATCCTGTTGTTGGGCAGCGGCGGCCGCGAGCATGCTCTGGCAGCAAAGCTCGCAGCATCACCGCGCGCCGGCAAGCTCTACATTGCGCCGGGTAACGGCGGCACCGCGAGCTGCGGCGAGAACGTGGTTCTCGACGATTGCGATCCTGCGGCCGTGGCGGCGTTTGCCCAGAGCCACGGATGCGGACTCGTGGTGATTGGCCCCGAGGCTCCGCTCGTGGCGGGCGTTGCCGATGCCGTGCGTGCGGCGGGCATTCCCTGCTTTGGCCCGGGTGCCGAGGGCGCTCAGATGGAGGGCTCCAAGCTATTCTCCAAGCAGCTCATGGAGCGTGCCGGCATTCCGACGGCCGCCTATGGCTCGTTTACTGACGAGGCTTCGGCTCTTGCCTATGTGCGCGAGCAGGGCGCCCCGCTGGTCGTGAAGGCTGACGGCCTGGCTGCAGGCAAGGGCGTTATCGTGGCGACCGAGCTCGAGCAGGCCGAGGAGGCCGTGCGCGAGTGCTTTGGCGGCACCTTTGGCGATGCCGGCAACACCGTTGTCATTGAGGAAATGCTGACCGGCCCCGAGTGCTCGCTGCTGGCCTTTACCGACGGCAAGACCGTGCGTCCTATGGCCACTTCGCAGGACCACAAGCGTGCGCTCGAGGGCGACCTTGGCCCCAACACCGGTGGCATGGGCGTCTACAGCCCGGTACCCATCGTGACCGACGAAGAGCACGCCACGATGGTGAAGGTCATGGAGCAGACCGTGGCCGAGCTTGCTGCCGAGGGCATCGACTACCGCGGCTGCCTGTATGGCGGCTTTATGCTCACCTCCGCCGGCCCCAAGGTGCTGGAGTTCAACGCCCGCTTTGGCGACCCCGAGACGCAGGTCGTGCTGCCGCGCCTCAAGAACGACCTGGTCGAGGTCATGCTGGCTTGTGCCAACTGTGAGCTCGATCAGATTGAACTCGACTGGCGTGACGAGTGGGCTGTGGCTGTTGTCCTGACGAGCGCGGGCTACCCCGGCAGCTACGAGAAGGGCAAAGTCATCACCGGCATCGCCGACGCCGAGGCCATGGAGAACGTGACCGTGTACCATGCCGGCACCGCCGTGGTGGACGGTCAGCTCGTGACCAACGGTGGCCGAGTGCTTGCCGTGACCGCGCTGGGCGACACGTTCGAGAGCGCTCGCAACCTTGCCTACGAGGCCTGTGAAAAGATTGATTTTGAAGGCAAGACCCTGCGTCATGACATCGGCCTGCGCGCGCTGCGTGGCCGCGACGCCTGGGATGCCTAAAGTCCGAGAGGGATGAGACGGATGGACGAGAAGAACGAAGAGCTCGTGGATGCGCAAATCGTCGAAGAGGACAGCCGCATGTATGGGCACGCCGAGGGCGAGCCTGGTGGCGAGGTCGCTGACGAGCCGGCGCTGGTGCTGGGCGACGACGACCCGCACGATGCCGAGCTGCACGAGAAGATTCTTTCGGAGGAGTGCGCCTGGAAGGGCAAGATCCTCGACGTCCACCGTCTTGAGGTTGAACTGCCCAACGGTCGCCGTAGCGCCCGCGATATCGTTCGCCATCCGGGTGCGGCGGCCGTTGTGGCACTGACCGAGAGCGGCAAGATCGTACTGGTGCGTCAGTACCGCACCGCCATCGACCGCGTGACGGTCGAGGTTCCCGCCGGCAAGCTCGACCCAGGCGAGGACCCGCTCGATTGCGCCAAGCGCGAGCTGCATGAGGAGACGGGCTTTAGGGCTGGTCGCATTCGCTTTTTGACGTCGATTGTCACGTCCTGCGGTTTTTGCGACGAGATCATTCACATCTACTTGGCTACCAAGCTCGAGTTCGATGCACCCAACCCCGATGATGACGAGTTCGTCAACGTGGACCTCGTTCCGCTGCACGAGCTGATCGACGCCGTGCTCGACGGCAAGATCGAAGATGCCAAGACCGTCGTGGGCGCCTTGGCCTGCGATAGCATCGCGCACCGCTTGGGCGGAGCCGAACTCTAGGTTACGCGGTTTTACCAAACCGCGTAACGAGTCGACGCTGCAAACGCCCCTAAGCGGCAATCTGCCTTTCAATCGTCGCTCGCGTACCGAAGTACGCGTCGCTCCTCTTTCAAGGCACCTTGCTCGCTTAGGGACGTTTTCGCTGACGTTGCCAGAACATCGGCGTTATGCTTGTTGGGCTGCTTTTCTTTCAACTCGAACGGTTCAACCAGATTTCTCACCCTATTTATTTCTCCCCGAGGACTGCATGTTTAAGCGTTTTCTTTCTTATTACAAGCCCCAGATGGGGCTTTTTGTTGCCGATACTGTTTGCGCCCTGGTGCTTGCCGCCATCGACCTGGCGTTTCCTATTATTCTGCGCAATCTGACTGGTGGGCTCTTTACCCAGGGTCAGGCTGCTATTATGCAGGCGCTCGGTATGATCGCGGTTGGTCTGGTGCTGATGTATGCCATCCGTTGCGCCTGTCGCTACTTTGTGAGTTACTGGGGCCACGTGATGGGCGCGCGCATGGAGTCCAAGATGCGCGAGGACCTGTTCGATCAGTACGAGCGCTTTAGCTTTGCGTACTTCGATCGCAACAGCTCGGGTGACATGATGAGCCGCGTGGTCAACGACCTGTTCGATATCTGCGAGGCGGCACACCACGTGCCCGAGTGGATTATCATCTGCGGCATCGAGATCGTCGGCTCGTTTGTGATCCTCTTTGCTATTGCCCCGGTGCTGGCGCTTGCCATGGTCGTGGTGACGGCGGTGTTTGCGGTCATCATGTTTTGGCAGAACATGCGCATGCGCGAGGTCTTTAGCGACAACCGCAAAAAGATCAGCGGTATTAATGCCCAGCTGCAGGATTCGCTGGCCGGCATGCGCGTGGTCAAGAGCTTTGCCAACGAGGAGGCTGAACGCTCCAAGTTCCGCGCCTCCAACGACCGCTATCTTTCGTCCAAAGAGAATATGTATCACGCCATGGGCGTTTACACTGCGACGTATGGCTTGCTCTCGGGCGTGTTGTACGTGATCGTGGTGCTGCTGGGTGGTTGGCTGGTGGCGCAAGGCCAACTGCAGGCGGTCGATATGGCGACCTTCGCGCTCTACATTTCACTGTTCTGCACGCCGCTCGAGACGCTCGTCAATTCGGCCGAAACGTATCAGAAGTCCATCGCCGGCTTTAAGCGTATGGACGAGGTGCTTTCGACCGCCCCGGATATCCAGGATAAGCCGGATGCCGCGGACCTGCAGGTGACGGCTGGCGCGGTTGAATATCGCGACGTGTGCTTTAGCTACGAGGATGTTGAGTTGGGCGAGGGCGGCGCCGACGGACGCCCTGTTATCGACCATATGAATCTGTCCATCAAGCCCGGACAGACCATTGCCCTGGTTGGCCCCTCGGGCGGCGGCAAGTCAACGACTTGTTCGCTGCTGCCGCGCTTTTACGACGTGGCGGACGGATCCATCAGCATCGACGGCCAGGACGTGCGCGACGTGACGCAACAGAGTCTGCGCCGCGCCATTGGCCTGGTGCAGCAGGATGTCTATCTGTTTGACGGTACGATTGGCGAGAACATCGCCTACGGCAAGTCGGGCGCCACGGCAGAAGAGATCGCCGAGGCGGCCCGCCGCGCCAATATCGATACCTTTATCGAGTCGCTTCCGCAAGGCTACGACACCGTGGTGGGCGAGCGCGGCAGCCGTCTTTCGGGCGGCCAGAAGCAGCGCGTAGCCATTGCGCGCGTGTTTCTCAAGAATCCCAAGATCCTTATTTTGGATGAGGCGACGAGTGCTCTGGATAACGAGAGCGAGGAAGCGGTGCAGGAGTCGCTCGAAGAGCTGGCGCGCGGCCGCACCACGATTATCATCGCCCACCGTCTCTCGACTATTAAGCATGCTGACGAGATTGCGACTGTTGAGCATGGTCGCGTTGTGGAACGTGGCACGCACGAGGAGCTTCTCGCCCGTGGCGGCACTTATGCCCGTTACTATCGAATGCAGTTCGAAGGTGCGCGTGCGCACGAGCTCGACTGATTGATACGACAGGAAGTTTATGGCTGACAAGAACCCTTTGACTCCGGAAGAAGTGACGGAGTTATTCTCCGAAATCGATGCATCCGGCGTCTTGGATCCGACGCTCGCCAAAAAGCGTACCGAGCGCATGCGCGAGAAAGAGGCTGCCGTCAAGCGCGGTGACAAGGCGACGCTGGCGCGGCTGCGCAGCGAGGATCGCGCGAGCCAGGCAAAACATATCGACCCGCTGTCCGAGGACGATCCTTCGGGCTCGCAGGTGAGCCATACCATTACGAAGACTGCCATGGTCGTGGTTATCGGCATCTTGGTGCTGATCGTGGGCATGCAGATTGGCTACGGCGTGATGCGCCGTCTGAATACCGCCAATCTGTCCGAGAGCGTTTCGGTCGATACCGTTTCGACCGCGCTCAAGGGCGGCCTTGAGTGGGGCAACGGCTTTACGCAGTTCCCGCTCGACTTTAGCGTCGACGAGGCGGACGAGCGCACGGGTACGGTAGAGGTGACGGTGTTGGACACGTCGTCTGCCAACGAGCTCGAGCTGCTGTCCAACGGGCAGATTCAGGCTGCGGCGCTTGCGACCAACGCGTTGCTCAACGATAAGATCGACCGCGTGGTGTATAACGTGCATGCCTATATCGACGAGGACAGCAAGATCCAGCACGACTCTTTCTTTGGCATGTTCCCCGCACAGGGCCACCAGAGCGCCATTCTGACGTTCGTGTGGACCAAGAGCTCATCGACCGCTACGAACATCGACTGGAAGATGTATATCGTGAGTATGGATGACACGATTTCCGAGCGCATTCAAAAGCAGGTGAACTCGGTGTCGTCGCTGATTGAGGACCCGTCGGTGAGCCAGACCAAGATTGACGAGGAAAAGGCCGAACGTGACCTGGAGCATCGCCTGCACGGTCGCGAGATCTTCCGCGGTGGCAAGCCCGACCGCACGCCGTCCGATCTGCTGGAGCAGGACAAATAAGACGCCATCATCCCGCGTGAGCCAAATGCCCGCGCGGGATGATTTTTCTGGGACGGGGATTAAATAAGGCTCTGTTAGACCAGGATTGACATACATGTGTCCCCACGGTGCCATATCGTTGA
>CABSKX010000066.1 GCA_902478365.1 uncultured Collinsella sp. | reverse complement strand
GTGCCGGCCTGGGCTGCGACGTGTATGTGGGGGATGCCGACACGGTGAGTGATGCGGGTCGTGCGTTGGTCGATGCCGCCACCGACTTTGAAGTTGAGCGCCACGACCCGTACAAGGACTACACGGATCTGGCGCTGGCACTCGATTCCGTCCGCCGTCGCTGGCCGGGTGCCGAAGTGGTTGCGACCTGCGTCACGGGCGGCCGTCCGGACATGGCGCTTTCCGTACTGGGCCTGCTCGCGGGCTACGATGACGCCGCAGTCTGGATTAACGAGGACAAGGTGGTCGCCCGTATCCTTCGCGCAGGCGAATCGTGGGCCATCGAAGGCTCCGAAGGCAAGACGTTCTCCATCATCGCCATTGCCCCCAACACCGAGGTAAGCGAACACGGCCTAGAATGGGAGCTAAATCACAGCCCCCTGGGACTACTGGCTGACACCGGCATCTCCAATGTCGTTAGGGGTACGGCCAAGATCCAAGTTCATCAAGGCGTTGCGATCGGCTATTTGCTGGCGTGAGGGTTTTATCCGCCGTCCCAGGAAAACCCGTGAGGTAGGGCAACAACCCCAAAAAATCTCTTGCATCCCCGCAAACATTCCCTCATAGTATCTCCTCGTCACGGGGGCGTAGCTCAGCTGGGAGAGCGCTTGACTGGCAGTCAAGAGGTCAGGGGTTCGATCCCCCTCGTCTCCACCATCGTGAATGTAAAGGCCTTCGGAATTCCGAAGGCCTTTTTTCATGCCAAAACACCTCGCACCACAAACCCTCGCACGCTCCAACAAAAAGTTGCACAATTTATTTCCCATGTCTGTACATAGTTTGTTAGCCAAACGCGATTATCAGTGTAGATCGCCGTTCCATATGGGCTTCAGGAACGCGCCTAATCACCGTTAGCATCCCATTAACCTGCATCAACGTGAACAACATCCCAAAATAACCCCCTTAAGCACGCTAAATGAACGATATGTTGTCCAACGCAGCCCCAATCAGTTTCTCTAACAGCTTGTGCTAGGATACCTAACGTTACATGAGTTCAACTGTGCTCGCGGCTCCAGCAAGCCATAAAGCACAGGGTCGATCAGCATCCGGCCGTAACGGCGGTGTTAGAAAAACCACGAGCTCCAATAAAGAAGTCATGCGACTTTTTAATTTGCATCGATTTAGTTATGAGATGCAAATACTTGCTAGTAAGCATGACAAAACGTAGCAGTCCTACAGCTGTTTGCGTGCGGTCCAGTTTTGTACCCGCTTGACTGGTTCGCTCGCAGCCAGCTGGAGACGCGGTCTTTTTGCGATACACGGCTGCATTTCTAGCAACTGCGCTTATACATACCGTTCACGGTGGGGCAGAGCCACGTGCTTGTCTGACTGGGCTCAGGGTTTGAATATGGAGCGCCTTCGCGCATAAGCGCCCTGGCGAAGCCATACCCAAACCCCGTGAGCCACACGTAAGACAGCAAGGGGGTGGTGCTCGTGTGGTATGTGATCTAGGTCATTAACGGTCGCGAAGACGTAGTGCGCGAGCGCATCGAGCGTGTGGTGCCAGCGGGCGCCATGCAGGAGCTCTTCTATCCCCAATATCAAACCGAAATCAAGGTACACGGCGAGTGGGTCAAGACGACCAAGCCGCTGTTCCCCGGTTATCTCATCTGCGATACAGCGGACCCCCGCACCGTGCAACAGTATCTGCTGCGTATGGACGACTTTGCTCGGGTGTTATCCCAGGATGGTCAGTTTGTGCCGCTGGCAAAAGAAGAGGTCCAGCTTATTGGAGGCTTTACGCATAGGGGAGACCGCGTAGTGCCCATGAGTGAGGCCCTAAAAGACGGCGACCAGGTCGTAGTTACGGCAGGTCCGCTGCTGGGCCACGAAGGCCTTATCAAAACAATTAACAGACGCAAGAGCACTGCTTATTTGGAGCTCGACCTGTGCGGCCGACGCGTAACCACCCGCGTTGGCCTCGCGGTGCTTTCAAATGAACAGCGTGCTAAGCGCAACCTCAAAAAGGCGATCGCTTAGCTGCTGTTGATTGCTGTACAGAAAAGGAAGGATCCCCCGACCCGGGGACAAAGTCTTGGAAGAGAACGTGTCGGATAAAACTCAATATGCAACTGATGCGCCCGCTGGGGCGGCGCCAATTGGTCAAGCTATGGATTTTCGGGCAGCCGCTCAGACTCCTGTGGCGACGGAGTTTCCTCCTCCCGTTGAGAACCCTGCCCCCGCACAAGGCTTCGTGACGACAGGAAGCTATATGGCTCCTGCCGCGGATCCCAATGCTGCTGCCCCCAAGAAAGGCGGGCCTGGCTACTTTGCCTTCAAGCGAGCCTTCGACATCGTGTTTTCTGCTGGCGTATGTGCGGTCTTGGCCGTCCCCGTCGTAGCCGCATGCATCGCCATTGAGATTGACTCTCCCGGTAAGCCGTTCTTTCGGCAAAAGCGAGTCGGTAAGGGCGGCAAGCCCATCTATATCTTCAAGCTTCGAACCATGGTCTCTGACGCTCACGAGCACCCTGAGAAGTACATGACTCCTGAGCAGCTGACGCAATGGCAGCGCGAACAAAAGGTTGACGATGACCCACGCATTACTCGCGTTGGTCATTTTCTACGGCATACTTCACTCGATGAATTGCCGCAGTTCATCAACGTACTAACAGGGGATCTATCCGTTATTGGACCAAGGCCCGTGACACTCGAAGAAACTTACGAATACGGTGATGCCCGTGATGAGGTGCTCGCCTGCAAGCCTGGCATTACCGGCTGGTGGGCCGCAACCGACCGCAACGATTCCACGTGGGAGAGCGGGCAGAAGCAGGCGCGAGAATTATTTTACGTGCGTCATCAATCACTCGGTTTGGATGCCCGCGTATTCGTAAAAACGTTTAAGGCAATGCGGAGGGGCAAGTAGCAATGGGCTCCAAACCTCAGAATCTAACAAAATCCCGCGTCAAGAGCATCCTCGTTGTCTGTCAACACTACAAACCAGAGCCCTTTAACGTCTCTGAGACCTGCGAGGGACTTGTACGTAGAGGCTACGATGTGACCGTGCTGACCGCGCTTCCCAATTGCCCGGAAGGTGTGGTGCCCGAGGAGTTCCGTCATGGTAAGCATAAAGATGAATTTGTGGACGGCGTGCGTGTAGTTCGTGTCCCAATCGTTGCTCGTGGCTCTGACCTTAAGGGTTTCAACAAGCTAAGGCGCATAGCCAACTATTTTTCCTTTCCTTTCTCCGCGTGGGTGACCCAAGCCGCGATGGACAGAAACTATGACTGTGTTCTTTGTGTACAGTTTTCTCCAGTACTTATGGCGCTTCCCGCCCTCCGTATAGCAAGAAAAATGTGCGCGCCATGTCTTATATGGTCGTTCGATTTATGGCCTGAAGACATGCTGACTGGGGGCATGAGACGCAACGGATTGCCTTACAAGATTATGCATCGCGTTTCCCGCGACATCTACGGACGTGCTGACATGGTCGCCGTGACCTCTCCGGGCTTTACTACTTACTTCGAAGAACAGCTCAGGCTGCCAGAACTTAAGACCGCTTGGCTACCACAGTTTGCAGAGGAGGCGTTTGAAAATGTCGAGGATGCGGCCTCCGACGTTGCCGGCGAGACGGTCTTTACCTTTGCTGGCAACGTCGGAGGCAACCAGGGTGTTGAGACTATCATTCGCGCTGCCGCGCTCGCGGCGAATTTCCCGGTGCACGTGCGCATCGTTGGCTCTGGCTCGCATCTGGATGCCTGCAAGGCGCTTGCTACCGAACTAGGGGTTGAAAACGTTGAATTCACAGGGCGCATGCCCATCGATGCCATGCCTGATGTGTACGCGAGCTCCGATGCAATGCTGCTTACTCTCTCCAAACCCGCAAACGGCGGTTCCCTCGTCCCCGTCTATACAATCCCCCGTAAATTTCAGTCCTACCTTGCGGCGGGCAGACCTGTCCTGTGTGCCGTTGACGGTACGGTTGGCGAAATCATTGCGGAGTCAGGCTGCGGTGTCGCCTCCCCAGCCAAAGATCCCAAGGCACTTGCTGATGCCATGTGCCAATTCACGCGGCTCGACGCTAGGGAACGCGCTGCCATGGCGGAGAGAGCACGCCGGCTCTACGCGGAGCGCTTCTCACGCAAAAGATTCTTCGCTCGGCTCACAGAAATAATCGACGATTTGGTTCAAACGAAAGGCAGCTAATGAGCACATTCAAAGAGAAGACCCTTATGATCACGGGCGGCACCGGCTCGTTCGGCAACACCGTGCTCAAGCACTTCATGGACACCGACCTGGCCGAGATCCGCATCTTCTCCCGCGACGAGAAGAAGCAGGACGACATGCGCCACCGCCTGCAGGAGAAGTCCCCCGAGCTCGCCTCCAAGGTGCGCTTCTTCATCGGCGACGTGCGCAATGCCCAGAGCGTTCGCGACGCCATGCACGGCGTGGACTACATCTTCCACGCCGCCGCCCTCAAGCAGGTGCCCTCCTGCGAGTTCTTCCCCATGGAGGCCGTGCGCACCAACGTCATCGGCACGGACAACGTCCTGCACGCCGCCATCGACGAGGGCGTGGACCGCGTCGTGTGCCTGTCCACCGACAAGGCCGCATACCCCATCAACGCCATGGGCAAGTCCAAGGCCATGATGGAGTCCATCATCTACGCCAACGCCCGCAACGGCGCCGGCCGCACCACCATCTGCTGCACCCGCTACGGCAACGTCATGTGCTCGCGCGGCAGCGTCATCCCGCTGTTCATCGACCGCATCCGCAAGGGCGAGCCTCTGACGGTCACCGACCCCAACATGACCCGCTTCCTCATGAACCTGGACGAGGCCGTGGACCTGGTGCAGTTCGCCTTCGAGCACGCCAACCCCGGCGACCTGTTCATCCAGAAGGCCCCTGCCTCCACCATCGGCGACCTCGCCGAGGCCGTGCAGGAGGTCTTCGGCCGCGTGGGCACCCAGGTCATCGGCACTCGCCACGGCGAGAAGCTCTTCGAGACCCTCATGACCCGCGAGGAGCGCCTGCGAGCCGAGGACATGGGCGGCTACTACCGCGTCGCCTGCGACTCGCGCGACCTGAACTACGACAAGTTCGTCGTCGACGGCGAGGTCGAGACCCAGGCCGACGAGTCCTACACCTCCCACAACACCGAGAGGCTCGACGTGGAGGGCACCATCGCCAAGATCAAGACCGCCGAGTACGTGCAGCTGGCCCTGGAGGGCCGCGAGCACGAGGCGGTGCAGTAGGGTGCGCGTCCTCGTCACCGGCGCGAGGGGCTTCGTCGGGAAAAACCTCTGCTGCACGCTGAAGAACGTCCGCGACGGCAAGGACCGCCGTGAGAAGTATCAGTCGCTGCTCCCGCTCGAGGTCATGGAGTTCGACGTCGAACTCCACGCCCGAGGAGCTTGACGAGTACTGCTCCCGCGCCGACTTCGTCTTCAACCTGGCCGGCGTCAACCGCCCCGAGGACCAGTCCGAGTTCATGGAGGGCAACTTCGGGTTCGCCTCCACGCTGCTGGACACCCTTGAGAGCCACGGGAATAAGTGCCCCGTCATGCTCTCCAGCTCCGCGCAGGCGAGCCTGTCGGGCCGCTTCGAGGGCTCTGTCTACGGCGAGTCGAAGCTCGCGGGGGAGGGTCTCTTCCGCGAGTACTCCGAGCGCACGGGAGCGTCGGTGCTCATCTATCGCTTCCCGAACCTGTACGGCAAGTGGTGCCGCCCGCGCTATAACTCCGCGGTGGCGACCTTCTGCGACGCCATCGCCAACGGCCGCCCTTACACCGTGAACGATCCCAGCGTGGAGCTGGAGCTCCTCTACATCGACGACCTGGTCGAGGAGATGCTGGGCGCCCTGCTGGGGGAGGAGCACCGCTGCGGATACGACGGGTTGGAGCGCGTGGAGGGGGATGGCTTCTGTTTCGTCCCCGAGACCGACATGAAGAGCCTGGGCGAGATAGTCTACCTGCTCGGGTGCTTCCGCGACAGCCGCGAGACGCTGTCGGTGCCCGACCTCGCGGAGGGCTCCTTCTCCAAGAAGCTCTGGAGCACGTTCCTGTCCTACTACGAGCCGGGTCACTTCGCCTACGGCCTCAAGCCCAATGTCGACGGCCGCGGCTCTTTCACCGAGTTCCTGCGCACGCCGGAGCGCGGCCAGGTCTCCATCAACGTCTCGAGGCCCGGCATCACCAAGGGCAACCACTGGCACATGAGCAAGTGGGAGAGGTTCCTGGTGGTCTCCGGCACCGCTTCCATCAAGCTGAGGAAGGTGGGGGAGGACACGGAGGGCAATCCGTTCCCCGTCGACGAGTACGTCGTCTCGGGTTCCGATATGCGCGCCGTAGAGATGGTCCCCGGCTACACGCACTCCATCACCAACCTGTCCGACACCGAGGACCTCGTGACGGTCATGTGGGCCAACGAGCCCTTCGACCCAGAGAACTCCGACACCTACTACGAGGAGGTCTAGCCGCATGGGCAAGGACTGTTCCGACATCGCATTCGAGGACGACGGCCGACTGAAGCTGCTGATCATCGTCGGTACCCGCCCCGAGGTGATCCGCCTGTCCGAGGTCATCAAGAAGTGCCGCCGCCACTTCGACTGCCTGCTGGCGCACACCGGGCAGAACTACGACTACACGCTCAACGGTATCTTCTTCCGCGACCTGTCGCTTGACGACCCCGACGTCTACCTGGACGCCGTTGGCGCCGACCTGGGCGAGACCGTGGGCAACATCATCGCCGCCTCCTATAAGCTCATGGTTCAGGTGCAGCCCGACGCACTGCTCATCCTGGGCGACACCAACAGCTGCCTGTCCGCCATCGCGGCCAAGAGGCTCCATATCCCCATCTTCCACATGGAGGCGGGCAACCGCTGCAAGGACGAGTGCCTGCCCGAGGAGACCAACCGCCGCATCGTCGACGTGATCTCCGACGTCAACCTGGCCTACTCCGAGCACGCACGCCGCTACCTCCGGGACACCGGCTGCGCCCCGGAGCGCACCTACGTCACGGGCTCGCCCATGGCGGAGGTCCTGCGCGCGAACCTGGAGAAGATCCAGACCTCCGACGTTCATACCGAGCTCGGCCTGGAGCCCAAGCGCTACATGCTGCTCTCCGCCCACCGCGAGGAGAACATCGACACCGAGGCGAACTTCACGAGCCTGTTCACCGCGATCAACGCCCTGGCCGAGAGATACGACATGCCGATCCTGTACTCCTGCCACCCGCGCTCCCGCAAGCGCCTGGAGGCCACGGGTTTCAAGCTGGACGCGCGCGTGCGCATGCACGAGCCCATGGGCTTCCACGACTACAACTGCCTGCAGATGAACGCCTTTGCCGTGGTGTCGTACTCCGGCACTCTGCCCGAGGAGTCGAGCTTCTTCGCGTCTATCGGTCGCCCGTTCCCGGCGGTGTGCATCCGCACCTCCACCGAGCGCCCCGAGGCGCTGGACAAGGCGTGCTTCACGCTCGCCGGCATCTCCGAGAAGGGCCTGCTGCAGGCCGTCCATACGGCCGTCGAGCTCGACGCGGAGGGGTCGCTGCCCGAGGCGCCCGTTCCCGACTACGCCGACGAGACCGTGTCCACCAAGGTGGTCAAGATCATCCAGAGCTACACGGGCGTCGTGGACAAGATGGTGTGGAGGAAGTGCCAGTAGTGACGGTTTACGCCCACATAAACACGTTCCCTCACGGTTCAACCGGCAATATCATGATGAAGGAGCACAAGGAACTCCTTGCCGCCGGCAAGGAGTCCTTCGCATTTTGGGGGCGCGGCAGAGATGCCGAAGACTGTCATGAGATGCGGTTCGCAAGCGATTGGGATGTGTACCTCGACGGAATTCAGACGCGCTTGGATGGCAAGGCTGGGTTCCATAGTAAAGCTGCCACAAAGCGCCTACTCGTACGCCTGGACGAAATTCAACCTAACTTGGTACATCTTCATAACCTTCATGGTTACTACGTTAATATTGAGATGCTGTTCGGGTGGCTTGAGAAACACGCTTGCCACGTGGAATGGACCCTGCATGATTGCTGGGCCTTTACGGGCCACTGTACGCACTTTACATATGCGAAATGTGAACAGTGGAAAGACTGCTGTGCATATTCGAATTCATGCTCGCAACTCAATGCCTATCCTAAGACGCTTACCAGTGTTTCTTGCTCGTGGAACTACAATTAGAAGAAACGTATTTTCAACCTAGTTCCGGCGAATCGAATGAAGATTGTTGCGCCCTCGCGGTGGCTCGCTGACCTGGTTGGGGAAAGTTTCCTCTCGAAGTACCCCGTTGAGGTTCGTCATAATTCAATCGACACTGGCGTTTTCAAGCCGACCAAAAGCGATTTTCGCGAGCGCTACGGAATAGGCGACAGGTTCATGATCCTGGGTGTCGCGAGCCCATGGACCGAGCGCAAGGGCCTCGCAGACTTTTTAGAGCTAGCGAACAAGTTGAATTGCAATAAATTCGTCATTGTACTTGTAGGACTATCTCAAAAGCAGATAAAGATGATGCCTGAAGAAATCGTGGGCATTCCCCGCACAGACTCAGGCGAGGAGCTCGCAGGCATCTACTCAACTGCGAATGTATTCTTCAACCCGACGTCGGAGGACAACTTTCCTACAGTGAACCTGGAGGCCGAGGCGTGCGGAACGCCAGTAGTGACTTACGACACGGGTGGTTGCAGGGAGACCATAAAAATGCCTGCGTCTGTTGCTATTCAACCCGAGGATGCCGTAGATGCATTGCTCCGACTCGAAATGAGCGATAATTGCTAAACGTTGCAACGCTAAATGAGGATGAACCTGTCGTTTCATCTGCAAATTCATCCAAATATGGTTCACGAAACATTCGAATCATATTTGGATTATTGATTTTACTGTCCACTGCGGCAACAATACCGCTGCTCTCTCTTCCCATTATCCCTAGCTTCGCTAGAAACAATGGATTCATACTGATCTTGGCCAGTCTTTTTGCAATCATATTATCTAAGAAGGGTCATCTGAAGCTTGGAAGGATTCCCGCAAACTTCATGCCTTTTGTCCTGTGCGGTGCTTTGACCACGATACTGATGGCCTTTATACTAACTGCCCAGGGATATGAACTATTTGGTGCAACTCCGATTAGTTCAATCTCGAGAGGATTGCTCTGGCTCATCTTCGATGTCGTCATCGTTTTCTGCGTTTCGTATTCTTACGGACAATCATGTATAGCGAGCCTTGATAAAGCTTTTGATATCCTCCTCGTCATAGTTATTGTGGTGGGCGGAATCCAGGCTGGCGCTGCCCTCGGTATACCGGGTTTCTCAACTCTATTTGATTTTATTAACGTTGGGGGATGGTTTTCGGCTTTTAAGGTTTACGGCCCGAAGCGACTTACCGGCATCAGCAGTGAGCCTGCAGCAATGAGCAAGACCCTCGGCCTACTCTGCTTGCCGTATTGTTACTGCCGGGCGACTTCAGGAGGCGGCGCCCGTTACGGCGCCGCTTTTGCCGCCCTCCTTGTGCTAGCTTTTATGACAGGTTCGACGACAGTCTATGTCACAGTTGCCTTTGTCGTTCTCGGAATAGCTGTCTTGAACATCCGCAAGAAGAAGTCGAGGGCAACAATCCTAACTCTCTGTCTCTGCATCATCACCTTGCTAATTGTTTTCGTCTATTTGGTCGCTCATCCTGAGGTCTTCGCCAACTCGGACTTTTATCGTACCCTGCAGTCGGTGCTGGGCAAGATATCTGATGCCGGTAATCAATCTACTGCTTATAGGAACAGTACTGTCATCAATGATATCGAGATCTTCAAAGACTACCCGTTATTTGGAGTCGGGGATGGCAATCAAGGATTCTTCTATGCACAGAACTTGCCATCTTGGGTCTTAGCATCTGGATCCACTGAGGCGCTGTCCGCTCTCTCGGGTAGAATTGGCGTCTTGAACGGGGGTGCATTCCTACCATCGATCATCTCTGGCTATGGTGCACTGGGTTGCGTTCTTTTCGCTTGTTGGATCGTCGTTTCTATCCGTATGGCCTTTTCGAACAAGGAAAACATGGGGCACTATTATTCATTATTTATTGTCGCGATGTTTGCCTCAATTCCTATCTGCTGGATGGCGGAAGGTTTTCAAGGTGCCCCGGTTGATGTGTTTCTTGTCTTTTGTATGCCTGAGTTGGGTGAACGAAAATGAGCCTTTCAATTTCATTTTTCTCGAATTTCTTCAATGCGCACCAGCTTCCAATCGCACATGAACTTTCTTCCAACCCTGATGTCGATTATTGCTTTGTGGCGATGCAAGAGTCTGACGGGCTTGAGGGTCGTGCTTGTATGAACGATTGCTATCCGTTCATCGTAAAGCAGTACCTTGGGCGCGCGGAAGCGGAGAAGGCCATGGCGCATGCTGTAGGCGATGATATTGTAGTGTTTGGTGACATGGTAGGCGATGAAAGCTATGTCCGCGCTCGCGCTAATACCGGAAAGCCGTTCTTCCGCTATTCCGAGCGAATTCTCAAGCGCGGGGATTAGTGGGCCTATGCCCCACCCAAGAGGTATCGTACATATGACAGGTTTACTCGCTACAGTGACTGCCCCATGTACGTGCTCTGTGCAAGTGGATACACCACGCGAGACCTTGGTTTGTTCGGCTTTCCTGTTGAACGGTGCCTTAAATGGGGCTATTTCCCTCAGGTTATGTCACGTCCCAGTGAAGCGCGTTTGCCACCATTTCAACGGGCATTGTCGATTTGCTCTGCTCAACGTCTAATACAGTTAAAATGCGTCGATCTGCAGGTTCGGGATCGCGTGCCGAATGTTGGTGTAAGGGCCGCTTCCCTGGCCGTAGAAAGCAGGA
>CABSKX010000065.1 GCA_902478365.1 uncultured Collinsella sp. | reverse complement strand
GCACGCCGGTAGTCTTGGCTTTCGTGGTTGAAGCCGCAACGGCCTTGGTCGGCTTTGAGCCCTCAGGCTTGGGGTTCTGCTTGGACTCCGCGGGCTTGCTTTCTGCGGGCTTGGTCTCGTCGGGCTTGGGGTCTTCCGGCTTGGCTACCTCGGGAGGTGCGATGGTCGTACTTTTGGCGACTGCTTTGATATAGAGGGAGTCGACCGTGGCGTCGCCCGTGCCGATGGCTTGGCCTGCCTCGTAGATGCCGTCACGGAGCTTGCGATAGTCAATGACCTTGCCGCCTTCGGGCGTCTGGATGGCGGCGTTCTCAATCTTGATGGTGCCGATTGTCTTGCCGTCAGCGCTCATGGCACGGGCAAAGATTGCCGCTGTATCTCCTTCGGCCGTTACCTTGCTGCGGATGATCGAGATGACTGCGGGTGTGACGCCCTCGCTGGTCTGGGCGATGATGCCGATGTTCTCGCCTTGGGGTTCGCGCCTCGTCTCGCCATCTTGGTTTTCGCTGTAGGGGATGGGGCCGTCGCCGTTCTCGACATAGCGGGCTATGGCCTTGACAACGGAGTCGCTGATGTAGATGTGGCCGCCCTTCTCGTTGGGTCGATCGTTTCTGGTGGAGAATGCAGCCGAAACCTCGCCTTCCGCAAGCGCGTCCACGGTGGAGCCGTTCTTGACGACGATGTCGTCCTGGTAGGTGAAGAGGGCGTTGGCGCCACCGTATCTGCCTTTACTTGCACGGACCGTCACGTTTGCATGATCGAGGGTGATGCCCTTGTGGGCATAGACGCCATATTCAACACCGTTTACGTTGAGGGAGGCGTTTGTGGCTGCGAGGCTGCCCTTGGCCTCGACGGCAGCATCTTTCTCGGAGCTTGCCTTGACCTGGCTGCCGTCCGAGATGTTGATATTGCCGCCGCTCCAAAGGGCCTCACCATCGGCTGAGCTTGCCTCGACCGTCCCGCCACCCTTGATGGTGAGGTTCTTGTCGGCTCCAATACCCTTGTCCTTGGTAGCCCTGGCGGTGACGGCTCCGCTGTCGTCAATCGTGATATTGCCGTTTGCCCTGATGCCATCCGATGCACCCGTGGCGTTGACGTTGCCCGAACCTTTGATAGCGAGATCACCTCCGGCATTGATGGCATCAAACCCAGTGCTCGTGGCGTTGACGGATCCGGCTCCGTCGATGTTGATATTACCCGTGGAGAGGATAGCGTCCTCAGTAGATGTCACGCTGAGCGTGCCGCCCTCGTCGCCTTGGATATTGAGCTCGGCATTCTCGTTAGTGCCATGAGAAACGTTGATGCTTTCGATCCATTCGGCAGTGACGATGTTGGTTCCCGAGTAATTCACGTTGAGCTTGCCTGCGGCCTGGATCTCGCCGCCGTTATAGTTGTTGAGCTTCAAGTCGTCGACGCCGTCCCACGACCAGGTACCGGCCTCGTCGCTCGCCGCGGTGTTGTACTTGTTGCCGCCGACCTTGACCCATTCCGCTGCGAGCGAGACGCTCGGCATGAGCAGCGAGCTCACCGTGAGTGCGCACACGGCGCCCGCGACGATGCGGCGCGTCGCGCGGCGCCAGCTGCCGTGCGCGAGTCCTATGCGACGGCGAACGTCGGGTTCGGCAACATGGGTTCCGGCGGTAGTGTCATTGCGTTTGGGGGCCGTGAACAAGGCTGCCATGGTTGCTCCCGTTCTCATAGGGCCTATACGACTAGATTCAGCGTATCTGCTGGATGTTGCCGGCGGTAGTGCCGTTTGGAGGGCAAAATGGCCAAAATGGGGGAGAAATAGGCCGCACGCCGGCGCAGGGACCGGCGCTAAAAGAAAAGCGCGGGGCCGCATGGCGACTCCGCGCTTTATTGTTCAGCTTTTGCAGCCTTGCCCTTACGCTACGAAGAAGTAGACGAGGAAGGCAAGGGCCGCGATCCACCCGTCCCGTGCGAAAAAGTGTTTACGAGCGCTTGCGGCTCACCACGGCGCCCGCGGCGATGGCGGCTGTTCCTGCAAGGGCGGCTGCCACGATGGCTGCGCTCGAGGCGTCGCCGGTTGCCGCGAGCTTGCCGGTGGTCTTGGCTCCCGTGGCTGCAACTGCAACGGTCTTGGTCGTCTTCGTGCCCTCGGACTTGGAACCCTCGGGCTTGGTCTCGCCGGGCTTCTCCTCGGGTTTTGTCTCCTCGGGAGGCACGATGACCGTGCTCTTGGCGACAGCGGCGTCATAGGGGGAGTCGATCGTGGCGTCACCCGTGCCGATGGTTTGACCTGCCTCGTAGGAGATGCTGGGGCCGTACTCTTCTTCGTAGTGATAGTTAATGATCTTGCCGCCTGCGGGCGTCTGGATGGGAGCGCCTTCGATCTTGATGGTGCCGATCGCCTTGCCATCTTCGCTTATGGCAAGAGCGAAGATTGCCGCCGTGTCTCCCTCAGCCGTGAGCTTGCTGCGGACGATCGAGATACTCGCGGGCGTGATGCCCTCGTAGGTCTGGGCGAAGATACCGATGTTCAGACCCCTAGGCTCAGGGATGACCCCGCCGCTTTGGTCGTTGCTGTAGTGATCGGGGCCATCGCCACCGGTCTCGACATAGCGGGCTATAGCCTTAACAACGGAGTCGCTGATGTAGATGTGGCCGCCAGCGACGTTTGGCTGGTGGTTTCTGGTTGAGATTGCAACCGAGAATTTGCCTTCCGCGAACGCGTCCACGATGGAACCATTCTTGATGACGATGTCGTCCCCGTCAGTGATGAGGGCGATGGCCTGGCCGCCGCTCGCGCTTGTACGGACCGTCACGGTCGCGTGATCGAGCGTAACGCCCTTGTAGGCATAGACACCATATTCAACACCGCTTGCGTCAAGGGAGGCGTTCGTGACCGCGAGACTACCCTCAGTGTCGACGGCAAGATCTCCCTCGGAGTTCGCCTTGACCAGGCTGCCGCCCGAGATGTTAATGCCGCCGTCAGCCCAAATCGCCGCTTCTTCTATAGAGCTTGCTTCTACCTTGCCACCGCCTTTGATGATGAGGTCACTGCCCGCGGCGATGCCGTAGCCTTCGCCTCCTTTAGCGATCACTGTGCCAGAGGAATCGATGGTGGTCTCGCCCTTGGATTGGATGCCTTCGGTACCGCCCGTTGCATTCACAGTGCCCGAGCCCGTGATAGAGAGATCGCCCTTTGCCTCAATTCCGTCGGAAGAAGTGCTTGTGGTGTTCACAGTGCCTGGGCCAGAAATGGAGAGGTCGCCTGTGGATTTAATTGCATCGGCCTCGGCTGTCACATTGAGCTCATCCGAGCTCTTCGAGCTCGTTATGTTCAGCTCTGCCTTCTGGTTAGTGCCATCCTGCGCCTTGATGGCGGCTCCAGTGTAATCGGGCTCGGTTTTCACGGTGTTTTTGCCCTCGTAGGCAATGTTGAGCTTACCTGCAGCCTGGATCGAACCGCCGTCATAGCCGTTGAGCCTCATGTCGTCGGCGCCATCCCATGACCAGGTGCCGGCGGCGTCTCCCGTGGGCCCCGCGGCCGCTTCGTGGCGGACGCCGCCAACGTCCACCCACTCGGCCGCGAGCGAGACGCTTGGCATGAGCAGCGAGCTTACCGTAAGCGCGCATACGGCGCCTACAACGATGCGGCGCGTCACGCGGCGCCAGCTGCCGTGTGCGAGCAGCGTGCGACGGCACACGTCGGGCTCGACAAAATGGGCTCCAGAGGTTTTGTTATTGCGCTTGGGGGTCGTGAACAAGGCGGCCATGGTTACTCCCATCCTCATAGGGCCTATGCGATTACGTCCAGCATATCTGCAGGATGTAGCCGGCGGTAGTGCCGTTTGGAGGGCAAAATGTCCAAAACTTGGGAAGCAATACATCGCGCGTCCGTGCGTTGCCTGGCTTTAAAAGAAAAGCGCGGAGCCGCTCGATGCGACTCCGCGCTTTGGTGTACTGCTTTGGCAGCTTTGCCGCTACGCTACGAAGAAGTAGACGAGGAAGGCAAGGGCTGCGATCCACATGAGCGGTTTGATCTTGGAGGCCTCGCCCTTAACGAGCGCGACGACCACGTAGGCGATAAAGCCCAGACCAATGCCGGCAGAGATGGAGTAGGTGAAGGGCACGCCGGCGACAATCATGAACGCCGGGAAACCCTGCGACACGTCGGACCAGTCGATCTCGGAGGCCTCGCTCATCATGAGGTAGCCGACGTAGACCAGAGCACCGCAGGTGGCGGCGCTGGAAACGATGGTGACGATGGGGGAGAAGAACGCGGCGAGAATGAACAGCACGCCGGTGGTGACGGAGGTGAGGCCCGTGCGGCCACCGTCGGCAGCGCCAGAGGTGGACTCGACGAAGGTGGTGATGGAGGAGACGCCCATAAAGCCACCGGCAGCAGCGGCCACGGAGTCGACGACCAGGATGGGACGGATGTCCTCGACATTGCCGTCCTCGGTCAAGAACTCGCCCTGCTTGGCGACGGCCATCGCGGTACCCATGGTGTCAAAGAAGTCGCTCATGAGCAGCGAGAAGGCAACGACGAGCAGCATCGGGTCGGTCAGAACCTTCACGATGGCCATGTTGCCGTCGGCGGTGCTGGCAAACGGGGCGCCAAAGGTCGAGAAGTTGAGCGGGGCGATAAGGCCCTCGGGCGCATGGGTGACGCCCAGCGGGATACCGGCGATAACGGCGACGATGATGCCGATGAGCAGCGAGCCCGGCACGTTGCGGGAAGCCAGGGCAACCGTCACGACGATGGAGATGATGCCGACGATAAAGGTGGGGGAGGCGATGTCGCCCAGGCCGACGAGCGTACCGGCGCCAGCGGTGATGATGCCGGCGTCGCACAGGCCGATCATGGCGATGAACAGGCCCAAGCCAACCGAGATGGCGTGGCGCAGGACCACGGGGATGGCGTCCATGATGGCCTCGCGCAGGCCGCAAAGGACGAGCAGCAAGATGACGATACCCTCGAGGAAGATAACGCTCATGGCCACGTGCCAGTCACCGCCGCACATGGTGGTAGCGATGCCCGCGATCATGGCGTTGATGCCCAGGCCCGACGCGCAGGCGAGCGGGCGGTTGGCGAAGATGCCCATGCAGATGGTCATGATGCCGGCGCCCAGGCAAGTGGCGCAGGCGAGCGCTCCCGCATCGATGCCGGCGCCCGAGAGCACCGCGGGGTTGACGGCAATGATGTAGGCCATTGCCAGGAACGTTGTCAGTCCAGCGCGAAGTTCGGTCCCGATTGTGGACTTGCGCTCGCTGACGTGAAATAGTTCGTCCATGCATACCCTTTCCTTGTTCGGCCCCGAGTTTAGGCCGATTGACACGAACTCACTCACTATATCGCCTTTACAACCTTGCTGTTCCTCACATGTTGATGTTCGGCGCTTTGTAGCGGACGGGCGGTATTTTCCGTATGAAAATGTGTGGGTACCGTATACTTAAGCAGTTACAACGACCCCTATGGAGGAACGTATGATTAAAGAGCTCTGCCACGACGAGGCTATCCTGTCCCAGCGTTGCGAGGTCGCGACCGTCGAGGACGAGTCGGTGGCACAGGACCTGATCGATACCATCAAGTCGCTCGACGATGCCGGCTGCCTTGCCGCCAACCAGATCGGCGTCACCAAGAAGGTCTGTGTCTACCTGGACGATGCCGGCGAGCCCCACGTGCTCTATAACCCCCGTCTGGTGTTTGGTCTGGGTGCCAGCAAGATGGAGGAGAGCTGCCTGACGCACGAGGAGACCACCAAGTCCACGCGCTACATCAAGTGCAAGGTTGCTTTTGACGTGATCGTCGACGGCAAGATGCGCGAGCGCAAGCAGGACTTTGTGGGCTTCGAGGCACAGATGGTTCAGCACATGATTGACCACTGTCTTGGAAAGTTGGTCTAAGGGGACCAAAGCACCGCACCTTGCCGCTCAATCGTCGCTCGCGTACCTTAAGTGCGCTTCGCTCCTCTTTCGTGGCAATCTGCGGCACTTTGACCCCTTAGACGACCTGCGGGGTTAACTTGGTTGAGTTTATCCTGCTTGAATAGCCCGGGCGTGACATTGTTGTCATGCCCGGGCTTTTGTGTTTAGCGCCTTTTTGTTTGGAGACAATAACCTTAGCAGGAACGTAAAGCTGGGAGGCGCTATGTGTACGAGCATTCGATTTACCGATAATTCTGGTCACATGTATCTGGGCCGCAACCTCGACTGGAGCTTTGACTACGGCCAACAGGTTCGCGTGATGCCGCGCGGGTTCCACATTCCGTATTCGTTTATCGACGACGCGACAGCGGCACACGCGGTGATCGGTATGTGCATCGATTACAAGAACTATCCCATGTTTTTCGATTGCGGTAACGATGCGGGTCTGGCTGTGGCGGGGCTCAACTTTCCCGGCTATGCCGAGTATGCCGAGGGCCCGGTTGATGGAAAGACCAATATCGCGGCCTATGAGTTTCCCCTGTGGGTGGCAGCGACGTTCTCGACGGTCGATGAGGTCGAGGCCGCGCTGCGCGACACGGTGATTGTTGCCAAATCTGCAGGAGAGGGGCTGGGCGTGTCGCTGCTCCATTGGATTATCGGCGACAGCCAGCGCAGCATCGTGGTCGAGATGATGGCTGACGGCCTGCATGTATACGACGATCCGGTCGACACCCTTGCCAATCAGCCCACCTTCCCGTGGCACATGGAAAACCTGCGCACCTATATCACGGCCACAAGCGATTTTCCGCAGACGGCGACATGGCGTGGCGCCGAGCTCAAGCCCTATGGCGCGGGTGCCGGCATGCGCGGTATTCCGGGTGACTGCTATTCGCCGAGCCGTTTTGTAAAGGCGGCGTACCTCAATGCCAATTACCCGCAAAAGGAGAGCGAGACCGAAAACGTCGTCCGCATGTTCCGTTCACTCGAGGGCGTGGTGATGATTGAGGGGGCGTCCAGGATGGGCGATGGCAAGTTCGAGAAGACTATCTATACCGGATGCTTTAGCGCGCGCACGGGCAATTATTACTACGCGATGTATGGGGATCCGTCGATTCGCTACGTGAGCCTGATGGATGCCGAGGGCGCGAGCCCCGATAGGCTCGTGGTTCCCGAGCCGCGTCGTTCGTAGCCGTTAGCTTTACTGCAATGCAAAGCGGTCCCGCATCTCCCATGAGATGCGGGACCGTTGTCGTCAATGGCTGGTGGCGTGTTAGAAGTTGGCGTCGTTGAGCTGGGTGCTCTCGAGTCCGTCGAGTTGCTGTTGCTCGGGCGTATCGGCGACGCTCTCGAGCAACTCGGTGGGATCGACGTTCATGTCCTTACCGGCTGCGTTGCCGTTGACCAGGTCGTCCGAGAAGATGTCGACTTCCATTTCCTCGGCCTCTTCGATCAGGATCTCGAGCGGCACCTGGGTGCGTACGAGCTTGACTGCCGGACGCATGCGGGCAAAGAGCGGTACGTACTCAATGATGATGGCCGAGTTCTCGAGACCGTACCAACGTGCCGGGCTTCCGCAGGCGCGGCGGACGGCGTACTTGATGGCCATGACGCGATGGTCGTTGCGGTTGATGTCCGTTTCGGGGGCAAGCATCTTGCGCAGCATACAAAAGCGGAAGTCACCCACGTTGCCGCGTGTCTCGTAGATGGAGTAGGTGTGATGCTGCGGAGGCAGCTCACCCGAAGCCATCAGGTCGCCGACGATCTGACGCAGATAGGCGTTGACGCGCTGGTTGACCTTAAAGCCCAGGTCCAGGCGAACGCGGAAGAGGAAGTCCGTGCCAAAGGTCTCAACGGAATATTCGTGCGTATAGGGCTCATCGGTGACATGCACGTTGATGAACCAGTATGCCTTGGCGCGCTTGGGATGTTTGTCCAGGATGGAATAGAGCACGTCGCGGTCGAGCGTGAGCGGGTCGGGGCTGTTGGTGAGGAACACCAGATTGTCGGCGAGCACGGGGTAGGTCTCGTCATTGCGCAGGCGGTTGAGCTGGTCGATGTACTTGGAGACGGGCAGCAGAATCGTCTGCGTGCGCTCGATGGCGGTGCCGCGACGCCACACATACATAAGGCCGAACAGCAGTGCGGCCAGGAAGATCATGACGTAGCCGCCGTCAAAGAACATGGTGAGGCACGAAGCGAAGAAGCACAGCTCAATGGCACCAAAGAGCAGGGCAAAGATGCAGGCGCCCAGCTTGTGCTTGAGGATGCCGGCGATATAGCTCGTCAGCAGCGTGGTGGTCATGAGCATGGTCACGGTGATGGCGAGGCCATAGGCGCTTTCCATGCGCTCGGAGTTCTGGAACAACAGCACGATGAAGATGCAGCCGACCCACATGATGTTGTTGACGAGCGGAATATAGAGCTGACCCTTGGTGTCGCTGGGGTAGTGGATGCGTAGGTGCGGCATAAGGTTGAGGCGCGTTGCCTCGGATACCAGCGAGAACGAGCCGGTGATGAGCGCCTGCGAGGCGATGATGGCCGCCACGGCCGAAAGCACAATGGCAAAGGGGCGCAGGGGCTCGGGAAGCATCATATAGAACGGGTTAACGATATCCATCGCGAGCATCTGGGGGTTGGAGTTATTGTCGAGTAGCCAAGCTCCCTGACCCAGATAGTTGAGGATAAGGGCCGCCTTAACAAATGGCCAGGATGCATAGATGTTTGCCTTGCCCACGTGGCCCATGTCCGAGTAGAGTGCCTCGGCACCGGTTGTCGACAGGAAGACAAAGCCGAGCACCATAATGCCCGAATGGTTGATGGGCGAGAACAGGAACATAATGCCGCGGATGGGGTTGAGCGCGCGCAAGATGGACAGGTTGCCGAGCATGTTGAACAGACCGGCGCCTGCCAGGAACAGGAACCACAGCGTCATGAGCGGGCCGAAGAGCTTGCCGATTGACGAGGTGCCGGCGCGCTGCATGGCAAATAGGCCGCAGATAATGATGATGGTGATGATGATGACGTTGGTCTGGCCGTCGCCCAGCAGCGCATGGCCCCATTCGATGGTGCGCAGACCCTCGATGGCTGTGGTGACCGTGACCGCGGGGGTGAGGATGCCGTCGGCGAGCAGTGCCGCGCCGCCGATCATGGCAGGTAGGATCAGCCATGGTGCCACTTTTCGCACCAGGCTAAACAGGGCGAAGATGCCGCCTTCGTTGTGGTTGTCGGCCTTCATGGCGATTACCACGTACTTGACCGTGGTCACGAGCGTCATGGTCCAGATGACGAGCGAAAGCGCGCCCAGGATCATGTCCTCGCTGACGGTGCCGATGCCGCCGTTGTTGGCGACGATTGATTTCATGGTGTACATGGGGCTCGTGCCGATGTCGCCATAGACGACGCCGAGCGTTACGAGCAGCATGCCAGCGGAGAGGGGGATGGCTCCGTGCCCGCCTTGCCCGTGCTGGTCTTGGAGGTTTGCCTCCAGTTTATTGTGTGCCACGAGGACTCCCTTAGACATCCGGTTATCTGTCTAGGACAAAAAACTTTATGCCGTCTTTATACATACAAGAGCAGTTTGGCACATCGGGTTATTTTAGACAATAATCCTCAGCTGGGGATTATTTATCTACCCAGGTAGCATTTCAAAGCAGGGGCTTTTAAGCACGTACTGTCTGGGCGATGCCAGCCTTGGCGTTTGCGCGTTTGCCGGCGAGTTCGCAAAAAATCGCGCCGCCGATGATAAGCGCGGCGCCCATCAGGCGGACCGGTGTTATGGCTTCGCCCAAAAGGACGGCCGAGAACACGACGGCCGAAAGCGGCTCGAGGTAGCCGACGACCGCGACGGTCTGGACGGGCAGCTTGGCGACGGCACTAAAGTAGAGCAGGCAACCGATGCCGGTGTTGACGACGCCGAGCATGACGACGGTGCGCCAATCGATGCCTGCGGCGATGTCGGGGGAGAAAAACGAGGGAGCGCCTTGGGTGACGAGCGTAAGGACCAGCGCGGTCACAAAGGCGGCGCTCACCTGGAGCGCGGAGTTCTCGAGACCCTCGATGTGCGGCGCACCCTTGCTAGCGATGACCATCAGCGCATAGCAAAATGCCGAGGCGATGCCGCAGACGATGCCCGCAATGGGCATGTTGCCGCCGAGACCTTGCGCTGCAATGAGAAAAGCGCCGCAGGCGACGGCGATAAAGCCGGCGATTTTGCTGCCGGTCAGTTTTTCGCCAAAGATAAACGGCGAGAGCGCCATGACGATGATGGGGCCGCAGTAGTACAGCAGCGAGGATACGCCGACGCCGATCGTCTGGTAGGCGCGGAACAGAAAAATCCAGCTGGCGCCCAGCGCGGCTCCCGAAAGGAGGAGGGCTGCGGCTTCGCGGGGGCGAGATGGCGCCTGCAACTTATGGCGTTGGGTGATGGCGAGAATGGTGACAAGCGAGAGTGCGCCCAAAAACGTACGCAGTAGCACGATATCCGAGCTCGGCAGCGCGATGGCAGCGGCGATAATGCCGTTGGAGCCAAACAATAGCAATGCTGCTAAGTACGTAAACAGTCCGTTGTTCATGCGCTGACATCCCCTCTATATCCGAGCATCTTCACTATGGGTGAACTGGCTTTAGAAGAAAAGCGAATATAATGCATGGCTAACATGACAAAAACTCATGCAAAGATGGAGGGGTGCCGTGGAAACGAATATTCAAAAGATGCAGGTGCTGCTCGAGACCGTGCGCGCCGGCAGTTTTACGCGCGCCGCCGAGCGGCTGAGCTATTCGCAGTCGGGCGTGAGCCGTATGGTGGCCGATCTTGAGGCCGATTGGGGCTTTAAGGTGCTCGACCGCAGTCGCGAGGGCGTAGTGCTTTCTGCTGACGGGCGGCAAGTTATGCCGGCGGTCGAGGCGTTATGCGAGGAATTTGTTCGTTTGCAGCGACGGGTGGATGAGATGCGTGGGCTCATGCGCGGCAAAATCTGCATCGGTACGTTTTCGAGTGTGGCGACCCACGTGCTGCCGCCGGTGATTGCGCGCTTTCGCGCCGATCACCCGGACGTCGATTATGAGTTGCTGATGGGTGATTACTCAGAGATTGAACAATGGGTGGCGGAAGGGCGCTGCGATCTGGGCTTTATCCCGCGTGAGCCCCGAGAAAACGGCATGACATCGCGGTCTTTGGTGCGCGACGAGTTGATGGCAGTAGTGCCGGCAGACTCTTTGCT
>CABSKX010000064.1 GCA_902478365.1 uncultured Collinsella sp. | reverse complement strand
TCCGTACATGTGCGGATGAATGTGGGAGGTGTTCGGATAAAGTCGATAATCAAGGTGCCAGTTGTGCCTGGCTTTTGAAGCGGCATTACCGATTGTCCGAAATGGCATTCGTGGGTAGAATAGTGTCGACGGCAGCCCAAGTTGTAGCTAGCTGGGCAGCGCCGTTGTTTGCATTAGGGGGTCAACGCCTTAGCGGCGGCGACCCCTTCTATTGCGCTTCGAACGCTGCTTGAGTGCCTCGGAAAGGCCGACAAGCGCTGTGAAGAACGAGCCAAAGCGGTCAGAAGTCTCACGAAATCAATCAAATCGGTCATGGGCATCACCTCCCATCAGATGGAGGGCGCTGCCCGGCACATGGAACTGCCGTCAACGATACCGATTCTACCAGAGCCTAGTTATATATACGAATATATGTTCGTATTCCAAGAACACAAACCCCCGCGACAAAGGGGCAGTCCCTTTGTCGCATTATTCGATGACGGTGCGGGAGTTTTGCTTATGCATGGTGGCGAGCATGTGTTTGGGGACGGCGTGGACCATGCAACTGCCGATGGTCGCGCTCGCGGCGGCCTTGGCCGCGTCACTGCCGTTTTTGGTCGCGTAGCTGTGACGGAAGCGCTTGAGCATGGCGATATCGTTGCCGCCGTCGCCGTAGACCGCGACCTCGTCCTCGGCAATACCGTAGTAGCCCGCCAGCCACGCCACGCTCTCGCCCTTGTTGCACGCCACGTCCGTGATCTCGAACATCACCGGATCGAACGGCGCGTTGACCACGCGGTCCGATCGCTCGGCCAAATATGCCTTAAGGTCGCGCTCCAGCTCGGGCGAGGTCACGCGGCAGTTGATTTTGCACACGTCATGGCGCAGGATGTCACCGATCGACTGGTCGAAATACTGTTCCTCGTGATACCCGCCACGTGCACGCATGCCGCGCATCACGATGCGCTTGATAGGACTGTCCTTTTTAAAGCCCGCCTGGTGCATCTCGAACGAACCGCTCGAGAACATGCCGTCGGGCGTGGAGCAGTCGAAGCAAATGTCCGGGAACGCCTTGAGCAGCTCCTCGGTAACCTGCGGGTCGATGGTCCAGGTCTTGAGCACCTCGCCATGACTGTCGCGCACGATGGAGCCATTAGAGCAGCAGGCGTCGAGTGCCAGACCTGTAAAGCCATGCTCGCCGATCGGCAGCGTCGAGCGTCCGGTCGCGGGAACCACATGCAGGCCAGCCTCGGTCAGCTCGCGAATGGCACGGCGAATGGTCCCGTCTGCCTCGTGCAGGGCATTCAACAGCGTTCCGTCTAAGTCACTCGCAAACATCTTGATCATGGGCACGCCTCTCCTTCGTCTGCACGATATTGTAGACGAGAACGGGCGCATCCCAAGAGAGGCACGCCCGTCAGGCGAAAGATTGTCCTACACCGCGGCGGGGCCGTGTTCGTCGGTACGGATGCGGATGACCTCCTCGACCGGCTCGACCCAAATCTTGCCGTCTCCAACGGTGCCGCAATCTTGGAAACGGCGCGGCAACGGGCGCGAAACGAACGGGAAATACGCGAGCAAGGGAGCCGTGAGCGCGCCCATCCCGGCTAGCGCCGAAACAGCTCGTGGGCGCGGTCGCGGAGATTAGTTGCTCGAATGACACCTTCGTAGCGATTGATGCGCAGACGCGGGAAGGCATTGAAAAAGCGCAGGTCACGACGACTGAGTGACACGCTCGGCACCGGACGGCTCATGCGCTTACCGGCAAGGCGACGACTGAGCGACGGACGCGGCATGCTCGGCGCGGCATCGGCCACGCGGCGGGCAGCGAGCGCCAGGCCGCGAGCACCATCCGAAATAAACGTCGGCATCGAAGCCTTCTCGCGCAGGGCATCGAGCGTCGCATCGCCCAGCTCCGCCAGCCACGCGTTAACGGCACGGCTGCGGATATGCGTCTGTGCCACCGAGTCGATCGCCGAATCGGGAATACGTTCGAGCATGGAGTCGGACGCATCGGCGAGCGACTCATTGATGCGGTCGGCAAGGTCGGCGCGCACGCGCTCCAGCTGATCGGACAGACGCCGCCAGCTCGCCAACGAGCACACCGCGTCGACCATCATCGCGACCGCGACGATAAAGGCGGACAACCGCACAATCAGCACCGGCAGATAGCCAAGCAGCCCCAGCAATGCCGGCTCCACTAAACGGCAAATGCACAGCGCACCCAGGCCAAACGCGCAGGCCCAGTACAGGCAGATGCGCCCGTGCAGGTTAAACGGCAGGTGCGAATAGTCCCAAAAGCGAGCGCCCGTTGTTTTTTCCAACAGCACGCCCACGCTGTACTCAATCACGCTGCATACGAGCGCTGCAGCGACAAACTGGCTCGACGCATCCGGAATCCCGCGCAGCAAAAGCCAGCAGGCAATGCCGCCCGCGCCATAGATGGGGCAACACGGTCCCAGCAAAAAGCCGCTGTTGGCAAAGCGTCCGTGGTTGAGCATGGCGCAGACCGTCGATTCCCATGCCCAGCCGCAAAACCCGTAGAAGACGAACGAGAGCACCAGTGCCGAAAGCGGACAGGCGGCAAGCGTCGCGCCGTCAAATGCCATGTCGATCGCGGTCCCCACCGTCTACCCTCTCTTCTTTTCACTCGAATCTTTGCTCGAGCCGTCGCTCGAGCCCTCGCTCAAATCGTTCGCGTCGTCTTTGCGCGGCAGACGGCCGGCGACCGTCTCGCGCAGCGCGCACCATTTATCTGCCAGGCATACAATCCAAGCCTCACGACACGTCGGCGGCACCGGCACCAGCGGAAACATATGCCGCACGATAATATTCCGCTCGCGCGACGTCAGCTCAAAATCTTCCTCCGCACGTGCCAGGGCAAAAAACGGATGCCGAAATCCGTGCAGTCGATGGCTCGGGTCGGGGTCGTGCCAATCGTAGAGAAAGTAATCGTGTAACAGGGCTCCGCGCAGCAGCGAGGCACGGTCGACCGAAATGCCAGCACGGCCCAAGCGCTCGGCAAAGGACAGACTTGCCCGCGCCACCGAGGTCACATGCGTATACACCGTCACATCGCCATGCTGGATAAACTCGCGCGTCAGGTCCAGACGGCCCGCCTGCGCCAGCTGACGGGCAGCATGGTCTACTTCGCACGCGATTTTCTCGGCACGAACGACATCGGACATGCTGCCTCCTTTCAGCGACTCACGACGACAAGCCACGGCCTGTGCGCAATCGATAAAAACAACATGGAACACATCAGTATGGCATCGGACAAAACGTTTTGCCCCGCCAGTTGGCGAATTACCGCGCCGCCGTCACATATCAAACGCCAAAATGTGCGAGACTGTCTTGTGCAATTGTGCCGGCCGAGGGAGTGCCGGCGCACGATTCGCATGGAGTAACCCACAACGATGCTGCTTACGCAAACGACAACGCCCGAGGACGTCAAGGCTCTCGACCGCGCCGAGCTTCCGCTGCTCTGCGGCGAGATTCGCCACGCCATCCTCGAAAGCTCCGCCGCCGTCGGCGGGCACGTTGCCCCCAACTTGGGCGTCGTTGAGCTCACGGTCGCGCTCCATCGCGTGTTTAACTCCCCCACCGACAAAATTGTCTTTGACGTGTCGCACCAGACCTACGCCCACAAGGCGCTGACCGGGCGCGCGTACACCTATATCGACCCGAAGCGTTATGGTGAGGCTTCTGGCTTTGCCAATCCCAACGAGTCCGAGCACGACCTGTTCGCCATGGGCCATACCTCCACGTCGGTGAGCCTGGGCTGCGGCCTTGCCCACGCGCGTGACCTGGCGGGCGACACGTATAACGTCATCACCATCATTGGCGACGGCTCGCTTTCGGGCGGCCTGGCGTTTGAGGGCTTTAACAATGCCGCCGAACTCGATAGCAACCTGGTCATCATCGTCAACGATAATGACCAGTCCATTGCCGAGAACCATGGCGGCCTGTATCGCAATCTGGCCGAGCTGCGCGCCAGCAACGGTACCTGTGAGCGCAACGTTTTCCGCGCGATGGGGCTCGACTACCGCTATCTGGACGCCGGTAACGATGTGTTGGCCCTCGTCGACGCGTTGCAGGAACTGCGCAATATCGATCACCCCATCGTGCTGCACGTCTCCACCGCCAAGGGCAAGGGCTTTGAGCCAGCCCAGAGCGACCCGGAACGCTGGCACCACGTGGGTCCGTTTGACATGGCGACTGGGCGCAAGCTCTGCCCGGGCCATCCGAGCGAGCCCGCACCGCGCACCTATGCCGATATTACGGGCGAGGCGCTCAGCACCGCCATCGAGCGCGATTCGCAGGTCGTGGGCATCACGGCCGCCACGCCCTACATCATGGGCTTTACACCCGAGCTTCGCGCTGCGGCAGGTAAGCAGTTTGTCGACGTGGGCATTGCCGAGGAGCACGCCGTAACTTTTGCCACCGCGCTTGCGCGCTCGGGCGCCAAGCCAGTCTTTGGTGTGTACGGCACGTTTTTGCAGCGCGCCTACGACGAGCTGTGGCACGACCTGTGCCTCAACGATGCCCCCGCAACCATCTTGGTGTTTGGCGCGTCGATCTTTGGCACCACATCCGAGACGCACCTCTCGTTCTTTGATATTTCCATGCTGGGCGCTCTTCCCAACATGCGCTACTTGGCGCCGGCCTGCATGGAGGAATACCTGTCCATGCTGAGCTGGTCGCTCGACCACCGCGAACATCCCGTGGCGATCCGCGTACCGGGCATTGGCCTGGTTAGCCGCCCCGATTTTGCGCCCGCCGAGGACACCGACTACAGCGCCGTTCGCTACAACGTGGTGCGCCAGGGCCGCGACGTTGCCGTGCTCGCGCTCGGCGATTTCTTTGAGCTAGGCGAGCGTGTGGCAAACCGCTTGGCCGCCGAGTACGGTATCGAAGCCACGCTCGTCAACCCGCGCTTCGCAACCGAGCTCGACCGCGAGTTCCTCGACAGCCTTGCCGCCGAGCATCGCGTCGTCGTCACCCTCGAGGACGGCATCTTGGACGGCGGCTGGGGCGAGCGCGTGGCGTGCTACCTGGCCTGCACGCCCGTGCGCACGCGCACCTTCGGCATCGCCAAGGGCTTCCCCGACCGCTACGACCCCAACGAGCTGCTCGCTCAGAACGGCATGACGGTCGAGAACATGGCCGCCGAAGCCGTAAGGCTACTCAACGAGTAAGAAAACCTCCGCAAGGGAAGCATCCCTGCGGAGGTTTTAATTTTCGCGACGCGATTATCTCAATCTGTAACATCTAGAGCCCGAATTCCCGTCTAACTGTTACAGATTGAGACATTCGAATTCCCCTGAAGAGAAAATCTCAATCTGTAACAGTTAGAACCCATTTCCTCGTCTACCTGTTACAGATTGAGACAAAGCAGCGAGGCAGGCCGTCGCATCTGCAGGAACCACCACAAAGGAGCCTGTCCCTTTTTGGTAGGTAGAATAACCCATAAGGCAAGTATGTTTCTGAGTTATTTCGTGTTGACCCATTTGAGCGCGATAGGGTATAACTCTACTCAACCGCTAGGGATTTTATTGAGAAAGGTGTTCTACCATGAGCAAGAACCTCTCCCAGCAGGTCGTTCTCGACCGCCGCGGCTTTGTCGCCGCCACCTTCGCAACCGTCGCCGGCCTTGGTCTTGCCGGCTGCTCCGACACCAGCGCCGAGGCCGACAAGGGTTCCGCCGCCGGCTCCTCCAAGGGCTCCGAGGATACCGAGACTTCCACCACGCTCGACGCTAAGGCATTCGACAAGCTCGTCGACAACGGCCCCAAGGCCGATGACGACGCCATCGCCGCTAGCACCTGGGCCACGGCCGTCAAGGACGCCGGTGTCTTTAAGATCGGTGGCGTTCAGACCTCCACGCTCTTCTCCCTCCTCAACGAGAAAGACGGTCAGACCCGCGGCTTCGACGCTGGTATCGCGCAGCTTCTGTCCAACTACATCCTGGGCGAGAACAAGGTCGAGATCACCCAGGTGACCTCGGACACGCGCGAGTCCGTCCTGCAGAACGGCCAGGTCGACGCCGTACTCGCCACCTACACCATTACCGATGAGCGCAAGAAGCTCGTCTCCTTTGCCGGTCCCTACTACTACACCCAGCAGGCCATCCTGGTACTCGCCGATAACGACGACATCAAGAGCGTCGACGACCTGGCCGACAAGAACGTCGCCGTCCAGTCCGGCTCCAACGGCCCCGCCATCCTGGAGGAGTTCGCTCCCAAGGCCAGCCAGCAGGAGTTCAAGACCGACGAGGAGGCCCGCCAGGCACTCCAGCAGGGCCGCGTTGACGCCTACGTCATCGATAACAACATGCAGCAGAGCGCCCTGGTCCGCGAGCCCGGTAAGTACAAGATCGCCGGCAAGCCCTTCGGCAGCAAGGAGCCCTACGGCATCGGCCTGCCGCTCGATTCCGACGGCGTCGCCTTTGTCAACGACTTCCTTAAGAAGATCGAGGACGACGGCACCTGGACCGAGCTGTGGCAGATCTGCATCGGTGACCGTACGGGCGACACCAATGTTCCTGAGCTGCCCGAGATCGGCGCCTAGGCAGCGAGCCTGGTAACGGCCGCAACGAAACCATATGGAAACGCATGATGCGCTTTATTGCGGTAAACTGTTTCCTCACTGAGTTGTCGGGGCTTCCGTACACACGGGAGCCCCTTTCCTTATCGACGGGAGGTCCGCATGAGTCTCTCCGAACTCTGGTCGCTCTATGGCCAGAACTATATCGACGCGCTGCTAGCAACCTGGGGCATGACGCTCGAATCGTTTGCCATCGCCATGGTGCTGGCCGTCGCCGTCACCGTGATGCGCGTGTCGCCGCTCAAGCCGCTGCGCGTCTTTGGCGACCTGTATGTCCAGGTCTTCCGTAACATCCCTGGCATCGCGCTGCTTATCGTCGTCGTCTACGCGCTGCCGCCGCTCAAGGTCGTCCTGCCCTACCGCACCTGCGTTATCGTCGCCACGGTCCTTTTGGGCTCGGCCTTTGGCTCCGAGAACTTTATGAGCGGCATCAACACCGTCGGCGTTGGCCAGGTGGAAGCCGCCCGCTCGCTGGGCATGAGCTTTAACCGCATCCTCGCCAAGATCGTGATTCCGCAGGCGCTGCGCTCGAGCGTGCTGCCCATGACCAACCTCTTTATCGCCGTCATGCTCACCACTGCGCTCGGCAGCCAGGTGCCGCTTAAGCCGCAGGAGCTCACCGGCGTGGTGAGCTACATTAACACGCGCTCGCTCGGCGGCGTCGCCGCGTTCTTTATCTCGGCGCTCGGCTACCTGGGCACGGCCTTTGTGGTGAGCCACATTGGCAACTATATCGATAAGAAGGTGAGGATCCTCCGATGAACAAGCATTCCTCCCCTGCACTTACCATGCGCGATGCGCTCTACGAGGCTCCCGGCCCCAAGATGCTCGCCAAGATTCGCATCGGCACCGCCATTTCGCTCGTTGCCGTGGCCGCGCTCATCGCTCTGGTACTGCAGCGCTTTTATGTGACCGGTCAGCTTTCGGTCCACTACTGGTATTTCTTTACGCATCTCACCACCTGGAAGTTCTTGCTTGCCGGCTTTGAGGGCACCGTTAAAGTCGCACTCACCGCTGGCGCCATCGCGCTGGTGCTGAGCCTGGCCCTTATGCTCGGCCGCACGAGCGACATTAAGCCGCTGCAGCTGGTCTGCCGCGTGCTCACCGATTTCTTCCGCGGTGTGCCAAGCCTGCTGTTCATCTACTTCTTCTTTTTGGTGCTGCCCCAGTACAAGATCGCGCTGCCGTCGTTTTGGATGCTCACGCTTCCCGTCGCGCTCGCTGCCGCCGGCGTACTTGCCGAGATCTTCCGCGCCGGCGTCAACGCCGTACCGCGCGGGCAGGTCGAGGCGGCCCAGGCGCTCGGTCTCTCCAAGGCTAAAATCACCTTTAAAATCGTATTGCCCCAGGCGATTCGGTTTATTATCCCGTCGTTGATTTCTCAGCTCGTAGTCGTGGTCAAGGACACCACCGTCGCCTACGTGGTGAGCTATCCCGACCTGATGCAAAATGCCCGCGTGCTCATTACCAACTATGATGCTCTCGTGTCGGTCTACCTGGTAATCGCGGTCATCTATATCCTCATCAACGTCGCGATCAACAAGGCCGCTGTCTATGTTTCGCACAAGACCGGCGCAACCATCATCCGCTAAGTACCCACGTTCTCAAAGCATAAGGAGCCGAGCACCATGGCACAGAGCACTTCTTCTACCGGCAATCAGCCGCTGATCGAGCTCAGGCACGTCGATAAGCACTACGGCGACCTGCATGTCCTCAACGACATCAACCTGTCCGTTGACCGCGGCGAGGTCGTCGTTGTGATCGGGCCCTCAGGCTCGGGCAAGTCGACCATGTGCCGCACCATCAACCGCTTGGAAACCATCGACTCGGGCGAGATCCTCATCGAGGGCGAGCCCCTGCCGCAGGAAGGCAAGGATCTTGCCCGCATGCGTGCCGAGCTGGGCATGGTGTTCCAACAGTTCAACCTGTTTGCACATATGACGGTGCTGCAGAACGTCATGCTGGGGCCGGTCGACGTGCTGGGCGTGTCCAAGGAGGAGGCTCGCGAGCGTGCTATGGACCTGCTGAGCCGCGTGGGCGTGGCCGAGCAGGCCGACAAGGTGCCCGCACAGCTTTCGGGCGGCCAGCAGCAGCGCGTGGCCATCGCCCGTTCACTCGCCATGCAGCCCAAGGCCATGCTCTTTGACGAGCCCACAAGCGCCCTTGACCCCGAGATGATCAATGAGGTGCTCGAGGTCATGGTGCGCTTGGCGCAGCAGGGCATGACGATGATCGTCATCACGCACGAGATGAACTTTGCCCGCCGCGTGGCCGACCGCGTCGTGTTTATGGCCGACGGCCAGATCGTGGAAACCGGCACGCCCGACGAGTTCTTCGACCATCCCCAGACCAAGCGCGCCCAGGACTTCCTCAACTCCATCAAGGGTCACTAGCCAGACCGCCCACCCGCCAGCCATGCCCATCCAAACTCGAAAGTTACACCTATGATCGGAACTCGCACTTCATCGTCCTACACCCCGCATGTCGACGTCGCCCCCGCCGACCGTCCGCTCATCCTCGTCGCGCCGCGCTGGGAAGAGGCAGAGCCGTTTTTAACCGAGATGCTCTCCCCCAACGAGGAAATCGCAAGTGTCTTTGTCGATGCCATCCTTGCCGCTGGCGGCCTGCCGCTGCAGATGTCCATCACCGAGGACATTGAGGTCATCCGTCATTACGTTGATATCGCCGACGGCATCGCCATCCCCGGCGGCCCCGACGTCAATCCCAAACGTTGGGGCGATGATCGACCCTACGATCCCACCCTCTGCTGCGAGATTCGCGATAGCTTTGAGTTTAAGCTGGTCGGCGAGGTGCTCCGTGCCAAAAAGCCGCTCTTTACCACCTGCCGCGGCACGCAGTTGCTCAATGTCGCCACCGGCGGCACCCTGTGCATGGACGTGCCGAGCCTGGGCGCTCGCGAGGGCCGCACGCAGTGGCGCCACACCCACGTGCTCAACGACCCTGTGCATCCCGTCGAGGTCGTGCCGGACTCGCTGCTGGAGCGCGCGGTTGGCGGGCACAGGCTGATCCAGACCAACTCCGCACATCACTGCTGCGTCGATCGTCTGGGTAAAAGCACGCGCTTGGTCGCCAAGGCAACCGACGGCGTTCCCGAGTGCATCGAAGTCGAAGGCCAGCCGTTCTGCCTGGGCGTGCAATGGCACCCTGAGTACACGTGGAAGACGCTCGAGACCGACTTTAACCTGTGGAAGTCGTTTGTCGAGGCAGCGGCAAAGGTCAAGCAGGCCCGCTAGCCCGCAAACCACTCAGGTTAAAGCCTCCTATGCCAGGCGGGCGAACACCAGCCACGGTGCCCGCCCGCCTGCATTTGGTTTGCTCGGTATGATTATCCCTCACAAACAATCAAATAAATCTCGACCGCAATCGGTCGATAGTGAAGCAAATGGTAAAAACGCTTGCTACGTTTATTAGGCAGTCAATTAAAATCGAAACGCATTGGCCGTCCCCCAACGGGGTCACACCGCAAATCCACATGAGCATCGAGGACGGAAGCGGAAGCATGGAATTGGCCCCGAGCTGTATGTAGATCGCTACAACATTGACAAGCAGCAGCATGCCAATCGGACCGAAGCCGGACCCAAAATAGGAAACAGCAATCACGCAAGAGACCACATATGCAAGGCAGACGACACTCGCCAGAAGAAGTCGATAGCAAAAAATATTCAGGTTGAAATACTGCTGAGCATCCAAAACGATTACGCAGTTAAGACAGTACAAAACGACACTTGACAGGATAAATGCGCCCAAAAGGGCAAAAGAAGACAGCACCACTCGCGCAACGATAGCGCACACACGCTTCCCTCCCCGAGCCTCCGACAACCCCCACGGTTCCTCAATAAAGCCCGAACTGACAAAGCGCGGCACAATGCAAGCCGCGATGAACGGAAAGAACAATGCATGAGCCAACGGGGCCACGTTGAACAGCAGACCGCGGAAAACCTCTGCATTACCAAATAGAAGGACATCCTCTGCCGATAGCCGAAGTGTCGGGTCTGGGAAAAAGCCCAAGAAACTGTTCTCACGGAGACTACAGAACCACATCGGGAAAGAATTAAGCTGCAATACCACCATGCACGCATAAATTACCAGGATTAAGGCGTACGTCCATTTGCTCACATGCCTCAATTCTGAATGAAGAAATCTTCTAGTCTGGCGAGCCATTGAGCACACCCCCAGCACGAAAGCTCACGAGAGCGTAAATCAATACCGATAGACAGCTGGCTGCCACGCCGTATCCCAGAAGTGTCAGCTGACCCATATCGCTATACCCAAGGGCACATCCGACTCCAAGATACGGCCCCGGAAGAAGGAAAATCCATCGCAAGGACGGTATGGGCGCCTGAAGGAAGGTTCCGTAGAGCGTCAAGCTCATGACAAATCCAATAATTATCGCAGCCCCGCTCAATACAGCGCTGTCTGTAATCCGATAGATGGTCACCGTCTCCAGCGCAACCGATATCACCAATACAGCGTTGACTATCATTGCAGGCAAAAATGCGGTTAGCATATCGTGCGAGAGGTTATGCCCTCCACGTATTATGGCTATTGCAAAAAGAAGAAGGCAAAGCGCACTATATGCTACGCCAATTATTAAGGCTCTGTTAGACCAGGATTGACATACATGTGTCCCCACGGTGCCATATCGTTGA
>CABSKX010000063.1 GCA_902478365.1 uncultured Collinsella sp. | reverse complement strand
AACCCGCGACCCCAACCTTGGCAAGGTTGTGCTCTACCAACTGAGCCATGTCCGCATATGTAAAACAAAACGGGCGCCGGAGCGCCCGGATGTTGCCTGGAGGCGAAGCCCGGATTCGAACCGGGGGTAAAGGCTTTGCAGGCCTCTGCCTTACCACTTGGCCACTTCGCCGAAAAGGACCGCCTAAACGGTCCGGAAATGCAATGGAGCGGACAACGGGGCTCGAACCCGCGACCCCAACCTTGGCAAGGTTGTGCTCTACCAACTGAGCCATGTCCGCTTGCGGGTTATTAATTTACGCGAGTTGTCCAAAAGACGCAAGTACTTTTTTCAAAAAACTTGTCTGCCGCATGTTCTTAATAGCCAAACGCGCTAAAGCGATTGGCTAGGCACACGATTCCAGCGCTCCGCTAAACAGCTTCACCATCTGCACGCGCGTGCCGGCGCCGTCCGTACGACGAGCAACCTCCACGTTATCGACGAGCATACGCATAAGCTTGATACCACGGCCGCGTTCCTCAGATGCAACCGGCTCGCTCGTTTCATCGATAGAATAGCCGGCACCTCGATCAAGCACCTCAACCACAACGCGATCGCCATAGGCCTGAACCGTCAGGACGCACCCGATACCGCCCGCATGGTCATAGGCATTACCCAGCGCCTCCCCCGACGCCAATGCGACATCGTAGCGCTCGTCACGGCGCAACGGAAGCGATTCAAGGAGTTCGGCGATGCGATGTCGGTAGTATGGAAGATTCTCGATACCCTGACGGACCTCGACACTCTTACTCCAGCGAGGCAGCTCCCCCACCGGAATGGCGGGAATAGACTCCCGTGCCGGCCCCGCGACATGAAGGATATCGACAAGACGAGCAATCTCCAAAAAGCGAACAACTTCACCTGATGCATTGACGAGCGAAAGCAGGCCTTCTCGCCTCATGAGCTCACGAGCGCGCGTAAGCAGGAATGCCAAGCCCGTCGAATCGATAAAGCTAACAGCCTGACAGTTGATGACGACACGACGCACGCCGCGGCCAATCAAGGCATCCAACCGCCGACGCAGCGCAGGCACCGTGGCGATGTCGATATCGCCTGGTGGCGTCAAAACCGCTATGTCATTCCACTCATTCATACGACCATGGTTCCCCAAAAAAGCCCACTCGATGCATTCGTTTCCCCAACCGTGCGGATTCAGCCCGTTCAGCGCCGTCTATGAACGACCCCGTAAAAACTCAAGGGACACCAATGCAATGTCATCGTCCAGCGCCGATTCGGTAAATCGGTCAAGCTCGCCCAAGACCTTGCCGCAAATGCCCGACACGCCCTCCCCCGAAACAGAAAGCAGAAGATCGCGCAAGCGCTGCTCGCCAAAGAACGCTCCGGTGCGGTCGCGGGCCTCAATCGTTCCATCCGTATACATGAAGAGCATGTCGCCGGGGGCGAACGTAAACACGCCTGTCTCGTACACCATACTCTCAAAGGCACCGATTACGCCCGATTGGCATCCAAGTAGCTCGACCTCTCCCCCACGAGCCTCGCCGCCACCCAGTGGCATCGACTCTGGCCTGATGACCATGGTCGGAGGATGGCCCGCCGAACAATACGTTGCGCGTCCGGCTTTCAGGTCAATCTTGGCGATAAAGGCTGTCACGAACGTCTCGACCCTCGAAAAGCCCATGAGCATACTGTTAAGGGAGCGTGCCATGCGGGCCGGTCCAGCGCCCTCCCACGCATATGCCGTCAGGGCCGTCTTGACGAGCGCGGACATCGATGCGGCCTCAATGCCTTTGCCAGACACATCACCCAGAATCATGACGGCGCAGTCGTCGGGAAGACGGATGAGCGTATAGAAATCGCCGCCGACCAACGCCGAGTTCGTGGCCGACAGGTACACCGAATCTGTTGCGATACCCGGAACATCCCCCAGGGAATTTCTCATGCCGATCTGAAGGGTCTGAGCGATATGACGCTCCTCGCGCTTTTGAGATTCACCTTCGTAGATCAGTTCAAAGTCATGCGCCAAGTGCACCAAGTAGTCATATTCAAGGTCATCAATCGGCTCTTGGCTGCCATCACGAAGCAGTAGCGCGCGCGTCGTCGGGCTCTTCGCAACAGAAGCAGGAACAATTGCGTCGTTACTGTGCTTGCCATCACCCTTAGAGCGTGGTCGCCCCGCCTCGATGCCGGAGTCGACGTAGAGACCTTGACAAGGCAGACCATGCGCCCTAAGCCAGCCTCCCATAGGCATCGATTCGTCAACGCGAGTTATACGGACGTGTTTAAGGTCCTCGGCACTCGTACCGCCCAAAACAGATGCCTCAAAGCCATCAGGGCCAGCCCCCAGACGTGCCGCTGGCGCCGTCGTGGAAAAGAAAAGCTTCTCGGGATCGTCCGGCAAAGCAACGCGACTGCCGCCTTCAAAATCTATGACGTAGGAATCCAGACTGGCGTCATACTCAACAGGGCAAAAATGGCAGTTAAGCATATTGCAGATCTCGGACGATACCGCCTGGGTAGCCGCGGCGGAATCGTCTAGAAAGGTAAACAACTCATCACGCAAGACATTGAGCGAGCGGCCAAGCTCGGCCGTGCGACGGGAGCGAAGGCTCGATGCCATGCCGACCAGCTGGATAGACAGGTAATCGCAAATGACCTCGAGCACATTAACGTCATAGGCGAGCGGTGCCTGAGGGCGTTTCCAACCAACTTCCAGCACGCCAAGAATCTGCGTACCGTAAAAAACGGGAAGACAGATCTCGCTGCGGTACGGAGGCATATCCTGCATGCGCAACAGGTGCTTAGAACGATTGTCCAAGTCCATAAACATACCGGAGGCGGCCTTATCACCCTCAAGGTCCTGTTGAATCGACAAGCGACAGGCACGCGACTCACGAAGAACATACGTCGGAATGCCAGCACCATACGGCAAAAACTCAGGCAGGTAGCTGTCGTACAGCTCCTTGGAAACACCGCGAAGTTTAAAACCGCCGCTCTCAGAAAAATAGATAGCGGCACCCGAAGCATCGAGCGTTCCTACAAGCTGGTTCAAAACGGTATCAAGTAGGCTGGGCAACTCATCGGAGCCCACAGTGCTCATAATGACCGAGAGCGTGCCAGAGAGGCGCTTGTTCGCCACTCTAAGCTCCGAAAGCGCACGCTTGAGCTGGCGGTCGTGCGAATACTGTTCTTCGATGCTATGGAGCGCCACCAGGACACGTGGCGCGCGGCGCCCAAAGATGCGTGGAGGCGTTACGGAGCCCGCACGAACCAAGACGGGGATAAAGGAGCCGTCACTCAGCTTGAGCATCAGTTCGTTCTCGGAGCCATCAGTTTCAAATGGCAGACGATGTTCCGTCGCACGTTCAAAAGCGGACGAGTACAGGACGTCTTTAACATCTCCACCGATGACGTCGGCGCGTTCCTCGCACATCAAACCAAGTAAGCGATTATTCACATGCAGAATGGTTCCGTCGAGCTCGCAGATGATGACAGCATCGCTCGTGATCTCGACTAGTTGGGCAACGTCTGCCCACTCGTTGCGTTCAAGCGTTTCCATCGTGGACCCCACCGTCTATCGGTAACAAAAAAGCCTCCGAAGAGGCTTCTCAAATGCGATGGTGTCGGAGGCGGGACTTGAACCCGCATGACCAAAAAGCGGTCACTAGCACCTCAAGCTAGCGCGTCTGCCAATTCCGCCACTCCGACATGCTATGTTGTTGATTCACGGTTCGTTTTGTTGGACCCGCGCGTTCAACGAGGAAGATAATAACCTATGATTCGAGAACTGTGCAAGCACTTTTTTCAAAAAAGTTTACGAATTTGTAAATGCGCAGGTAGATCCGTGTGTCCGGCCCCGAATCGGTGTTGCCTCCCGGCGCGTCCTCGGGCATGAGCGATATTTTGCTGCGCACTTCGTGCTGCAAAATATCGCTCCCCCTGCGGAATGCGCCGGGAGGCAACACCGATTCGGGGCCTACAAATACGTACTTCAGGCACAGTTCTCAAACATGTTCTGGGAGCTGATATAAATTTAGTGGCTCGGCTTTGCCTAGCCCTTATATAAGGAGGCCGGAGCTAAAGCTCCGGCCTCGCTATCTTTCCCATTAGATTAAGTGAGCGATCAAGGAATCGCACCCCCTCTGCAGTGGTAACACAGGGCCCGTGCTGGACTTAGTTTTCAGAACATTCCGCAGACCAGGAAACCCCCTTATCCGCGGCTCCGAAGGAGCAGGATAAGGGGGTTTCCATGGTCGAGGACGTTCTGAAAACTAAGTCCGGCACGGGCCCGAACGATCACCAGCTACAGGTCGATGTGCGATTCCTTGATCGGGAACGGCTCGGCGAAGTGGCACGCGCAGCAGTGACCCGGTGCGACTTCCTTAAACTCGGGAAGCTTCTCAGAGCAGATGCCCTGCGCGATCGGGCAGCGAGTGTGGAAACGGCAGCCGGTCGGCGGATCCAGCGGTGACGGCGGATCGCCGGCGAGGATGATGCGCTTGCGGGTCTTCTGGATATCAGGATCGGGAACCGGCACGGCAGACAGCAGCGACTGCGTGTACGGATGGTGAGGCTCGCTGTAGAGCGTCTTCCAGTCCGAAACCTCAACCATCTTACCCAGATACATAACGGCAACGCGATCGGAGATGTGCTGCACGACGGACAGGTCGTGGGCGATAAACAGATACGCGGTACCGAACTTGTCCTGCAGTTCCTTGAGCAGGTTAAGAACCTGGGCCTGAATGGACACATCCAGAGCGGAAACCGGCTCGTCGCAGATAATAAGCTTGGGCTTCAGCGCAAACGCGCGGGCAATGCCGACACGCTGACGCTGACCGCCGGAGAACTCATGAGGATAGCGGTTAATGTGCTCGGGGTTCAGGCCGACAACGTCGAGAAGCTCGCGGACACGCTCGATGCGCTCCTCCTTGGTGCCCACACCGTGAATGGTCATGGGCTCGGAGACGATCTCGCCGATGGTCATACGAGGATTGAGCGAAGCATAAGGATCCTGGAAGATAAACTGCATCTCGCGACGCATGTCCTTGATCTCATGCTTGTTCATCTCGGCAACATCTTTGCCCTGGAAAAACACCTTACCGGCGGTCGGCTTGGTCAGACGCATGATGGTGCGGCCCGTGGTGGACTTACCGCAACCAGACTCGCCAACCAGACCAAAGGTCTCGCCAGGATAAATCTCAAAAGAAATGTCGTTCACAGCAGAGACGACGCGTTTGGAAAAACGCTTGGCGAACATGCCGGACTCGGCGGGGAACTCCTTAGAGAGGTGCTCGACCTTCAGCAGCGGAGTACGCTCGTTATTGTCTGCCATTTACGCCTCGCCTCCCTTCTTGAAATCCTCGCGCGTACGGGACGTCTCAGGAGCGTTCTTGAGGAACTCGGGGTCACCGGAGTAGTGGCACGCAGAGTAGTGACCGGACTCGGTGACAACGCGCTCGGGGCGCTGCTTGCGGCACTTGTCCGTCGCATAGGGGCAGCGGGGAGAGAAGACGCAGCCCTCGGGCAGGTTCATGAGCGAAGGCGGGTTGCCGTGAATCGGCGTAAGCGGCTTCTTCTCCTCAATGGCCTGCTCCGGGATGGAACGAATAAGACCCCAGGTGTAGGGATGGCGGCTCTCGTAGAAGATCTCCTCAGCAGTACCGAACTCGACGGGACGGCCGGCGTACATGACCATGATCTTGTCGGCCATATCGGCGACAACACCCAGGTCGTGGGTGATCATGATGATGGCGTTGCCGTTCTTCTCCTGCATCTCCTGCATAAGCTCAATAATCTGAGCCTGGATGGTAACGTCCAGAGCAGTCGTGGGCTCGTCGGCAATCAGAATATCGGGGTCGCAAGCAAGAGCCATGGCAATCATGACGCGCTGACGCATACCACCGGAGAACTGGTGCGGATACTCGTTGACGCGCTTCTCGGGCTCGGGAATACCGACGAGGTCCAAAAGCTCGGTGGCGCGCTTGAGCGCCTCCTGCTTGGAATAACCACGGTGCAGACGAAGGCCCTCGCCTACCTGCTTGCCGATCTTATAGACCGGGTTCAAGGAGGTCATAGGATCCTGGAAGATCATCGCGATATCGTTACCGCGAATGTGCTGCATTTCTTCCTCGGTCATCTCGAGGATAGAACGGCCTCGATAGCGAACGTCGCCGCCCTCGATCTTTCCCGGAGGCATCGAGATAAGGCCCATGATGGTCATGGCGGTCACGGACTTACCGGAGCCGGACTCACCGACGACGCCCAAGGTCTCGCCGCGATCGAGCGTGTAGGAGACACCATCGACGGCACGAACGACGCCATCCTCGGTGTGGAAATACATCTTAAGGTCATCGACCTCGAGCAGATGCTGGCCCTCGGGAACCGGCTGGTCCTTCAGGTCCACATAGTTCTTGTTCTTCTTCATCCTTATGCGTCCTTCATCTTGACGTCGAGGGCGTCGCGCAGACCGTCACCCAGCAGGGTGAAAGCGAGCACCGTCGAGAGAATTGCCAGACCGGGCATGATCATCATCCAAGGAGCAGTCAGAAGATACTGCTGACCGTCCTGAATCATAGAGCCCCACGAAGGCGTAGGCGGAATAACGCCCATACCGAGGAAGGACAGAGCAGACTCGGTCAGAATAGCGCCACCGATGTTCATGGTCGCGTAGACCACGATGGAGGCAACGGAGTTCGGGAAGATGTGACGTACGACGATACGAGTATCGGATGCACCCATCGCGCGCGCAGCATCAACATAGTCATTTTCCTTGACCGTCAGGATCGCGGATCGGAAGACGCGCGCAATCGAAGGCCAGCCGAGAATACCGATGGCGATAAAGACGTTCTGAAGGCCACGACCGATAACGGCGATCATGGCGACAACGAACAGCACGTACGGGAACGCCAGGAAGATGTCCGCACAGCGCATGATGATCGTATCCCAGATGCCGCCGTAGAAACCGGCCAGAGCACCCATGACCAGACCAATTAGCGTGGAGATCGCGGTGGCCATAATTCCGACGGACAGCGAAACGCGCGCACCGTAGATAACGCGGACGAGAATGTCACGACCGAGGGCGTCGGTGCCAAACGGGTGCTCTGCACACGGAGCCAGCAGCGACGTCTCGGCCATAGTGGTCGAGTCGGAAGCCGTCGGGGAACCGAGCCAGGGCTTAGCCCACAGATCTGCAGTCAGGGCAACCACAACGACGATGATGATCCAGCAGACACCGATAACGGCAAGCTTGTTCTTACGAAGACGCTTAAAAGCGTCGCCCCACAGCGTGCGGGACTTGGCGGGAGCAGATGCGACCTTGGTGGCGGTAGCCTGCTCCTGAGACTGAGAATCAGTTTCCTGCATGAGACGTACCTCCCTTAGGCCTTATCCGACGGACCGCCAAGGCGGATGCGCGGGTCGAGGAATGCATAGCTAATGTCGACGAGCAGGTTGATCACCATGACGACGACAACGATGAGCGTAACGCCGCCCATAACGATGGGCCAGTCACGCATGCTAATGGCGCGATAGACCTCATAGCCGATACCGGGCCAGTTAAAGACCGTCTCGGTCAGGATGGCGCCCGAAAGCATGCCGCCAAAGTCGACACCAATATAGGTAACGACGGGGATGAGTGCATTCTTAAGCGCATGCTTGACGATGATCGCACGATTGGAGAGACCCTTGGCCTTTGCCGTACGGATGTAATCCTGGTTCATGACGTCAAGCAGCTGCGAGCGCATAATGCGCGCAGCATAAGCGGTCGAAACCGAAGCCAGCGTAATGGTCGGAAGCACATAGTGCATCCAATCCTGATACTGAGAGCTGGAACCGCCGGCACCCGAGATCGGCATGGAGATTGCACCGCCCGTGGCGTCCTTGAGGATGACGCCAAAGAACAGCTGCAGCAACATACCGAGCCAGAAGGCCGGGACCGCAACGAGGATCGACGTGGTGAGCGTTACCAAAATATCCCAGAAGGAATAACGCTTTACCGCCGAAATGATACCCGCACCGATACCCATAATTGCCTCGAGCACGATGGCGCACGCGGCAAGTTTGACCGTATACGGATACTTCTGGGCAAAGATTTCCGCAACCGGCAGCTTGCGCTGATACGAATTGCCCAGATCGCCATGAAGCAGGCCGTTCATGTAATACAAGTAACGGTCCACGAGCGACGTTTGAACGGGGTCGCCGTTCTCGTCAAGGATCGCGTTGCCGTCCTCGTCCGTCTGGACCAGGTGATAGCGGACGCGAAGCTGAAGCTCCACCTCGGGGGACAGAGCCTTGTCTCCACCGATCAGCTTGATCGGATCTCCCGGCACGATATTCTGGAGGGCGAACAGAATCAGCGTAACGCCCAAAAACACCGGGATGAACTGAAGCACACGTTTAACGATGTACTTACCCATACCACTCCCCTATCTAGGGATTAACCTAAATGGGATGCCGATCGCCAGACCGGCATCCCAAAATTACCATCAGCCAGTTTACCCCAGGTTAGGGAGAACTGTATGTTTCCCATGAGGTCTACGTAAATACTTGACCCTCACGGAAGCTGCAAACTCTTAGGCGAGCTCAGCGGTACCCAGATCGGCGTGCTTCTGCGGATCGACATAGAGGTGCTTGATGCGATCGGAGCCGGCGATGGTGTGCGTGTAGAACATAATCGGGATGACCGGGCAGTCGGCAGCGACCATTGCGTCGGCCTCCTGCATCTTAGCGACGCGCTCCTCGTCGTCAACAATAGTACGAGCCTCGTCGACCTTGGCGTCGAACTCGGGGTTGTTGTAACCGGAGCGGTTGTCGCCACCGAGGGAGTCGGAGTGGAACAGCGGATACAGGAAGTTGTCCATGATCGGGTAGTCGGCAATCCAACCCAGACGACCGAACTGATAGTTAAAGTTCTGATACTGCTCGAGCAGGGCAGACCACTCAGGGGTATCGGAGACAGCGGTAACGCCAACCTTGGCGAGGTCGCCGATGATGGACTCCATGATCTCCTTGTGACCGCCGTCCTGGTTGTAGGACAGGGTCACGCTAATGCCACGATCCCCGTTAGCGCCAGCGGGAGCAACCTTGTCGAGGTACTCGTTAGCCTTGTCGACATCGTAGGCGCAGAACTCCCATGCGCCCTCCTTGTAGCCATCGATGCCCGGAGGAACAATGCCGTCGGCAGGGGTACGGGTACCCTTGAAGATGGTCTTGCAGATGGCCTCACGGTTGATGGCCAGGGAGATGCCCCTACGCAAGTCGGCGTTGTTAAACGGCTCGGCCGTGGTGTTGCAGGTCAGATAGTACGTGGAAGGCTCGGCGCCGAGCAGCATGCGCTCGCCGTCACCCATGGTGTAGCCGTCCTTGGACACGCCGCGATCCTTCTTGGCGGCATCGATCTGAGCGACGGGAACGTCGCAGACATCGAGGTTACCGGCCTGGAACTCCTTGTAAGCGGTCTCCATGTCCTTGATGACCTGGAAGTGGATGCCATCGATCTTGGCCTTGTCGCCATAGTAATCGTCGAACTTCTTGACGTTGATCTCCTGGCCATCCTCCCACTTGCCGTCCATCATGAACGGGCCGTTACCGACCGGGGCAAGATAGAAGCTCTTGACATCGGACTCGGCGCACTCGGGAACCGGGGCCAGAGCCGGATGAGAGGCGACGAAGGGGAAGTCAGCGTAAGCGGAAGACAGCTTGACGACGAGGGTCTCATCGTCGGGGCACGTAACACCGCTGAGCTCGGTAGCGTTACCGGCAAGCAGGTCGTCATAACCCTCGACCATGGAAAGGTGATAGGAGACCTCGGAAGGGCCGTACTCGGTAGCGATGGCCGACTTGGTGTTGACCAGACGCTCCCAACCGAGCTTGAAGGACTTGGAGGTAACGTCGTCACCGTTGTGGAACTTGGCCTTCTTGATCTTGAAGGTAAACTCGGTGGCGTCGTCGTTGGACTCAAAGGACTCGCAAGCCAGCGGAACGATCTCGCCCTTCTCGGCGTCGTAAGAGGTCAGAGCGTCAAAGAGCTGATACTCGACCTGAGTGCCCTGGTCCTCCTGGACGTTGTAGGGGTCGATGCAGACCGGGTTGTTGATGTAGAAGTTCAGCGTCGAACCGGACTCAGAACCGGAAGCGTCGCCACCCTTCTTGCCACATGCGGCAAGAAAAGCCATGGAGCTCGCAGCAAGGGTACCGCCAACGAAGGCGCGTCGACCCATAACGGGCTGGTGGAACATAGAATCAGCCATGCCATCCTCCTTATGAGATAGGACAAAGTAAGTTCGGTCGGGCAACGTCAAGACAGCCCAATCGAACCATTCAAACGCGGTCCGCCGTTTTGGCTGGTTATACAAAGCGGGCCAACGTATTGCAATACTGTAGCGCATTTTATGCACGATTTGGGGCTAATTCCGGTTAACGGTCGAGATTTTCTTTAGTTGGGCGAAGTATATGAGGATATTTTGACTCTGTTACAAATATGTAAACAAAAAGGGTCCCGCACTTGCGGAACCCTTTTCAAGTATTTATGCGGCTCGAGCTTAATAGCCGACGATGCCCTGCGGGAAGAAGAACATGCACAGGACGACGCACACGGCAAAAACGACGGCCATAATTACCGTCAGGCGATCGAGGTTCTGCTCCATGACGCCCGTGGCAGAGCTGGAGTTATACAGCGAGCTGGCAATCATATCCGAAACGCCGGTGCCCTTACCGGAATGCATCAGGACGAGAATCGTCAGCGCCACGGCAGAGACAGCCCAAACGACAAACAGAAGAATCTGGAACGGACCCATAGATAAGCTCCTTAATAGAACAGTTTAAACTCCAGTACTGTACCACAATCCCCCGCTCTCCCCTACCCGCCACTCGGGGACGGGGTAGAAATGGCAGAAATAGCTCTTGATTTTCATCTATTAAAGTGATTTGAGGGCATTTCGAACGACATAGCGTCCAAGCCCCGTAAGACGGCCAATCTGTCGTTCACTAAAGCCAGCCTCATACAGCCTGCGAACAGCTTCGGCACGTTCAAATGGACCGGGAAGCCCCATAACATCATGGGGATCCATGCCGTCTAGGACTCCCCTAGCCTTGCGCTCCTGCTCAAATACCGTCATCGAACGACCAGAATTCAATACATAGGTATCCTTGCGGCCCGATTTGCTAAAGGATTCAAAATTTCCCCGTCCGCCGATTAGACTAAATAGGATGCTCCGATCCAGGTGGCCGCCTTCACCAAGGTAGGCTTGATAGCTGCTCCGTTGGTAGGCCTCCGGGCGGCAACCAAGCTCAATCGGATTATCGTGAATGTAGCGAATTGCCTGCATAAAATAGTCATTAGACTCAATAGGCTTACTTTTATAGCGATCCTGAAATACGGGGCCGCAGCGTCCGGTCACCCTGTTGAAAAACTGACCATAGAGGGTTCCTATGTAATGGACGACCTCCCACATATGGTCCTCGCGATCAGAAAGCAGCATATGCACATGGTTGTCCATGAGGCACCAGGCGCATAACGAAGTCTTGTACTGCGTGCATGCTTCACCCGCTACGGACATGAAAAACCTGCGTTGATAATCCTCTTCGAATAGGTACTGCTTGCCACAGCCTCTCATCATCACATGGTAATAGCCGTAGGGGGACTTTACTCTGGCCTGCCTTGTCATTGCTGGACCTCACAATCCGCATGCATGTTTGCGTCAAACTCTACCCAGATAGGCATTAATACAAGGTTGGCAACGAAAGAAAACTAGTCAGCGGCAAACCATCACAGGCAAACGGGGTAGTGTCGCGAATGTTGGTGTAGAGCTCGGTTCTCGAGGGTAGCCGCAGGCTG
>CABSKX010000062.1 GCA_902478365.1 uncultured Collinsella sp. | reverse complement strand
AGCTGCGGAAACGCGGGGTCCGTTCAGGCTGTTGCGTTGAGATTGAAAATCAACCATTTAACGTCCGAACGGTTTACCGGTCCGCCCAACGCGCAATAAAACGCTCCGCCGCATTGTAATAAAAAAGGGTGGTCGAACGATTCGACCACCCCAAAACACCCTTATGTTGCCGCGGCTTACTTGCGGACGACCTTAACGATGGCGTCACCAGCAGCAACGGCAGACTCAGCCTCGACGGCGAGCTCGACGTCGGCGAACTCGGCGGTGTTGGACACAGCCACGACGACGCAGTCCTTGTAGCCGGCAGCGGCGATCTTGGCGCGGTCGATCTTGAGCATGGGCTGGCCAACCTTAACGACATCGTCAGCCTTGACGAAGCCCTCGAAGCCGTCGCCGTTCATGTTGACGGTATCGACGCCAACGTGCACCAAAACCTCGATGCCGCTATCGGACTGCAGGCCCACGGCGTGACCCATGGTGACGGTCACCTTGCCGTCGCAGGGAGCGTAGACCAGATCGTCCTCGGGCCACACGGCGCAGCCCTTGCCCAGCACCTCGCCGCTAAAGACGGGATCGGGCACGTCGGCCATCTTGATGACCTTGCCCTTGACGGGCGAGCACAGCACGTCGGCGCCGGCAGAAGTAGAGATGGAGGCAGGAGCAGCGGCAGCCGCGGGCTCAGCCTTCTTCTTGAACATGTCAAACAGACCCATACGTTTTCTCCTCTTGATTAAGCGCAACGTTATGCGCATGCCTATGGTGATTATAGTGCCAAATGATCAAATTGCTAAGGTGAGGGCTCGAATCGAGAGCCCTTCCCGGTAGTACTCGTGGGATGAGTATCTCCTTTGCATCGCGGGTCGATAAGCTGAGTATCGCCTGCGCAGGTTATGGAGCGCATGGAGGGGCTCTACCAGACCACGCTGGCCGAAACGCAGGAGCTGCTCGACCCCACGCAACTTGACCACGCCGCCAAGTTCATCGCGAACGCCCGACAGGTCGACATCTACACAGACTCGCACAACCTCTATCCAGCGGGAATGTTCCGCGATCGCCTGCTCTCCGCCGGTAAAAGCGCGACGTGCCACGACGGCGTCGAGCCCCAGGTGCGAACGGCGCTCGCCTCGGGCCCCGACCATGCGGCAATCGTCATCTCCTACAGCGGCCTTGCCCCCAACCTCAAGGACATCTTGCCGATCCTCAGCAGTCGACATGTCCCGGTCATCGTCATCGGCACGCCTTATTGCGCGCGCATTCACCCTGGCTTTGCCGCCTACCTTACGGTGAGTGACCACGAGAGCATGACGCATCGCATCACGCAGTTCGCCAGCCATATCGCCGTGCAATACGTGCTCGATTCGCTCTACAGCAGCTACTTCGCCAAAGACTACGCCCACTGCTCCGAATTCCTGGAGCGCTCGTTCCCCTACACCCGCCTCCCGGGGCTCAAGTAGCGACGAGCGTGGATTTTCGGACGCTTATCTAACGAGCGTGGATAATCTCCCACTTTGAGGCCGTCACCGAGCCAAAAACGGGAGATTATCCACGCTCATTCACGACTAGTCATTTAAGAACGTCCCCAATGACTACCCATCCGGAGCAAGACAACGCCGCAAGTAGAGGGCGGCGCGCAGCGTCGACCGGTTACGGCGTTTGGTAAAACGCCGTAACTACACCTGAGCTCCGTACTGCTCGTAGTAGGCGTCGATGGCGGTCTTGAGCTCGTCATCGATGACGACCTTGCCGTCGATCTCGTGGTTATAGAGGGTCTCGACGACCTCGGCCATGGAGACGATGCTCGCGACGGGGAAACCGTACTTGGCCTCGATCTCCTTCTGGGCGGTGGTCACGCCACCCTTGCCGACCTCCATGCGGTTGAGGGACACGATCAGGCCCTTAATCTCGACATCGGCAGCAGCCTTGACCTTGGGATAGGTCTCGTCGATGGACTTACCGCTGGTGGTGACGTCCTCGACCATGACCACGCGATCGCCGTCCTGGGGCTCATAGCCCAGCAGGTTACCCTTGTCGGCGCCGTGGTCCTTGGCCTCCTTGCGGTCGCAGCAGTACTTGACCTCCTTGCCGTACAGCTCATGGTAGGCAATGGCGGTCACGACGGCCAGCGGAATACCCTTGTAGGCCGGTCCAAACAGCACGTCAAAGTCGTCGCCAAAGTTATCGTGGATGGCCTGGGCGTAATACTCGCCCAGCTTCTTGAGCTGATAGCCCGTCACGTAAGCGCCGGCGTTCATAAAGAACGGGGACTGACGGCCGCTCTTGAGCGTAAAGCTGCCGAACTTAAGGACGTCGGACTCGACCATAAACTTGATGAACTCTTGCTTGTAAGCCTCCATGCGGGCTCCTCTCGTAATCGCGTACGTGCCTTCCAGTTTAGCGCAGGCGAAGCGTCGATGCGGGCGCGCTTTGGGGCCACGGCATTCTGTAAAGGCTTTGTCAGGGGAAATGGTTTTCCGAACAATGGGGTTGACATGTCAAACCCCCTCATCAAGAATACGGGCGGATTAAAAAGGGGTACGAGATACCCAAAGCGCGCTGCGCTCAGCCTTTAGGAGGTGTGCCATGGAAGGCAGTCCTAGTCGAAAAACCTGCATGTCGCCCTCGGCACGCCGCGAGGACTCCGCACACGCATAAACGCCACCGGCAGATCGCCAAAACCACCACAAAGGCGCGCTGCACCCTTTGTGGGCTCAAGAGCTTGACGTGAGCGACATCTAGGTTTTTTGAAGCAAATACGACACGTACGCTAACTCCCTTCAACAAGGAGGACCCTATGCTGATGCTCAAAACCGTTACGGTACTCGAAGCCATCTCCAAGCGCCGCCGCACGGCGCGCCCCGCCGCTCATACCGGCCTGTCCAAGAACACCATATTCGCCGCCACCCATAGTGCCGAGGACGCCCTCGTACTGCTTGACGCCACGGCAAACGGTCTCACCGCTGAGCACGCCGCCAAGCGCCTGGATGCCGCCGGCCCCAACACCATCGAGGCGCCGACCAAGACGCTCGCCCGCCGCATCGCCGACGCCTTCATCGATCCCTTCGCCGGCATCCTCGCCGCGCTCGCGCTGGTCTCGCTCTACATCGACGTGCTCGCCGTGCCCGAGCCGCAGCGCGACCCCTCCACGGTCATCGTCATCGGCATCATGTTGCTGGTATCGGGCGGTATGAAGTTTATCCAAGAAGCCCGCAGCGGCAATGCGGCCGAGGCCCTCAAGGACCTGGTCTCCAACACTTGCACCGCCCTGCGCGACAGCGAGCGCGTCGAGATCCCCTTCGACGAGCTCGTCCCCGGTGATGTGATCCGCCTCTCTGCCGGAGATATGGTGCCGGCCGATGCCCGCGTCATCACCGCGCGCGATCTGTTTGTGATTGAGTCCGCGCTCACCGGCGAGAGCGAGGCCGTCGAGAAGACCACTGCCATCACCGTCGTCGAGGGTGCCGACGGCTCCGCGCTGCCACTCTCTGCCTGCAAGAACATCGTCTTTACCGGCACCTCCGTGCAAAACGGCGCCGCCATGGCGCTTGTCGTTGCCACCGGCTCGGATACTTACCTGGGTGGCATCGCCAAGATGCTCAACGGGCGCGGCGAGAAAAGCGCGTTTGACCGCGGCGTCTCGAGCGTCTCCATGTTGCTCGTACGCCTCATGCTCGTTATGGCGCCGGCCGTCTTTGCCATCAACGCCGCCACCAAGGGCAATGTCATCGACGCGCTGCTGTTCGCCACAAGTGTGGCCGTGGGCATTACGCCGCAGATGCTTCCCGTCATCGTGACCACGAGCCTGTCGCAGGGCGCCAAAGACCTCGCCCGTCGCCAGGTTATCGTCAAGGAGCTGCCGGCGATTCAAAACCTCGGCGCGATGGATGTCCTGTGCTGCGACAAGACCGGCACCCTCACCGAAGACTGCATCGTGCTCGAGCGCTACCTCAACGCCGACGGCAACGAGGACACGCGTGTGCTGCGCCATGCGTTTTTAAACAGCTTCTTCCAGACCGGCCTCAAAAACCTTATCGACCTGGCCGTTATCGACCGCGCCGATGTGACGCCCTCGACCGTCGCACCCAATTCCATGCTGGGCCAGAGCCTGCGCGACCGCTATACCAAGGTCGACGAGGTTCCCTTCGATTTCTCGCGCCGTCGCCTGAGCGTAGTTGTCTCCGACGCCCAAGGCAAAACCCAGATGGTTACCAAGGGAGCTGCCGAGGCAATGCTCGAGATCTGCTCCTTTGTCGAGGTCGATGGCATCGCCCAGCCGCTCACCAACGAGAGCCTCGCCCAGATTCGCAAACAGATCGCCGATCTTAACGCCGAGGGCCTGCGCGTAATTGCCGTGGCGCAGAAAACCAATCCGCGCTGCGTGGGCGAGTTTGGCATCGCCGACGAATGCGACATGGTGCTGATGGGCTTTTTGGCTTTCCTCGATCCGCCCAAGGCGAGTGCCGCGGGCGCCGTCGCCACCCTCGAGGCCAAGGGCGTAGCGGTCAAGGTCCTGACCGGCGACAACGACCGCGTCGCCGCCACCGTCTGCGCGCAGATCGGCATCGATGCGAGCAACGTCTTGCTCGGCTCCGAGATCGATGCGCTCGACGACGCCGAGCTTGCCGAGCGCGCCGAGAAAACCCACCTCTTCGCCAAGCTCTCGCCGTTGCAGAAGGCGCGCCTGGTGCGCGTCATGCGCGAGCTACTCGGCCACACCGTGGGCTTTATGGGCGACGGCATCAACGACGCCGCCGCCATGCGTGCGAGCGATTGCGGCATCTCAGTCGATTCGGCCGTCGACATTGCCAAGGAATCCGCCGATATCATCTTGCTTCAGAAGGACCTGGGCGTGCTCGAACGCGGAATCATCGAAGGCCGCCGCACCTACGGCAACCTGCTCAAGTACCTCAAGACCACAGTGAGCTCCAACTTTGGCAACGTGCTGTCCGTGACCGTCGCGAGCCTGTTCTTGCCGTTTTTGCCCATGAGTGCCCTACAGCTGGTGCTGCTGTCGCTCGTCTACGAGATCGTGTGCATCACGCTACCGTGGGACACCGTCGATGACGTCTGGACCGCCCGTCCGCGCTCCTGGGACGCCGCGTCCATCAAGGGCTTTATGCTCGAGCTGGGCCCCGTGAGCTCGCTGTTTGACATCGTGACCTTCGCCGCGCTCTTCTTTGTGGTGTGCCCCGCCACCGTGGGCGCAAGCTGGTCCGAGCTCTCCGGGACGGGCAACGTCGCGGGTATGGCGACCTTTGCCGCGCTCTTCCAGAGTGGCTGGTTTATCGAGTCCATGTGGTCGCAGACGCTCGTGATCCACATGCTGCGCTCCCCGCGCCTGCCGAGCCCACGTGACCACGCCGCGCCGGCACTGTGTGCTCTCACCGTGCTAGGCCTGGCGCTTGTCACCTGGCTGCCGGCAAGCCCCATCGCCGATGCGCTCGGCCTCATGACGCTGCCCACGAGCTTTTTTGGGCTGCTCATTGGCATCGTTACCGCCTATATCGCGCTCACCCAGCTGGCAAAGCGCCGCTACATTGCCCGCCACGGCGAGCTGCTGTAGCAAGTAGACGGAAAACACCCTGCCAGCTGCCGTTGCCACTACCACAGCTGCCAACGCCGCTGCCGTTGCCTCTGCCGCCGCCGCAGTCTATCCCCCCAGCAGTTGCGGTGAAATAGTTCCTGTTTAAAGCCCCGTGACTTTAATTTAGGGACTATTCCACCGCAACTTATTGGGAGATTAGCTAGTCCTTGGGCGTCCAGGACCAGAAGAAGTTGATGAGGGCCACGCGCGAGGCGGTACCGGCCTTTTTGTTGATCGAAGAAATGTGGCGATAGAGCGTGGAGCGCGAAAGAAAGAGCGTTGTGGCGATGTCCTGAACGCTCTGGTCCGAAACGACCAAGACCTCAAGAATATCGCGCTCGCGCTCTGTAAGCCCAAAGGTGGCGACGAAGGCATCAAGGCGTTCATCGGACGTGAGCTCCGCTGCCTCCACGGGCTCGGGGTCGGAGCATGTGGGCGCAAGATCCCCACCAAGATCGTCGGTGGCAAGCGTCAGTCCGTCCCGCATCGCGGCATCATCGGCTCGTTGCCCCAACTGCCCCAGCAGCGTAATCGCAATACCCACAAACATCACGAGCGCCGCGCCGACTGCAGCCAGCACGTTTTGACTCAAAATAATCGCCACTGCCGGCGCCGTCACGAGCATCGAGCACACGTTGTTGACGACGCGGCCCATGCACGGCCAAAAATATGACCAGCGCGCATAGAGCGAGATGGCGGCGAATTTTGTGGTAAAGAACACCACAAAGAAGCCCGAGCCCAGATAAAAGATGATCGTGGCAGCAAGCTCGTTGCCGCCATTGCCCTCGACGATGAGCACAAAAAACGAAAGCGTAGACAACATGGCGGCGCATGTCATGCCGATATTCATATACGAACGGCCGCGCAGGTCAAATAGGACGCCGGCGGCCAACGAGCTCACGACAAGCAGCAGGCGCGGCCAGTCACCCAAATCAACGGCTCCGGTAGCATGCAGGGTCGTGAGGCCCGCGTTGAGAGCGGCGAATACGCCGGAAAGATACGCTGTCGCCACGGTCAAGCGAGCTGCAGTGCGGCGGAATGCCGCCTTTGCCTCGGGATCGTCATGCCACTTGGCGCCATATTCCAGAGCATCTACCGAAAGCCCGGCAACACTGGGTTCAAAGCTGGGATCGGACTCGTCGCGCAGCTTGGCGCGTCGGGCACCGTGGAGCGACGCCACCTGCGCGATCGCGCAGACGACCAGAACAGCCTGCTGAGGAATGCCGGCAGGCATCACCATGTGGTTGAGCACCTGCACCAGAACGCCCATGGCGTAGGAAAGCGCAGCCGCACGCGCCAAGCAGGGCGTCCGTGCAAAGCGCCGCGCAAAGTTTGCATGGGTAGTCGATCAGCAGTAGCCCAGCGCGCAGCACGCCACCAAACCGCCGGCAATTATCACCTCAACCTGAACCGCCATAATCAACAGCAGCAATGCCGCCACCAGCAAAACACCCGTAACGTCACTCGTTGCTTCAATGGCATGGGGACGGCGATAGTACAGAATAGGACGCACAAAAAAGCCAATCACGCTCGCGCCGATAACAAGGCTCTCATAAATAACAACCTCGTCCGGAGACACGAACTCGGCCATGCGCACGTCAAAGAGATACTCGCACGCCAAAAACGTGAAGAAGAACAGCGCCAGGCATATAATCTCCCGAATGCCCCGACGCAAATATGCGGTTGTGTCTCCCATGTCCCCCATGGTTAACCCCCAGTCGCTCAATTGTCTGGAAATCTATTTTAATAAAGAACCAGTCTCAATATCGAAGCCAGGCTTGAAATGCTGCAAATTTGACCCCAGCCGTTCACGTCACACCGCGGTTTTGAGCCTCATGGACCAGAAGGGACACGCGCGGCCTCTAGCTCGGCAAGGAGTGTCTCCAACTGCCACTCATTGAAGTACGTCCCCAATGAGTGCCCAATGACTACCCGCAGCAAGGAGTGTCCCTATGTGTCGGATGAAAAATGGGCCATGTGTCCCAGTTGTGGAGACTCCTTGAGCCGTCTGGGTATCGCGAAGGATCGCGCACTCCCCCATCATCAAAAGTGACACACGCTACCAGTTGATGGGAGGCAGCCATGGGCTTCTTTGACAAGATGTTCGAGAAGAAAGAGTGCGCGATTTGCGGTACCGAGCTGGGACTTCTAGGTAAGACAAAAATCAATGAAGGCTACCTGTGCAAAGAGTGCGCCGGCAAGCTCTCCCCCTACTTTCACGGCTATCGCTCCAGCACCGCGGACGACATCCGTGAGCAACTCGCCTACCGCGAGGCCAACGCCGAACGCCTGTCTTCGTTCAACCCCACGCGCACGCTTTCTGCCGGGCGCACCAATATTATGCTCGATGAGGACGCGGGCCTGCTGATCATCACTTCGCAGAGCCGCTGGCGCGACGCCAATCCCGACATCATCGAGTTCTCGCAGGTACTCGGCTGCGATATGGATATCGACGAGCATCGCACCGAGATCTATCGCGAGACCAAGGACGGCGAGCGCGAGAGCTACAACCCGCCGCGCTACGACCTGGATTACGACTTTAATCTGACCATCCACGTCAACACGCCGTACTTTACCGAGATCAACCTGCGCGTGAACGACTCCACCATCGATCAGCGCGGCTCCATCGAATACCGCGAGGCCAAGCGCCAGGCAACCGAGGTCCGCGACGCGCTGGTGCAGCTGCGCCAGGAGACGCGCGACAGCGTCGTGGCCGCCAAGGCCCCCAAGACCGCGGTGACCTGCCCCTTCTGCGGAGCCACCACCATTCCCGATGCCAGTGGGCGCTGCGAATACTGCGGCGGCGCCATCGGCGCATAGCCTCCGGCAGCGAAAGGACCGATCATGGCCTTCGAGAGCGTTAACTATCAGTGCCCTGCCTGCGGTGGCCCCTTGCATTTTGCCAGCGCCGAGCAAAAGCTCGTCTGCGACTACTGTGACTCGCGCTTTGAAGTCGAAGAAGTCGAGGCCCTCTATCGCGAGCGCCAGGACAAGGCAGATGCCAAAGCCGATGCCGCAGCCGCGGCCCCCAAGCCTGCTGTCGACGATGCCGTGCAGGAGCTGGCCCAAAACGCCGGCTACATCTGCTCGTCGTGCGGCGCCGAGCTCGTGTCCGACGGCACCGTCGCCGTCACCACCTGCCCGTACTGCGGTAACTCCGCCGTGGCGCCCGGCCAGCTCTCTGGCGACTTCTCACCCGACCTGGTGATTCCGTTTAAGCTCGGGCGCGATGACGTCACGGCCGCACTCAAGGAACACTACAAGGGCAAGATCTTGCTGCCCAAGAGCTTTGTCACCGGCAACCACATCGACGAGGTCCAAGGTGTCTACGTGCCGTTTTGGCTCTACGGCGCCCGCGTTGACGGCGAAGTGTACTTTGACGCGACCAACGAGACCGTGACCGAGGAATCCGACCGCACCGTCACGACCACCGACCACTACGATGCCTATCGCAAGGGCAATATCTCGTTTAAGCGCGTGCCCGTCGACGGATCGTCCAAGATGCCCGACGGCCACATGGACGCCATCGAGCCGTTTGACTACGACGCACTGCGTCCGTTCTCGATCGCATATATGCCCGGCTACATCGCCAACCGTTACGACAAGGACTGCGAGACCTGCAAGGCGCGCGCCGAGCGCCGTATGGAAGAAAGCACGATCTCGGCCCTGCGTGAGACCGTCGTCGACGAATACGACGATGCCACGGTCGAAAGCAAGCAGCTCGACTACACCTGGGAAGACAGCGACTACGCCCTGTTCCCCGTCTGGATGCTCTCCACCTCGTGGAACGGCAAGAGCTACCTGTTTGCCATGAACGGCCAGACCGGCCGCTTGGTCGGCGAGCTCCCCTGCTCCAAGCCCAAGCTCGCCATCGCCTCGGTGCTGTTCTTTGTGATCGGATTTATCCTCTCCCAGATTCTCTTTATGGGGGAATACGCCTTCGATCCGGATTACCTCACCTTTGATATCGAGGGCATCCTCATCAACGTCATCGCGCCGCTGATCATCGCGATTATCGGAGACGTGCTACTGGTAGGCCAGCTCAAGACGGCCAACGAGGCCACCCACGCCGACGAGTACTGCGGCGAGCTCGACCTGACCGAGAAGCACGACACCTTCAGCCACACCGAGACCACCGTTGTCATGAAAGACGACAAGGACGATTAACCATCCTGACCAATACCACCCGGCCTTTGACGAGAAAGGAAGATCACCATGGGACTCTTGAAAGCTGGATTGGGAGCTGCCGGCGGCGTCATGGCCGACCAGTGGAAGGAATTTATCTATTGCGAATCGATGCCTGCTGACGTCTTGGCCTGCAAGGGCAGCAAACGCACCGGTGGCCGCAGCTCCAACACGCGCGGCGAGGACAACGTCATCTCCAACGGCTCCGTCATCGCCGTCAACGACGGCCAGGGCATGCTCGTGGTGCAAAACGGCAAGATCATCGAAGTCGCGCTGGAGCCCGGTGAGTTCGTCTTCGATACCGGCAGCGAGCCGAGTGTCTTTAGCGGCAACCTGGGCGACTCCATCAAGGAGACCTTCGCCAATATCGGCAGCCGCTTTACCTTTGGCGGCGACGCGGGCAAGGACCAGCGCGTCTACTTCATCAACACCAAGGAGATCATCGGCAACAAGTACGGCACCGCCTCGCCCGTGCCCTTCCGCGTGGTCGATAACAACATTGGCCTGGACGTCGACATCTCCGTGCGCTGCAACGGCGAATATTCGTACCGCATCACCAACCCGCTGCTGTTCTACACCAACGTATGCGGCAACGTGACCGATAGTTACACGCGCGATAAGATCGACAGCCAGCTTAAGTCCGAGCTGCTCACCGCCCTGCAGCCCGCCTTTGCCAAGATCTCGGAGATGGGCATCCGCTACAGCGCCATCCCCGGTCACACCACCGAGCTCGCCCGCGCGCTCAACGAGGTCCTCTCTGCCGACTGGCGCGACCTGCGCGGCGTTGAGATCGTGAGCTTTGGCGTCAACTCCATCGCCGCCTCGCAAGAAGACGAGCAGATGATCAAGGACCTGCAGAAAGCCGCGGTTATGCGCGATCCCACCATGGCGGCAGCCAACATCGCCAGCGCCCAGAGCGACGCAATGCGCGCGGCAGCCGCCAACCCCAACGGCGCGATGGCAGGCTTTATGGGCATGGGCATGGCAGGTGGCATGGGCGGCATGAACGCCAGCCAGCTGTTCGCCGCCGGCCAGGCACAGCAGCAGGCCGCCCCGCAGCCGGCTACGGCACCCGCCCCGGCTCCTGCCGCCGCGCCTGCGGCTGGCGCATGGACCTGCAGCTGCGGCGCCACCAACACCGGCAAGTTCTGCTCCGAGTGCGGCAGTCCCGCGCCCGCCCCGGCACCGGCCAAGTGGTTCTGCCCCAACTGCGGCAGCGAAAACGGCGGCAAGTTTTGCAGCAACTGCGGAACGCCCCGGCCCTAGCCCCTCTATCTGGTAATTGGCGGGGGATCCGCCACCCCCGCATTTGCTTCTATGGGTTTCGTTCGATAAAGGAGGACACCATGAAGACAACGTTCAAAAAGTCCGTACTCGCATTTCTGACATGCGTACTGGCGCTCGCCTTTGCCCTGACGGGCTGCAGCGGCGGCGGCAAGGACCCCAAGGCCAACTTCGTCGGCAGCTGGCAGTACTCGGGTGGAACCTTGGATGGCGAAGAGCTCACCGATGAGTACATGGATATGCTCAAGGAGTGGGGCCTCAACTGCGTCCTGATCCTCGACGAGGACGGCACAGGCGTCCTCGATATGTTCCTTGAAATCGCCGACCTGAAATGGGAAGCCAAGGACGCCACCACCGTAACGATCACCGCCGAAGATGAGTCGCACGACCTGAAGCTCAAGGACGACAAGCTCGTCCTTGAGGTGGACGGCGACAAGCTTATCTTCACCAAGTCCGACAAGGATCTGTCCGGCACGGTGAAGAAGGATCGCGAGGCGGCCGAGAAGGAAGAGGAGATCGATGAGGCCGTCGAAGACGACGATGTCCAGAGCGTCGAAATCTCCCCCGCCGTCACCGTCGCCGATGACGATCTGTGCACCATCACCATCACCGAGAAGTTCAAGGACGACTGGGGCGACATCGGCTTTGTCGTCAACATCACCAACAAGAGCGACAAGGACCTGACCTTCTACGCTCCTTCCGGCAAGACCAACGTCAACGGCACCATGAAGGAACCCTGGTTCTCGGCTCACCTGATGCCCGGCACCAACGCCACCGAGGAATTCACGTTCTCGAGCGGCGAGCTTGACAGCCTTGACGACCTCGTCAATACGACCATCGGCATCGACGCCTACCTGACCGATTCCTACGAGGACGTCGCCTCTTACAGCGCAACCATCGCGTAACGGCAGACACCGACAGCCGCGGATTGGCGGACACATCCGCGCACACCAGGCGGGGCCGCAGGAGTTG
>CABSKX010000061.1 GCA_902478365.1 uncultured Collinsella sp. | reverse complement strand
CTTAGAGGTCCTCGCGCCAGAAGGGCATGCTCATGCAGCGCGGGCCGCCGCGGCCGCGGGAGAGCTCGGCGGAGGGCACGACGAGAAGGTCCAGGCCCTCCTTGTACAGCACGTCGTTGGTGACGGTGTTGCGGGCGTAGACGCAGATCTTGCCGGGCTCGACGCACAGGGTGTTGGAGCCGTCGTTCCACTGCTCGCGGGAGGCCGCGATCGGGTCGCCGCCGCCGCAGGGGATCAGCTTGACCTGGTCGACGCCGGTGGCGTCCTCCAGGACGTGCTCGAGGGTGTCCTCGATCAGGCGGATGTTCACGTCGCCCGGGTTCTTGCCGGCGGTCAGCTCGTAGACGCGCAGGGTGCCCATGATGGCGGGGTGGATCGTGAACTTATCGACGTCGATCTGGGTGAAGACCGTGTCGAGGTGCATGAAGGCGCGCGAGACCGGGATGTCGAAGGCCAGGATGCGCTCGACCTTGGAGTCGGAGTTCCAGAAGATGTTCTGGGCCATGACGTCGATAGCGGCGGCCTGGGTGCGCTGGGAGATGCCGACGGCGAGGGTCTTCTCGTTGATGTTCAGCACGTCGCCGCCCTCGGTGTGGAACTGGCAGTCGCGGCGGAAGTACAGGGAGACGTCCTTGTAGTCGGGGTGGTACTTGAAGACGTACTTGCCGTACAGGGTCTCGCGGTTGCGGGTGACCGAGTACATGCGGTTGAGGTTGACGCCCTCACCGACGACCGCGAACGGGTCGCGGGTGAAGTAGAGGTTGGGCATCGGGTCGATGATCAGGTCGGACTCGGACTCGGAGTTGACCAGGGAGTCGAGGGTCGTGGACGCCGTGAGGGGCAGGTCGATCTCGGCCTTGGTCATGCCGGCCATGGTCTTCTTGACGAACTCGAGGTTGTCCTCGATGGAGTCCAGCTTCTCGCGGACGATCTGCGGCATGTGCTGGCCGCGGATGCCGGCCTCGGCGATGTACTGGTCGGTGAACTCGGCGCGGGCGCCGGGGACCTGGTCGAACACCTCGGCGACGAGGTTCTCGAGGTAGAGGACCTCCACGCCCTGGTCCCTCAGGATCTGGGCGAAGGTGTCGTGCTCCTGCTGTGCGACCTCCAGGAACGGGACGTCGTCGAACAGGAGTCGCTCGAGCTCGTCGGGCGGCAGGTTGAGGAGCTCGTCGCCGGGACGGTGCAGGCAGACCTTCCTGAGCTTGCCGATCTCGGAAGGCACGTGCAGACCTTTCGTCATGGCCTCCTACCTTTCTTTCGGGCCCCTGTCAGGGCCGATTCGTTAGCGCCCCTCCGTGTGAGGCGTTATTGCGACGACATATTTATATCCAAAATTAGTTCATACTTCCACCTCGCCCCCGAACGGTTTTATATGAGGGGTGAACGGCATACACATATACTTCACGCATGGCACACTTTGATTTAATAAAGTTTATTTACGTGCTTAAACGCCTTATTAACCGAAAAATCAATTGAAACTAATCTTTGTTAAACCACCCTCAAATTGCATATTTCGTGCAACGATATGAATAGAATTCGCAATTCTCGCTGTGTCTCAACCATTTTGATTTTTATTCAGAAAGAAGTTAGTCCTATTCATTTTTGGCAAACAGATTACCGTTTACCAGACGCTGGATACCGTTCACCGGAAGCTCAGTATAAGGCCCAGCGGATACTGGCTCGCTTTACGGCCCCATTTGTAACAACTTGACTTCTCGGTATAGAAAAACAGGCCCGCTCCCCTCATGGGAAACGGGCCTGTTATCGATAATCGTAGGCAGATTTGAGCGGCCTCGAGAGCCGTCGGGGCCCTAGCGATCGAACTCCGCCAGGGCCTCGCCCAGAAGCCTCAGGCCCTCGCGAAGAACTTCCTCGCTCGCACAGTAGCCCAGGCGCGCGCCGCAGGGAAGCTCGAAGCGGCTACCGGGAACCAACAGCACTCCCCTCTCGGCCAGCAGGCGCTTGCAGAACTCCTCGTCATCCTCGGGAATATCCAGCTGGATAAACGAGGTGGACACGCCCTGCGGCGCCGTCCAGGAAACGCGGTGCTGCGTGTCGATCCAAGCCTGCGCGATATCGCGGTTTCCAAACACGATCTTGCGGTTGCGCTTGAGGATCTTGTCCTTGTGCTTGAGCACATAGGTCGCCAGGGCGTCGTTGAACACGCCGCCGCAAATCATGGTGTAGTCGCGGTACGTGCGAATGCGGTTAGATACCTCTTCGTCTGCCACAACCCAGCCCACGCGGGCCGCAGGCGTCGAATAGGTCTTGGACACCGAGTTGGTGACGATGGCCTTCTCGTACACATCGGCCATCGACAAAAAGTCCTCGGTGTTCTCAAGCGGCAGGTATACCTCGTCGCACAGCACATAGGCGCCCACCGAGCGGGCGATCTCGGCAATCTGGCCGAGCGTATCGGCATCGAGCACGGTACCGATGGGGTTCGATGCGTTATTGATGCAGATGAGCTTCGCGTTGGGGCGCACCGAGCGCTTGAGCTCCTCGATATCGGGTTTCCATCCGAGCTCCTCGCGAAGCTCCCAATACTCGACCTCGGCGCCCAGCGTGCGCGGAATCTCGTAGAGCGGCGCATAGGTGGGCCACTCGGCAATCACATGGTCGCCGGGCTCGACTACAGCCATGATGGCGTTGAGGTTAGCGCCCGTGCAGCCATTGGTCTGCAGAATGTGATCGGGATTGACCTCGCGACGATACAGCTTGGCAACCTCGGCCTTAAAGTCGGGCGAACCCTCGATCCAGCCGTAGTTCATCTTCTCGCGATCCAGGCGTTCATAGAATGTGGCGCCGTCCTGCTCATCGAGCGCGCGCAACTCGCCCATGGTAAGCGACGAAATCGTCGACTGGGCGATATCCCACGTAGCGCTCTTCTCCCAAACGTTAAGCCACTCTTCAACGCCGATTGCCTTGATATCCATGACCAAGCTCCTTACAAAAGCAGTCATCCAATCGTGTTGACGTTCCTCATACAAGAATGGGGCGGTGCGAATACCCGCACCGCCCCAATGGGAGACATCTAATGGCAGCTAGATGTATGTACTAAGACCTGTACGGGTCCTTGAAGACCTTAGAGGTCCTCGCGCCAGAAGGGCATGCTCATGCAGCGCGGGCCGCCGCGGCCGCGGGAGAGCTCGGCGGAGGGCACGACGAGAAGGTCCAGGCCCTCCTTGTACAGCACGTCGTTGGTGACGGTGTTGCGGGCGTAGACGCAGATCTTGCCGGGCTCGACGCACAGGGTGTTGGAGCCGTCGTTCCACTGCTCGCGGGAGGCCGCGATCGGGTCGCCGCCGCCGCAGGGGATCAGCTTGACCTGGTCGACGCCGGTGGCGTCCTCCAGGACGTGCTCGAGGGTGTCCTCGATCAGGCGGATGTTCACGTCGCCCGGGTTCTTGCCGGCGGTCAGCTCGTAGACGCGCAGGGTGCCCATGATGGCGGGGTGGATCGTGAACTTATCGACGTCGATCTGGGTGAAGACCGTGTCGAGGTGCATGAAGGCGCGCGAGACCGGGATGTCGAAGGCCAGGATGCGCTCGACCTTGGAGTCGGAGTTCCAGAAGATGTTCTGGGCCATGACGTCGATAGCGGCGGCCTGGGTGCGCTGGGAGATGCCGACGGCGAGGGTCTTCTCGTTGATGTTCAGCACGTCGCCGCCCTCGGTGTGGAACTGGCAGTCGCGGCGGAAGTACAGGGAGACGTCCTTGTAGTCGGGGTGGTACTTGAAGACGTACTTGCCGTACAGGGTCTCGCGGTTGCGGGTGACCGAGTACATGCGGTTGAGGTTGACGCCCTCACCGACGACCGCGAACGGGTCGCGGGTGAAGTAGAGGTTGGGCATCGGGTCGATGATCAGGTCGGACTCGGACTCGGAGTTGACCAGGGAGTCGAGGGTCGTGGACGCCGTGAGGGGCAGGTCGATCTCGGCCTTGGTCATGCCGGCCATGGTCTTCTTGACGAACTCGAGGTTGTCCTCGATGGAGTCCAGCTTCTCGCGGACGATCTGCGGCATGTGCTGGCCGCGGATGCCGGCCTCGGCGATGTACTGGTCGGTGAACTCGGCGCGGGCGCCGGGGACCTGGTCGAACACCTCGGCGACGAGGTTCTCGAGGTAGAGGACCTCCACGCCCTGGTCCCTCAGGATCTGGGCGAAGGTGTCGTGCTCCTGCTGTGCGACCTCCAGGAACGGGACGTCGTCGAACAGGAGTCGCTCGAGCTCGTCGGGCGGCAGGTTGAGGAGCTCGTCGCCGGGACGGTGCAGGCAGACCTTCCTGAGCTTGCCGATCTCGGAAGGCACGTGCAGACCTTTCGTCATGGCCTCCTACCTTTCTTTCGGGCCTTACTGGCCGAATGTATCAGCGCCCCTCCGTATGGGACGCTGCTTGCTGACAGCTCTAGTTATATCCAAAAACCACCCGCAATTCCACCTCGCCCCCGAACGGTCAGCAAAGTGCGATGAACGGTATATCGCATATGATTCCCCCATGATGCACTTCAGTTCTCTAAAGCAGGTTTTCAAAGGTAATCGTTCTTTTTTCTAAGGAATTGAGCAAGATTGCACAAATAATTTCATGTTTAGGAATTGCATAGCTAGAACTGTTTTCTGCATATATATGTCGTCTGTCCATGATTCAATTTGGATTCGATTATATTCAGCTCGCAATCATTCTTATTCATACATCCTCACCAATTGAGTATGGATATAGATTGTTTTCAAAACAAGTCGGGCAGTTAGTTGCATGCCTTGACGGCGTAAGAAGTAGGTTAAGATACCGTTCGCACAATACGTCCGTGCCACAAGTCGACTAAATTGAGACAATAGCGAATAGGGTTAGGCTACCGTCCCCTGCGGGGACTGAACGGACAGATGCATATGCCGAGCAAAATCGAAAAAAAGCAAGCCGCCGCTAAGCTGCGCAAGCCGCCGCGCGACTTCTCGTACACGCAGAACCGAGAGCTCAGCTGGCTGCGCTTTGACAACCGCGTGCTCGATGAGGCCTTCGATGAGTCCGTGCCGCTGTTCGAGCGCCTTAAGTTCGTCTCGATCTTCGAGTCAAACCTCGATGAGTTCCTCATGGTGCGCGTGGGTGGCCTGTCCGACCTTGCCGAGCTCAAAAAGCAGCCTGTCGACAACAAGAGCAATATGACCGCTTCCGAACAGGTCGATGCCGTCATGGCAGAGCTGCCCGGGCTCCTTACCCGCTGGGAGTCGATCTTTAAGAGCATCGAGGGCAAGCTCGATACCTTGGGCGTTCACCGCGCCCGCATCGATTCGCTTACGCCCGAGGAACGCACCTTTGTAACCCGCTACTTCCAGGCCTACGTGTCGCCGGTCATCTCACCGCTGGTGATCGACCCGCGCCACCCCTTCCCCAACCTGCGCAACGGCGCACTCTACCTGGCGTGCGGCCTGGACGGCGTCACCGACGAGGAAAGTCTGCTGGGCCTGATCGAGATTCCCGCCTCGATGAACCGCGTGGTCGAGATCCCCTCGCCCACCGGCACCTACTCCTACATTCTGCTCGAGGACGTCATCCTCGCCTGCCTGGACAGCTGCTTTGGCTCCTATAAGCCGCTGGATCGCGCGCTGATCCGCGTCACCCGCAACGCCGACATCGATCCGGACGGCGAGGGCGTCGAGGAGGAAGAGGACTACCGCCAGCATATGAAGCGCATCCTCAAGAAGCGCCTGCGCCTGCAGCCGGTAGTGCTCGCCGTCTCGGGCTCACTCGAAAAAGCAACGCTCAAGACTATCCGCAAGGCGCTCGAGCTCTCGCGTCGCTCGGTCTTTACCTGCGATATCCCGCTCAACCTGGGCTATGTCTTTGGCATTGAGGGCAAGATTCCCGAGCACCTGCGCAACGAGCTGCTCTTTACGCCGTTTAAGCCGCAGCCCAACCCCACCATCGATATGACCCGCTCCATCCGCGAGCAGGTACTTCAGCACGACAAGCTGCTCTTTTACCCTTACGAGGCCATGAACCCGTTCCTGGACCTGGTGCACGAGGCCGCCTACGACCCCGAGTGCATCTCACTGCGCATCACGCTCTACCGCGTGGCCAAGCAGAGCCGCCTGTGCGAGTCGCTGATCGATGCCGCCGAGAACGGCAAAGAGGTCACGGTGCTCATGGAGCTCCGCGCCCGCTTCGATGAGCAGAACAACATCGAGTGGGCCGAGCGCTTGGAAGAGGCCGGCTGCACCGTTATCTACGGCTCCGAGGGCTTTAAGTGCCACTCCAAGATCTGCCAGCTCACCTATCGCGAGGGCATGGCGCTTACACGCCTGACACTGTTGGGCACCGGCAACTTTAACGAGAAGACGGCCAAGCTCTACAGCGACTTTATGCTCATGACCGCCCATCCCGGCATCGGCGAGGACGCCAACTTGTTCTTCCGCAACCTGTCGCTGGGCAACCTGCGCGGCGACTACCGCTTCCTGGGCGTGGCGCCGGTCGGCCTCAAGCCGCTCATCATGCGCGGCCTGGATCGCGAGATCCAGCGCGCCCTCGTTGGCGAGCCCGCCCGTGTGTTCTTTAAGCTCAACTCGCTCACCGACCGCGAGGTCATCGACAAGATCGCTGAGGCATCGTGCGCAGGAGTTCGCGTGGACATGATCATCCGCGGCATCTCGTGCCTCAAGCCGGGCGTTCCGGGCAAGACCGAGAACGTGCATGTCCGTTCTATCGTCGGACGCTTTTTGGAGCATGCGCGCGTTTACGCCTTTGGCGTGGACTCGGACATGATCTATCTGAGCTCGGCAGACATGATGACGCGCAATACCGAGCACCGCGTGGAGATCGCCTTCCCCGTGCTCGACCCCACCTGCCGCGCCCTGGTGCACGAGTACATGGGCATGCAGCTGCGCGACAACGTGAAGGCACGCAGCCTGACGAGCGACGGCACCTGGGTCCCCGTGGAGCGTGCAGAGGGTGAGAAACCCTTCAACTCGCAGGAAGCCCTGCTGGAGCGTGCCTATCGCAACGCCGAGGCCGCCGCGCAACAGCGCGCACGGGAGAAGGAACGTGTGGCCGAAGAAGCTATTCAGGCCGAGGTTGAGCGCGAGGCAGTTGTCGAGCCCACTGTCGAGCCGGAAGCAGTTGCCAAGGCAGAACCCGCGCTCGCATCCCAGCCTGAGCCCAAACAGCAGCCGGCCGCGCCCGAGGTTCAGAAGGTTCAGGCGACCGTCATTGAGCCCGAACCTGCACCTGCACCTCAGCCCGAGCCGCAGGTCACCAAGCCCGCACCCGAGAAGAGTGCCCGCCGCGAGAAGCCCGCTGGCAAGACCAAGGCCATCGAGCGCCATCGCCCCGGTCGCGTGCGCATGGGACTGGGTCTGATCGGCCTAGGCCTTAAGACGCTCATTACCGGCAAGACGAAATAGACGTTTGTAGAAGCGCCCCGTATTTGAGGAATGTCCCAGATACGGGGCGCTTTTCCCTGCTACCATGGTTGCGGACAAAACCGCGAATGACAGGCAGGAATATGAAGCTCACCATAGAATCGATGACCTACGGCGCCGACGGACTGGCGCACGCCGACAACGGCAAGGCCGTCTTTGTGCAGGGCGCCGTGGCAGGCGACACCGTCGAGGCCGAGGTCGTGCAGGACGGCAAGTCGTTCATGCGCGCCCGCACCACCGAGATTCTGGAGCCAAGCCCCGATCGCGTTCAGCCTCCCTGCCCCTTCGTGGGCATCTGCGGCGGCTGCTCGTGGGGCAATTTCTCACGCACGGCACAGCTCGCCGCCAAGGAGCAAAACCTGCGCTCCACGCTCGAACGCATTGGCAAGTTCGCTCCTGAACAGGTCGATGAGTTGGTACAGCCCATCCGCCACACCAAGGACGACTGGGGCTACCGCAATAAAATCGAGCTCGAACCGACCATCGTCAACGGTCGCGTGCGCCTTGGCATGCACGGCGTCGATCCCAGCAAAATCGTGACCGTCGATTCGTGTCCGTTGTTCGACAAACGCTTCCCTAAGGCACTCAAATCGGTCGTCGGCGCGCTCAACTATCTGAGCGGCAGCCACGATCTGGGCCTTGAGCGCGTGGGCATTCGTGCCTCGCGTCGCACCAAGGCGCTCGAGGTCGCACTCTGGACGCCCACGGGTTCCTTCCCGCGCTCGCAGGTCTCCCGCGTGCTGGCGGACGCCGCTCATCCCACGAGCGTCGTTCGTGTGATGAGCAAGGGCGAAAAGAAAGCCCGCCGTGTCTCCAAAGTCGAGATGCTCGCCGGCGAGGGCTCGTGGACCGAGAATATCGCCGAGGGCCAGATGCGCTTATCTGCCCCGTCGTTTTTCCAGGTCAATACCAAGGGTGCCGAGATTTTGATCGAGCTCGTTATGGACGCCCTCGACCCGCAGGAAGACGAGCTGGCCGTGGACCTGTACTGCGGTGCCGGCACCTTTACCCTGCCGCTCGCCCGCCACTGTGATTTTGTCGCCGCCGTCGAGGCTTACGGTCCGGCCGTGCGCGACCTGCGCCGTAACCTGGAGATCAACAAGCTCGATAACGTTGACGTCATCGGCGGCGACGCGGTACGCGAGTTCCCCGATCAGGACGCCGATGTCCTAGTAGTCGATCCGCCACGCGCGGGCCTCGCGCCCGAGGCGATCAACCTTATCGCCAGCACGAGCGCCCGTGATGTCGCCTACGTGAGCTGCGACCCTGCCACCCTGGCACGCGACCTCAAGCGCTTTGTCGAGGAGGGCACCTTCTCCCCCGTCAAGATCACACCGGTCGACCTGTTCCCGCAAACCTTCCACTGCGAAACGGTCGTCCACCTCAAGCGCAACTAACCGCATGACGAGAGCGGGCCCGCGTGCGTAGCTGCACGCGGGCCCGCTTTATTCGGTCGATGCAACGCTGGCAAAAGTCATCGCTGCGCTCACGGGCAGCCAGAACAACAACGGCAGCAGGTAGCGCATCGACTCGGTCGTGTACGACGTCGGCGAGATCCAAAGAACAAGGTTTGCCGCAACGAGCGGCGCCATCAGATAGAGCTTCTGGGGCGCACGACGTTTTATCTCCAGCAGTAGAAACGCCATACCCCAGGTCGACCAAAGTGCCTTGGCGCCGACAAGCATGCCGACCGGCGTCGACTGAAACCATGAGACGAGCGACTCGACACTGCGGCCCAAGGTCGCATCGGACCAGTTCAATCCCAGGTCCCGCGAGCGGGGAAACACATGGCTCACGTTGTGCCCGTCGACAGGAGTCACATAGGGCGACAAGGCCTCGCTTCCCGCCGCCGGCATGGCATACCAGCCAATCTGCACTCCCAGATACGCCTCGAGATAACAAAGTGGATGCTGCAGGAACCCAGCTACCCACGCGCCAAAATAGGCTGCAAAATCGAGCTCGTCGGCCTTCCCAAACGTGGGGTCTTTAACGGAGTCGGTTAAAAACCACGTGTAGTTGTTCTCACCATCCTCCCCGATGGCGCGCTCGATCTCTTGACGCTGCCATTCCGGAAGCTCGTCCCCGTGGTCACGCATCAGCAACGCGGACTGCTGAAACATGAGACCGTAGACCTCCTGCTTGCCACCAGGCTCGCACCCCAAAGCGGGAAGCACGGCCGTAGGCATAAGAACCGTCATAAACAGAGAAGCACCGACCGCCATTGCCGCAACGACAACTCGCCCGCGCCGACCCGTTACCTTGAAGAACACGACAACCAGGACAATCAGCACGAGAATCAGGCCGGTCTTACGCGTCAGCGAAACCAGAAGCAAAAGCGCAATGTATACAGCAAGGAAACCGGGGGGCCTCAGGAGTTGCCCCCTCGAACGCATGACCTCAATGGAGGCGACGGAGAACAGCAGGAAAAACGGCAGGAAGGTGGCGTCCTTCGCCATGGCCGAAGCATAGATGGGAAGGTGCCAATACAGGCACAGAAACGCCAGCAGTGCCAGGCAAACGCCACGTCCGCCGCCCATACGGCGTACCAAAACAAGGCAGCACGCCAAGGCACACGCCGTCAGAAACGCCTGTACCAGGCAGAAGGCGTACACCCCAGCATCAACGCTTCCCAGTGCACGGCCCAGGTCGGTAAACCATCCGTACAGATAGGTATCGAGCACTGGATGGTGGTCAGTGATGACGCCGTCCGACAAGGCATTGGGTAAGCCGTTGTACTGCAAAAGCTGCTGGCGAGTGTCCCACCAGATCACGCCCGGGAACAGCAGGACCAGCAACGGAGACCAGCAGGCGTAGATGATTGCGCCCAGTTTTACGATGCCGCCGAATGCGTACGTCTGCGGGATGCCAGAGAACGCCATGTCACACAAGCTGTCAAACCATCCAGCATGGACTTGTCGAGGAACGTCGACAGCACTTTTGCGTCCCACCAGGAACCGATCGACCAGATACTCGCCGAGCATAAGCGCTGCGCAGAAAAAGGCCATGTGCCCCAAGACATGGACCAAGTAGATAGGGTTACAAGAGAATCCCACGGTATCGCGAAACATATCCGCGATGGTCGCGAGCACCGCAAAGATGCCCGCGACCATCAACATGTCGCAATTCTGTTTTAATCGCTCCACCGGCATGCGCTTAGTGCTTTACCGGTGCGCCGCAATGTGAGCAGAACTGAGAATCGGGCGTAAGCGGGCTTCCGCACGAGCTACAGAATCGCGGCGCATCCGAGGACGCAGGAGTCTGCTGCGGCTGGGCCTGAGCCTGCTGTCCGACGAAATTCTGTGGCATCGTCTGCTGAGGCGCAGCGGGGATAGTGCCATTCGCGGTTGCCGCACACCCCTTAGAGTGCTTGCGCATGCGAATGACAACGAAGCCGCCAACGCCCGCAGCAAGAAGAATCGCAACTACAACGACAATGATAATTGGGTTGAACGAGGATGAGTCGCCATCGTGCTGGGCCGCAGGAGACAGCAGGCCTCCCGAGGCACCGATCTCGTAAACATCAATTGATGCGCTATCGTCATCAAGATCTCGCACAACGTAAACCTTTGAATTATCTTGCGAGAAATACGCGGGGCCCAAATATGCACTCCATGAGTCGCCAAACCCAAATACGTCATAATCAAAACCGCTTTTTACGGATATTTGAGAGGACGATCCAGTCTTGGTATCAACCAGATAGAGTGAACCGGATCCATCGTCATCCACGGCGTATGTTAAAGCAAATGCTCCATCACTTGACAGAGACGAAATGCGCGTCTGGTCAGAATAATTCTTCGTGCTAAATGAGGATTTCCATTTTGTTTTACCTGTAACGGAGTCGACAACCGAAAGAGAACACTCGCTGACGCGCTCCGAGCTCGAAGAGCCTCCCCCGTCAAGCTGGCTGGACAGCATACCCGTCAATGATCCATCTGCGTTGTATGAGTGCTCCGAAATTTCTTTTCGCTCATTGGTGGCTGCAACTTCGCCTTTATTCGAAACAAATACACCGCTTGAAAACAAGGTTCCATCCGCCATCACACGCACCGGAGAACCGAATGAAGATAGCTTGAGGACCCGCGTGTTGATCTCATTATCGATGGTCTCAGAATCCAAGTTAATTGTTGTCAGCTTATCGCCAGCTGGATAATTCACATAACCATATTTACCGTCTAAAGACGTCCATGCCGAAGAGCCCGCGCAACTATTGTCCTCGAAAAACGGAGCCGAATAGACTGAGAGAACCTTTCCCGTCTTGCGATCAATCTTACTGAATCTAACAGACAGGGTATCAGAAGAGGTCAAGAAAAAAGTGTTGCCGTCATCAGACAAGCCAAGCTGCCAAAGATTCCTTTCAACAGCGGAATGATCTACGGGAGTAGACTCCAATTCGCCTTTATCCCCTAACGGATAGCCAATGATTTCTGACTGCTCTGGATCATATGAATAAAAGAAGTCCTCTTTATTAGAAAAACAATAGGCTCCTCGGTAGTCACCGCCTCGGCAATCATAGTCATCAATAAAGGTTGAGGCTTGTATTTGCGATCCATCATCCGCATTCACCACTAGCAGCTGGGTACCATCCCCAGAGTAGCCTTGCTTTAGAATCAGGTATTTTCCCGACAAAGACCTGTCAAACAATTCGCCCGACACCACGAAACTGTCCTTCAGCTCGGGCGTGGGGACGTCGTCAGCATAGGCGCCCAGCGGCGCGACAATAAGGCTAGCGGCCAGCGCCAGGCCGGCTATTAGAAGCCCCCCCCCATTTCATTTTTCTTATTCTTGGCATGGCTGCCCCTTTCAGTCGAGAGGTGAATATGAGCTGAGACTACGCTAAGCCCGAAAAAGCAAAATGTGTTGCGCAACAATTCTCAGCGTGCAAAAAAGTCGGTAACGCCTGATGAAAATAGGACGGGGATTAAATAACCATCGAAATTCGAATGATTATTTAAGGCTCTGTTAGACCAGGATTGACATTCCGCCCCGTCATCTTCTTGCGATTGCACAATGGTCGCCCCTTGTCGAATCTGAATC
>CABSKX010000060.1 GCA_902478365.1 uncultured Collinsella sp. | reverse complement strand
GAGGAGTCGCTGCTCGAGATCTGCCAGCTGCATCGCCGCTTGCGCGACGAGGGCGTCTCGCGCGCTCAGATTGTCGAGCAGCTCGCGACGGTCTCCGGTACCTATGTGCCGTCCCTGTACGAGGTGCGTCATGACGAGCCCTGCTCGCCGCATGGCTACACCGTGCCGCGCGAGGGCAAGGACGTTCCGCCGGTTGTCTATAAGCGCGTCGTCGAGGACTTTGGTGCCACCAATCCGCTTTCTCAGTCGTGCGTGCCGTATGCGCAGCTCGTCCATGATCGCCTGTCTATCGAGATCCTGCGTGGCTGCGCCCGCGGCTGCCGTTTTTGCCAGGCAGGCATGACGTATCGTCCGGTACGCGAGCGCTCGGCCGACCAGATCGTGTCATCGGTGATTCAGGGCTTGGAAAAGACTGGCTATGACGAGGTGTCGCTTACCTCGCTTTCGACGACCGACCACTCCTGTATCCGCGACGTGCTCGGCAGGCTTAACCGTCGTCTGGAGGACACGGGCATTCGCGTGTCCATTCCCTCGCAGCGCCTGGATTCATTTGGCGTTGATATGGCCGAGTCGGTCGCTGGCGAAAAGAAGGGCGGCCTGACGTTCGCGCCCGAGGCGGGCAGCCAGCGTATGCGCGACATCATCAACAAGAATGTGACCGAGGAGGACTTGGATCGCGCGGCCAAGGCAGCCTTCGAGGCCGGCTGGAACCGCATGAAGCTCTACTTCATGATGGGCCTTCCCGGCGAGCGCGACGAGGACATCGTGGCTATCGCCAACCTGGCCGATCACGTGCTGGAGCTCGGCCGCTCCGTGGTGCCCAAGGCGCGCCGCGGGTCTATCTCGGTGTCTATCTCTGTTTCGGTCTTTATCCCCAAGGCGGCAACGCCCTTCCAGTGGTGCCCGCAGCTCGATTACGACGACGTCAAGCGCCGCCAGAAGCTGCTCATCACAAGCGTGCGCAACCGCGCCGTTCGCGTGCACTACCACGATGCGGAGACCTCGCTTATCGAGGCTGCGCTCTCCCGTGCCGGTCGCGATATGACGCCGGTCATCATCGATGCCTGGCGTGCGGGCTCGCGCTTCGACGCCTGGGTGGAGCACTTCTCGCTCGACAACTGGAAGGAGGCCGCTGCCAAAAACGGCATCGACCTCAACGAGCTGGTGCACCTGCCCTACGAGCTGGACTGGCGCCTGCCCTGGGAGCACGTGAGCCCCGGCTGCTCGCGTGGCTTCCTCGAGCGCGAGTACCGCCGTTCGCTCGAGGGTGTCACGACGCCCGATTGCACCCGCACGTCGTGCACCGGCTGCGGAATCTGCCCCACGCTCCACGCAAAGAACGTATTGATGGGTGATCGCGCATGAGTGAGCGCTTGACCGACAATCCCACGCTCTTTAGGCTGCGCGTTCGCTACGGCAAGCGTGATCGCCTTAAGTACCTGGGCCATCTGGAACTAATCCATACCATTGAGCGCATCGTGCGCCGTGCGGGCCTGCCCTATGCCGTGACGCAGGGCTTCTCGCCGCATATGCGCGTGGGCTTTTCGTCGGCGCTGCCCGTGGGCACGTCGTCGACCTGCGAGTGGTATGACCTGTTTATGACCGAGTTCGTCGCGCTCGACGAGGCCTTTAAGCGCCTGGCCGCGGCGTCCCCTGCCGATCTGGCACCTATCGAGGCCGCCTACATTGACGTGCGCACCCCGGCGCTGACGGCTCAGCTTACACGTCTGTCGTACCGCATCGACTTGCACCTGGACCCCAAGGCTCCCGTGAGCGCCGACGAGGTGCGCGCCGCGATCGACACGCTGCGCGCGGGCCATGGCATTGACTATGCGCGCGGCAAAAAGAGCAAGCGTCTTGATCTGGACCATACGCTCGTTGGCTATGAGCTTGCGGCGGGGGAGTGTGAGGACCATCTGGTGCTCATGCTCGACACCCATGCCGACAACGAGGGCTCCATGCGTCCGGAGATTTTGCTTTCCGCTGCTGATGTTTTGTTGCAGGGCTTGACCCCGGGCGTCGATGCACCTATTGTTTCCACCGGTATGCAAGACCTCGTGACCATCTGCTCCTACGATGTCGAGCGTCAGAATCAAGCATGCGAGGACGACGAGGGCCGACTCGTCAGCCCCATACCTGTGCGAACTTGTGGATTTGCTCCACATACTCGTTGACGGGGGTATTATCGCCTGCTACTATATTCGGCTGTTGCACTAACTGATGCATGAAGGGCAAGTAAACATGTACGCAATCGTTAACACGGGCGGCAAGCAGTACAAGGTCGCCACCGACGATGTCATCACCGTCGAGAAGATCGAGGGCAATGAGGGCGACAAGGTCACCCTGCCGGTCATCTTCCTCAACGATGGTAAGAAGATCGTCACCGATCCCGACAAGCTGGCCAAGGCCAAGGTTACCGCTCAGATCGTTGAGCAGTTCAAGGGCGAGAAGCAGCTGGTCTTCAAGTTCCACAAGCGTAAGCGCTATCGTCGTCTGAAGGGTCACCGTCAGCAGCTCACCAAGCTGAAGATCGTGAAGGTCCAGGCTACGTCCCGCGCCAAGAAGGCTGTCAAGGCAGAGGCCGAGGCTGTTGCCGAGGCTCCCGTCGCCGAGTAGATTACACTCGTAACGAAAGAGTAGGTATACACAATGGCACACAAAAAAGGACTCGGTTCCTCCCGTAATGGCCGTGACTCCCGCGGTCAGCGCCTTGGCACGAAGCGCTTCGCCGGCCAGACGGTAACCACGGGCACGATTCTCGTCCGTCAGCACGGTACGCACATCCACCCGGGTGAGAACGTTGGCCGTGGCAAGGACGACACGCTGTTCGCGCTGGTCGACGGTACCGTTGAGTTCCACAAGGGTATCAAGCACAGGGTCAGCGTACGCCCGCTCGCGAACGCGTAATTCACCCTTCATAGAGCACATATGTGGGAGGCACTTGAGTTTTAGGATTCAAGGGTCTCCCTCTTTTTGTAGGAGGCGATTCTGTTGTCACAGTTCACCGATATCAGCCGCATTAACGTGTGCGGCGGCGACGGCGGTGCCGGATGCATGTCGTTTAGGCGCGAGGCCTTTGTCCCCAAGGGCGGCCCCGATGGCGGCGACGGCGGTCGTGGCGGCAATGTCGTCATCCAGGCCGATGCTCAGCTGTCTTCGCTGATCGATTACCGCTTTAAGCATCACTTTCGTGCCGAGCGCGGAACGCACGGTCAGGGCGCCCGCCGCAACGGCAAGAGTGGCGAGGACCTGATTCTTAAGGTTCCCATGGGCACCGTGGTGCGCGAGCTCGATCCCGAGACGCAGACCCCGATGTTCGAGATTGCCGACTTGGTTCACGACGGCGAGCGCGTTGTCGTGGCCCCTGGTGGCGCCGGTGGTCTGGGCAATACGCACTTTGTTACGTCGGTGCGCCGTGCTCCCGCGTTCGCTCAGTTGGGCGAGCCGGCCGAGGAGCACTGGATTGAGCTCGAGATGAAGCTCATGGCCGATGCCGCGCTCGTGGGCTTCCCCTCGGTGGGCAAATCCTCGCTTATCGCGCGCATGAGTGCCGCCCGGCCCAAGATCGCCGACTATCCGTTTACCACGCTCGTGCCCAACCTGGGTATGGTGCGTGCCGGCGAGTACTCCTATGTCGTTGCCGATGTTCCCGGCCTTATCGAAGGTGCGAGCGAGGGCCGTGGCCTGGGCCATCAGTTCCTGCGACACATCGAGCGCACGGCACTCATCATGCATGTCGTCGATATGACGGGTGGTTTTGAGGATCGCGATCCGGTCGAGGACTATCGCATCATCAACCGCGAGCTCGAGCAGTATGGCGCCGAGCTTTCGGAGCGTCCTCAGATCGTTGTCGCCAACAAGTGCGATGCGCCGGGCACGGCTGACAAGATTGCCGACCTCAAACGCGCGGCGCTCGACGATGGACATATGTTCTTTGCCGTGTCTGCTGTGACGGGCGCCGGCCTCAACACGCTGATGCTTGCCGTGGGCGAGCAGGTGGCTAAGCTGCGCGCCGAGCTGGCGGTCTCTGATGAGCCGGTCGATCTGCGCGACGATGAGTGGGAGCGCCGCCGCCTGCAGCGCGAGAAGCGGTTCCGTATTGTTCAGGAAGAGCCCCATGCCTTCCGCGTGGTCGGTCGCGCCATCGAGCGTATGGTCATCCAGACCGACTGGGAAAACGAGGAAGCCGTCATCTACCTGCAGCATAAGTTTGCGCGCATGGGTGTTGACGACGCGCTCGAGAAGGCCGGCTGCCGTGCGGGCGACGAGGTCCGCATTTGCCAGCGCGCCTTTGACTTTGAGGGCGCCGAGGACTTCTCGGAGTACGAGGAGGAGCTTGAGGACGAAGGCGTTGAGGTTATTGACGTAGCGGCCGAGGGTTCGGACGTGGCTGATGTCACCGAGGGTTCCGAAGGCACTACCGAAGTCGACATTGTTGAGACCCCGGAGGGCGAGTAAGCCATGTCGCTGCGCGGTGGAATCGGTCTGCCCGAGCTGCCTATCAAGGATGGGCAGGAGTTTCGGCTTGGCATTATGGGTGGCACCTTCGACCCGATTCATTACGGGCACTTGGTTACTGCTGAGCAGGCGCGCGAGTCGCTCGACTTGGACGCCGTGCTCTTTATGCCGGCCGGCTCTCCCGCCTTTAAGCTCGACAAACCGGTGACGCCTGCCGAGGACCGTTATGCCATGACGGTCCTCGCAACCGCTGCGAATCCGGCTTTTTTGGCGAGCCGTTTCGAGATCGACCGTCTGGGCGTGACCTATACGGCCGATACGCTTCATGCCCTTCGCGACTTTTACCCGCCTCAGGTAAAGCTCTACTTTATTACGGGCGCCGACGCGATTATCGATATTGTGACCTGGCACAATGCTGATGAGATTGCCGAACTGGCAACCTTTATTGCTGCGACACGTCCCGGCTTTGACATCGATACTGCTCGCGCACGAATCAAAGAGTCGGGCCTGCCGTTTGACGTGCGTTATATCCAGATTCCGGCGCTGGCGATTAGCTCGACCAACATTCGCAAGCGAGTTGCCCGTGGCATGAGCGTGCGCTATCTTACGAGCGAGTCCGTGCTCGGCTATATTCGCAAACGCGGGCTGTATACCGATCTGGGTCAAGAAGATTTTGAGTGATGGGGGTCTACGTTGTCGGTAGAGGATCAGTTTGAGGGCGACGAGCGCGCATTGTTGACGCGTATCCACGAGCTGCTCGATGTGCGTATGAAGGATAAGCGCAAGCGCTACATGCATTCGCTGGGTGTTGCCGAGACTGCGCTTCATCTGGCCGAGGTGTATGGCGTCGACCGCTTTGATGCTGCCGCCGCCGGTCTGATTCACGACTGGGATAAGGTACTCTCCGACGACGAGCTCGTGGCCCGTGCGTTGCACTACGGCATCAAGGTTGCCGGCTCTCCTTCGGCCGCGACGCCGCTTTTACATGGCCCGGTTGCCGCCTATGAGCTTCCGCAGTTATTTCCCGAGCTATCGCCGGCGGTCTTTCAGGCTGTCGACCGTCACACCGTGGGCGCCTGCGACATGACGCCGCTCGATATGGTGGTCTTTGTGGCCGATGCCATCGAGCCCAACCGCCATGGTGATTATGCCCACGCGCTGCGCAAGATGGTGGGGGAGTCGACGCTTGACGAGTTGTTCTTCTCCTGTTTTGCGCAGGGTCTGGTCTACGTGATCCAGTCCGGGCGCTATCTTTATCCCACGGCTATTACGATTTACAACCATTACGCCCAGCTGCGATAGCTCGGGTGTGTCTAGAAAGAGGTATTCCATGGCCGATGAGACCATGACCGACGAGCAGATTCTTGAAGGTGTGGAGCACAAGAGCTTCGTCGCCACGTCCGACCGCACCGCTGCCTCGCTGTCCGCGAGCGGTGTCGCAGCCGAGGATGTTGCCCGCGCCGCCGCACAGGCCGCCTACGACAAGAAGGGCGAGGACGTGCAAGTGCTCGATCTGACCGAGCTCTCCGACGTGTGCGACTACTTTGTGCTTGCCACCGGTACCAATAACCGTCAGGTCGATTCGATCGTCGACGGGATCGAGGAGAAGGTCGCCGAGGCTTGCGGTGAGCACCCGTTCTCCATCGAGGGCCGCGAGCAGAAGACCTGGATGCTCATGGACTACGGCTCGGTCGTCGTCCACGTCTTCACCCCCGAGGCACGCGACTTCTATCGTCTCGAGAAGCTCTGGGGCGACGCTCCCCAGCTCCCCCTCAACCTCCTCTAGGACCTTATTTGGTCCGGGGCTTCTCTTGAACTACCCTTTACCGTTCGCCGGGCACTTGCACTACCTGCAGCTGCCCGGCTTTCTTTTTGCCCAAAGGCGGTTAATCGTTGAAGCGGGATTGGCGGCCGAAGGATAGGGCGGTGTCGCCGAATTTGTCTCGGACGGCGTCGATGGCGACGGAGAGGTCGCGGCGGTCGCTGGATTGTGCTCCGCGGTCATCAATCTCGCAGAACAGGTCAGTTTGGATACCGCCTTGGTGGTTGAAGTCGCTCATGCCGATACCCGCCAGACGCACGTGCATGCCTTCTTGCCAGATATTGTCGAGCAGCTCGAGCGCTACGGCCACAAAGATATTCTCGTCGTCGGTGGGGTGGGGCAAGCGGCGCTGTGCCGTGCGTCCGCTGCCATACGAATACTTAAGCTTGAGCGTTACCGTGGCACCCGTCAGCCCTTGACGACGTAGGCGGCGCCCAACCGACTCGCCCAGCAGCGCAATCGCCGCCTCGATATCCCCACGCTCAGTCAAATCCTTCGCAAAGGTGCGCTCATTGCTCACCGATTTAACTTCACGTTCGTCATCCAGGCTGGTGACCTCGGATACTTCGAGCCCCAAAGCGCGTTGACGCATGCGCTCGCCATTCACGCCAAAGATTGCAGCCAGGGTGGACTCTGGCGCGCGTGAAAGTTCGCCGAGCGTATAGATGCGCATGCGACGCAGTCGCTCCTCGGCCGAACGCCCGATTCCGCTCATGGCGGACACAGGCAGCGCAGCCAAAAACCGCTGTTCCGTACCGGGTCGCACAATGGTCAGGCCAAACGGCTTGTCGCGCTCACTTGCGATTTTGGCCACGGTCTTGTTGCACCCAACGCCGATGGAGCACGTCACCCCTAGCGCCGCAACGCGGTCGCTTATACGCCGCGCTACCAGCAGTGGGTCCTCGGGCGCAAAACGACCCGGTGTGATATCGATAAAGGCCTCGTCGATGGATACGCGCTCCACGCGCGGTGTCTCATCGGCAAGGATCGCCATGACCTGCGCGCTCACCTCACGGTAGCGATCGAAGTGTCCGTGCGTCCAAATGGCCTGCGGGCACAGGCGCCGCGCCTCGGCCGAGGCCATGGCAGAATGCACGCCAAAGCGACGTGCCTCGTACGAACATGTGGACACGACGCCGCGTGACTCGGCGTCTCCACCCACGATGAGCGGCTTTCCGCGCCATTCGGGATGATCGAGCATCTCCACGCTCGCAAAAAATGCATCAAGGTCCATCAGGCCCACCGCCGGACCCGTCCAGGGCGGCGGCGTGACGCCCGCAGCATCCTCGTAACCGTATGTATGTTCGCGTCTTTCCATGTCATGAGTATACCGCGCAGCTCATGTGGGGTGCGTGGATGTGCTTGCAAATCGCGAATTCTTGTCTAAGATATGGATTTGCCCTCGACTACACCGAAGAAGTTGGTCTCACGGACTTCACCTGCCCGCGTCGATGGCGTATTATGTTCAACTGTTTGTTTGTAGTTGCAGCCTAAAGCTGCTTGGTTGGAGGAGTTTCCTTTGGCAGTCAAGATTCGCCTTGCTCGTCACGGCGCTAAGAAGCGTCCGTACTACCGTGTCGTCGTCGCCGATTCCCGCGCCCCGCGTGACGGTCGTATCATCGAGGAGGTTGGCCGCTACAACCCGATGACCGCCCCCAAGACCATCAACCTCGACCTCGAGAAGATCGCCGACTGGCAGTCCAAGGGCGCTCAGCTCACCGACGCCGTCGCCGCTCTGGTCAAGGCCGCCAACGAGGGCGAGAAGACCGAGACCGTCGTCAAGAAGTCCAAGAAGCAGCTCGCCAAAGAGGCCGAGGCCGCTAAGGCTGCCGCTGAGGCCGCTGAGGGCGCCGAGGAGTAAATCGTGCCTGAGGTTGACGCTGCACAGCTCGAGGGTGAGGCAATGCTCTCAGATCGCATCGCCGATCTCGTCGAATATCTCGTTGTTCAGATCGTCGACGACCCGGATTCCGTGAGCCTCGAGGTCATTGATGGTGACGACGCCTCTACGATTGAGGTTTCGGTTGCCGAGGATGACGTCGCTAAGGTCATCGGCCGTCGTGGCCGTACCATCAAGGCCATTCGCACGCTCGCCCGTGCACTGGCCGCTCGCCTCGACACTGCTGTCGAGGTAGAGGTTCTGGGCTAGGACCTTGAGGTCCCAGTACAAAAACATCGCCCGTGTGGTCAAGCCGCACGGAAGGAAGGGGGAGGTCCTCGCGCAGCCGCTGCGGGGGCTTCCTTCTGTATTGGAGCCGGGTATGCGTGTCGCCTTGACGCCGCCGGCGCTCAAGCGCGACCGTTTTTGCACGGTCGTATCCGTCACCGATACGGGCGATGGCGATCTGGTCTCGTTTGAGGGCATAGACGACTTGACGGCCGCCGAGGGCATCACCGGATGCTACGTGCTGGCAAATCGTGACGACTTTGAGCTCGATTCGCTCGACGCCGCCTATACCGACCTCATGGGTCGCGAGGTGGTCGACGAGCGCTTTGGTTCGCTCGGCACGATTGTCGAGATCATGTCGACGCCCGCCAACGATGTTTGGGTTGTCGAGGGCGATCGGTACGGCGAGGTGCTGATTCCCGTGATCGAGCAGGTTGTGCTCGATCTTCCCGACACAGGAACAATTTCCGTCCACGCTATGGACGGCTTGATCGATATGGACAATTAGGGAGGACAGCATGCTGATTGAGACCCTTTCGGTCTTTCCCGAGATGTTTGAGCCCGTCATGTCCACGTCGATTTTGGGCCGCGCCCGCAAGGCCGGCCTTTTTAATTTTAAGGCGTATAACCTGCGCGACTGGACGCACGACCGCCATCGTACCGTCGATGACGAGCCGTATGGCGGCGGGCAGGGCATGCTCATGAAGGTCGAGCCTATTGCTGAGGCAATCGAGGCTATTAGCTCCGAGGGTCCCAAGCCCACCGTGGTGTTCTTCACCCCCTGCGGCGAGCCCTTTACGCAGCATGTGGCCGAGCGCCTGCTCAAAAGCGAGCGCCTGCTGTTTGTGTGCAGCCGTTACGAGGGCGTCGACGAGCGCGCATATGCGTATGCCGATGAGCGCCTATCGATCGGCGACTACGTGCTCACGGGCGGCGAGCTGCCCGCTATGGTCGTAGCCGATGCCGTCGTACGGCTCATTCCCGGAGCCTTGGGCGACGAGATGAGCAACGTGGACGAGTCCTTCTCGACCGCTGAGGACGGTGGCCTGCTCGAGTACGCGCAGTACACCCGCCCCGCCGAGTTTAACGGCGAGGGCGTGCCGCCGGTGCTCGTGAGCGGCGATCATGCCAAGGTCGATGCCTGGCGCCGCAAGAATGCCATCGAGCGTACCTGTCGTTGGCGTCCCGATCTTATCGAGACGGCACGTCTTACGCCCAATGAGCGCGCGTACGCGCAGGAGATCCTGGACGCTTCGTTTTCGCAGAGCGAGGAGTGAGAATGGTTCCATCGCAGCATTCCGTGCTAAAGGGTGCGTTTGAGTGGGTCGTGGTTGTCGCAATCGCGCTGGTCGCCACCTTTTTGATTCGCTCGTTTGTGGTCGAACCCTTTGTGGTGCCTACCGGTTCCATGGAGTCCACGATCGAGATCGGAGACCAGATTCTGGCGCAGAAGGTGACGCTCGAACTCGGACAGCCCGTCAAGCAAGGCGATATCGTGGTGTTCCACAACCCCGATGCCACCTCCGAGCATGACGTGCTGGTAAAGCGCGTTATTGCTACGGCCGGCCAGACGGTCGACCTGCAGGACGGCAAGGTCGTCGTCGACGGCCAGGCGCTCGATGAGGACTATACGACCGGCATGAGCTGGCCGCTTTCCGTCCAGGCGCCTGCTGCCCAGGTGAGCTATCCCTACACCGTCCCTGACGACTGTGTGTGGGTGATGGGCGACAACCGCGAGAACTCTGCTGACTCCCGCTACTTTGGCCCGGTCGACCGCTCCGAATTGATCGCCGTGGCGCTTGTGCGCTACTGGCCGCTCAACCGTATCGGCGCTATCGGCTAAAAACCGCTATAGTACAGTACCTAACCGTGTAATCGTTTCGACGAGGGGATATTAGAGGCATGAACGCTTCATCGCTTTCCTTCCAAGACATCATCCTGCGCCTCCAGCAGTACTGGGGTGAGCAGGGCTGCGTCATTATGCAGCCCTATGACTCCGAGGTCGGTGCCGGTACCTTCCATACCGCGACCACGCTGCGCTCGCTCGGTCCCGCCGAGTGGCGCACCTGCTATGCGCAGCCCTGCCGCCGTCCCGCCGACGGCCGCTACGGCGAGAACCCCAACCGCATGCAGCACTACTATCAGTTCCAGGTGCTCATCAAGCCCTCGCCGGTCAACGCCCAGGAGCTCTACCTGGGTTCGCTGGCCGCCATTGGCCTGGACCCCAACGACCATGACGTCCGCTTTGTCGAGGACGACTGGGAGAGCCCGACGCTCGGCGCCTGGGGTCTTGGCTGGGAGGTCTGGCTCAATGGCATGGAGGTCACGCAGTTTACGTACTTCCAGCAGGTGGGCGGCATCGAGGTCGACCCCGTGCCCGTCGAGATCACCTATGGCCTGGAGCGTATCGCCATGTACGCCCAGGGCGTCAACTCGGTCTACGACCTGGTGTGGAGCTACCTGCCCGACGGCACGCCCATGACCTACGGCGACGTGTTCCTGGAGAACGAGCGCGAGTTCAGCGCTTACAACTTTGAGGTTGCCAACGTCGAGATGATGCGTCAGAAGTTTGACGACTACGAGGCCGAGTGCCACTCCTGCCTGGAGCGCAAGCTGCCGCTGCCGGCGTATGACTGCGTCATGAAGTGCAGCCATGCCTTCAACCTGCTCGATGCCCGCGGTGCGCTGTCCGCAGTCGAGCGCGCCAACTACATCCTGCGCGTCCGCGCCGTCGCCAAGGCGTGCTGCGAGGCCTATATGGCCGAGGTCGCCGGAATCAACGAGAATGCCGATCAGGAAGGCGAGGTGGCGTAAGCCATGGCAGACGCTAAGGATTTCCTGTTTGAGATCGGTACGGAGGAAATGCCCTCTGCACCGCTGAACAATGCCGTCAAGCAGCTTGGCACCATGATCGCCAAGGGTCTCGACGAGGCCGGTCTGGCCCACGGTGAGGTCCGCGTGATCTCGAGCCCGCGCCGCCTGGCTGCGCTCGTTGCCGACGTCGCCACCGCGACCGACGAGGTTCACGAGGTCAAGCGCGGCCCCGCGGCCAACATCGCCTTCGATGCCGACGGTAACGCCACCAAGGCCGCCCAGGGCTTCGCCCGCAAGTGCGGTGTGGCTGCCGAGGATCTGGTCCGTCGCGAGGACACCGACGGCCGTGAGTACGTCTTTGCCGAGAAGAACATCCCTTCCGCCCCGGCCACCCCGATCCTGACGGCCCTGTGCGAGAAGACCATCGCCGGCCTGCAGTGGCCCAATTACCGCTCTCAGCGCTGGGGTCACGAGCACGCCACGTTCGTGCGTCCGGTCCGCTGGATTTGCTGCCTTCTGGGCGAGGACGTCGTGCCCGTGTCATTTGCCGACGTGACGAGCGGCAACACCACGCGCGGTCATCGCGTGCTTGGCCCCGGTGACCATACGGTCGCCAGCCCCGCTGTCTACGAGCAGGTGCTCGAGGACGCCGGCGTGCTCTCTGCCGAGCGCCGTCGTGAGGCTATCCTTGCCGGTATCGCCGAGGTCGAGGCTGCGCGCCCCGGCTGCCACGTCGATACGCCCAAGAAGGTCTTCGAGGAGGTCATCAACCTCTGCGAGTGGCCGACGGTGCTCGTCGGTACCTTCGATGAGGAGTTCCTCAAGGTCCCGCACGAGATCATCTGCGAGTCTATGCTCACCAACCAGCGCTACTTCCCAATCTATGATGGCGAGGGCAAGCTGACGCGTGAGTTCGTGATCGTCTCCAACAGCAAGCCCGAGAATGCCGAGCGCGTCATCGACGGCAACGAGCGTGTCGTGCGCGCCCGCCTGGACGACGCCAAGTTCTTCTACGAGGAGGATCTGAAGATCTCCCTCGACGAGTTCCGTGAGCGTCTGGCCAAGGTCGCCTTCCAGGAGAAGCTCGGCAGTGTGCTCGCCAAATCCGAGCGTATTGAGCAGCTCGCGCTCGCTATTGCCCGCGAGGCTCACCTGGGTGCCCACCTGGCCGCCGATGCCGGCCGCGCCGCTCACCTGTGCAAGGCCGACCTGGTGTCCAACGCCGTCGTCGAGTTCACGAGCCAGCAGGGCGTGATGGGCGGTTACTACGCCAGCGCGATGGGGGAGAACGACGAGGTCGCTCATGCTATCCGCGATCACTATCGTCCCCGCTTTGCTGGCGACGAGCTGCCCGAGGGCACCGCTGGCTGCATCGTGGCCTGCGCCGACAAGCTCGATACCATTGCCGGCATCTTTGCCATCGGCGAGCCCCCGACCGGCTCTTCCGACCCGTATGCGCTGCGTCGTGCCGCCATCGGCATCATCAACATCTTGCGCGACCGTCTGCCGATCGACCCCACGTCGCTGATCGACTTTGCGCTTGAGCTCTATAGCGACTGTCTCTTATACACATCTGACGCTGCCGACGAGCGATCTAGTGTAGATCT
>CABSKX010000059.1 GCA_902478365.1 uncultured Collinsella sp. | reverse complement strand
GGACTGTAGAGCAGCAAACTTAACCGCCCCGCCCGGCGGGCGAGCGTACAGGAACGACATCTGTCCAACAATTCGTGCGAAACATAATGAAAAACCGTTTGATGTGAGTTAATATAAACAACGTCGTGAATCTGACTCCTGCCGCATGCATGACAGGGGTTAAACACAAAAAAGGAGTCAATTATGGTTTCTGAGAAGGCTACCCTCGTCAATCCGCAGGGTCTTCACATGCGTCCAGCCGGCCTCTTCGCCTCCACCATGGGCAAGTACGCCTGCGACGTGACGGTCGTCACCCCCGAGAAGGAGGTCAACGGCAAGTCCCCGATGGCTCTCATGGCTGCTGGTATCCCTTGCGGTACCGAGGTCGAGGTCAAGTGCGACGGCGCTGACGAGGCCGAGGCTCTGGCTGCTGCCATTGAGCTCATCAAGAGCGGTCTTGGCGAGTAGAACTCAAACGGGTCGCATGTTGAACAATTAAGTTCATACTTAGGGGCGCAGTGACCTGTTCAAGGTAGCTGCGCTCTTTTGTCATGGATATGGCAAAACGCTTTATCACATGACACGGAGAGAGGAATGGGAATGTATCAGGGAGTCAACGCATCCGAGGGCATCGGTATCGGCACCGTCATGGTCGCCGTCGATCCCGACTTGACGTTTGAACCGCACGCGGTTGCTGATTCGGCCGCAGAGAAGGAGCGTTATCAGACGGCTCTTTCGGTCTTCTGCGAGAAGACCCAGGCTCAGGCCGACCACATGAAGGAGACGGTGGGCGAGGCCGAGGCCGAGATCATGAGCGGACACATCGTCCTGGCTCAGGACCCGGGCATGACTGATGCCATCAACGCCGCCATTGACGGCGGCACCTGCGCCGAGCAGGCGCTCATGGACACCTCGACCATGTTTGAGAACATGTTCCTGTCCATGAACGACGAGATGTTCCGTCTGCGCGCGGCCGACATCGCCGACATCCGCACCGGTATTCTGGCCGAGCTGCTGGGCAAGGAGGTCGTCGACCTTTCCGTCCTGCCCGAGAACACCGTCGTTGTCGTGCACGACCTCACGCCGTCCATGACCGCCACGATCGATAAGGCCCACGTTGCCGGCATCGTCACCGAGACCGGTGGCCGCACGTCGCACTCCGCGATCATCGCGCGCGCCCTCGAGATCCCGGCTGTCCTTTCGGTTTCCAACAGCTGCACCGCGCTGCGCAACGGTATGACCGTTGTCGTCGACGGTGGCAAGGGTATCGTCGAGGCCGATCCCGACGAGGAGACGCTCGCTGCCTATACCGCCAAGGCCGAGGCCTTCGCTGCCGAGAAGGCGGCCCTCGAGGCCTTCCGTGGCAAGCCGTCCGTGACTGCCGATGGCATCAAGAAGATCATCGCCTGCAACATCGGTAACCCCGATGACGTGCCCAACGCGCTCGATCACGACGCCGAGGCCATCGGTCTGTTCCGCTCCGAGTTCCTGTTCATGGACTCTGCTGAGCTTCCTTCCGAGGAGGAGCAGTTCAACGCCTACCGTAAGGTCGCCAGCGCGCTCAAGGGTGCTCCGGTCATCATCCGCACGCTCGATGTGGGTGGCGACAAGGAGATTCCGTATCTGCATATGGTCAAGGAAGACAACCCCTTCATGGGCTTCCGCGCCGTGCGTTACTGCCTGGCCAATCCCGACCAGTACAAGGTCCAGCTCCGCGCTCTGCTGCGCGCCAGCGCCTTCGGTGACGTCAAGATCATGATCCCGCTCGTCACCTGCGTCGAGGAGGTCTTGGCTGTCAAGGAGCTCGTCGAGCAGTGCAAGGCCGAGCTGACCGAAGAGGGTCGCAAGTTCAACGAGAACATCGAGGTCGGCATCATGGTCGAGACGCCCGCCGCTTCGCTGCTCGCAGACCGCCTGGCCGAGGTCGCCGACTTCTTCTCCATCGGCACCAACGACCTGATCGGCTACACCATGTGCGCCGACCGTGGTAACGACACCATCTCCAACCTGTACCAGGTTTACTATCCCGCCGTGCTCCGCTCGCTCAAGAACATCATCGAGAGCGGCGTGAAGGCCGGCATCATGGTCGGTATGTGCGGCGAGGCCGCTGCCGATCCGCTGCTCGAGCCGCTGCTGATCAGCTGGGGCCTGGAGGAGTTCTCGATGAGCGCTCCTTCGATCCTGCGCGCCCGCAAGACCATCAGCCAGTGGACCAAGGCCGAGTGCGACGAGCTCGCCGAGAAGGCGCTCGCCTGCAACACCGCAGCCGAGGTCAAGGCACTGCTCGAGTCCGCAGCTCGCTAATTTGGTATCAGAGGTAACCGCGTGGTTGGAATGGGCCAATCACGCGGCCCTCACATATACAGGGGGTACTGTAAATGTTCTACACGCTAACCGCTAACCCGGCTGTCGACATGACGGTTTCGAGCTCTCCGCTCGAGCCCGACGAGAACGTCCGCACCGGCTCGGCCAGCTACACGGCTAACGGCAAGGGCCTCGACGTGTCCTTTGCCTTTAAGAAGATGGGCGTCGACACCGTCGCGCTCGGCTTCTTCGCCGGCTTCACGGGCAAGTTCATCGTCGAGGAGGTCATGAACCTGGGTTGCCTGTGCCGCCCGGTCTGGACCGACGGCATCACGCGCATCAACACCTACGTCAACGATGGCCAGCACGAGTACGGCATCCTTAACCCCGGCGCCCCGATTACGCCGGAGCACCAGAAGGAGCTCTACAACATCCTGGACACCGCGGGCGACCTTGAGTGCCTGATCGTTTCCGGCTCCGTGCCTCCCAAAGCTACGCCCGACTTCCTGGCTCAGGTCATGGAGCACGCTCAGGCTCGTGGCGCCGACGTCGTCCTGGACCTGTCCTCCGACAAGCTCAAGGAGCTCGCTCACAAGAAGCCGCTGCTCATCAAGCCGAACCATCATGAGATGAAGGCTATCTTTGGCGTGCCGGTCGACACCGACGACGAGGTCCGCGTTGCCATGAAGCTCGCCCACGACGCCGGCGTCCAGAACGTGCTGCTCACTCGTGGTAGCCGCGGCGACGCCTACTTCTCCAACGGCGAGGACATCTGGTATGCCAAGCGTGAGTTCAACATCAAGCTGGTCTCTTCCGTCTGTGCCGGCGACTGCACCCTCGCTGCGTTCCTGCACAAGTGGTACAGGGATCGCGACAACGTCGAGGAGGCCATGAAGCTCGCTATGGCCACCGGCGCCAACGTTGCCGAGTCCGTGGGCATTGGCGACTTCGGTCACGTCGATGAGTACAGCAAGCGCGTTGCTGTCCGTAAGCTCGATCGTCAGTAAGCGAAACGCGATACATTCGCGCGCATGCGGCGTCCCGGTTTTGATCGGGGCGCCGTTTTTTGTCCCACCCGAATTTAATTTCTGCGCCGCACTTCACGCGTTCCACACCGTTCGCCGAGTTGTTGTAGCCTTTTACCGAAGCGTGGAATATACTTTCATTAACACGTTGCTTCGTGAAAGGAACATTCATGATTTACACGCTCACTGCAAACCCCGCTATTGACTACAACATCGCCTGCGACGGCCTTTCCGCCAATACCGTTACGCGCACCCGTAACGCGGTCTACACCCCCAACGGCAAGGGTCTCAACGTCTCGTTTACGCTCGACCACTACGGCGTCGATACCACGATCCTGGGCTTCTTCGCCGGCTTCTCTGGCGAGTTCATCGTTAAGGGCGCCGAGGCCCTTGGCGTGCCCGTCAAGCCCGTGTGGACTGACGGCATCACGCGTGTCAACGTGTTCCTCAACGCCGGTCCCGACACCGAGTACAACATGGTTAATGCCGGTGCCGCCATTAACGAGGCCAACGAGCAGGAAATGTTTGAGCTTATTGATTTGCTCGACGACATGACCTGCCTGGTTATCAGCGGCTCGCTGCCCCCCAACACCTCCGAGGGTTTCCTGGCCGAGGTCCTGCGTCGCGTGAAGGCCAAGGGTGCTGAGTTCGTGCTCGATATCTCGAGCCATCAGCTGGCCGACCTCATTGCCATGGAGCCGTTGCTCATTAAGCCCAACGACGACGAGTTGCTCGACATTTTTGGCATTAAGGTGAGCGGTGGCGACGACGAGTCCGTCAAGGGCGCGATGGCCGAGCTGCACGCCAAGGGCGCTAAGAATGTGCTGCTGACCCTCGGTGGCGACGGCGCGTACTTCTCCAACGGCGAGCATATCTGGTTTGCCAACCGTACCTTTGAGGTCAAGCTGCTGTCGACCGTCTGCGCCGGCGATTCCTCGCTCGCTGCTTTCCTGTCCGTGTGGCACGATGCCCCCGAGCGCGTCGAGGACGCCCTGCGTCTTTCGATGGCCACCGGCGCCAACGTGGTTGAGTGCCCGGGTCTGGGTGACTTTGCCAAGGTGGATGAGTACAAGAAGAATATCGAAGTTCGCCAGGTCTGCTAGCTCATCGAAAAATCGGTGCCTAACACCCGCTTTGGATTTCCGAGGCGGGTGTTTTTTGCGCGCTGAACGTTTGTGACGTCTGCTGTCTCGTTTTATCGAATCGACGACACGATTGCGTGTGCGCGCTTTTCCGTTTCTTGTTAGACTTCTTGAGAACCATCGATTAACGCTCGCAAGTGCAGGAGGCCATAGGCATGTGCAATGTTTCGCTCAACGGTACGCAGCCGACCGATGCCTCCTTGCGCGTTCTACGCGCGCTTGAGGCGGCTGGTCTTGAGGCTTGGTACGTAGGCGGTTGGGTGCGCGATGCCCTGATGGGTCGCCCCAGCCACGATGTTGATATGTGCTGCAGCGGCCTGTGGCAGGAGTCCAAGGCGGCGCTCGAGGCAGCGGAAATCGCCGTGGTTGAATCGGGCATTAAATTTGGAGGCATCACGGCCATTTGCGATGGCGAGCGCATTGAGGTCACCACCTACCGCCTAGACGGCTTTTACACCGATGGTCGCCATCCCCAGAGTGTGGAGCGCGCGGCGTCGCTTGAGGACGATCTGGCGCGCCGCGACTTTACCGTCAATGCCATGGCGTGGCATCCCGAGCGCGGCCTTGTCGACCGCTATGACGGCCAGGGCGACCTGGACCGTAAACTCATCCGCGCCGTCGGAGATCCCAAGCGTCGTTTTAACGAGGATGCGCTTCGCATGCTGCGCGCGGTGCGTTTTGCCTGCCGTCTGGATTTTATGATCGAGCCTAAGACCAAACAGGCGCTTGCCGAGTGCGCGCCGCTTCTCGATGCCGTGGCACGCGAGCGCGTGGGTATTGAGCTTGAGGGCATCCTTTCGACCGGCCACGGGGGAGACGCCATGCTGCGCTACCCCGAGCTTGTTTGCGCCGCCGTGCCCGAGCTCGCTGCGGGTAGGGGCTTTGACCAGCGCAGTGTCTATCATGCGTTTAACGTCTACGAGCATATCGCCCGCGTGCTGACGGTGGCAGGGGAGCTGGCACTGTGCGACGGCGTCGCGCCCTCGTCGAGTCTTATGTGGGCGGCGTTTTTGCACGACGTTTCCAAGCCCGATTGCTTTACGGTCGATCACTCCGGCAGCGGACATTTTTACGGCCATCCCGAGCTTGGCGCCAAGAAGGCACGTGCCATTATGGATCGTTTGGCGCTCTCGCACGATTTGGTACGCGATGTGTGCCTGCTGATCAAATACCATGACAAGCCGCTGCGTCCCGAGCGATCCTGCCTGCTCAATATGATGCGCGCGCTTTCGGGCGAGGGTGTCGATACGCCGCGTCTGATGGACGAGCTCATGGACCTTAAGCGTGCCGACACGCTCGGCAAGGCGCCCTCGTGCTTCTATTACGTTGAGACAATTGAGGAGATGCGCTCACTCGCCCATGATCTGCTTGAGGCGGGGGAGCCCTATACGCTCAAGATGCTTGCCATCAATGGCGGCGACTTGATTCGCGCCGGCGTCAAGCCCGGGCCGGAACTGGGGCAGCTGCTCAACGCCGCCCTCGATGCCGTGATCGAAGACAACATTCCCAACGAGCGCGAGGTCCTCCTGGCCCACCTCAACCTGGGGTAGTTAATTTGGGACGGGGCTTTTTTAGCTACCCCTGCCAGAATCATTAGCGGTTCGTGCGATTGACAGCAGAGGTAGCTAAAAAAGCCCCGTCCCAAATTAACTACCCGACTGACCTGCGCGTTCCATAACCTGCCGACAATTTTTCGGCAATTTGGAATTTTTTCTTGCGCTCGCGTTTTTTGTCCCGTAATATATATCCTCGCAGCACGGCAGTGCAGATGTCATGTGGCCCGTTCGTCTAGCGGTTTAGGACGCCGCCCTCTCAAGGCGGAGATCACCGGTTCGAATCTGGTACGGGCTACCACTTCTTTTCTGCTGAGGCTTATGGCCCGTTCGTCTAGCGGTTTAGGACGCCGCCCTCTCAAGGCGGAGATCACCAGTTCGAATCTGGTACGGGCTACCATGAATTAGAGACCCGGATTTCCCACGGAAGTCCGGGTTTTTTATTTCCGAGCAACCCATCTGCAATTCCCATTTGGCCCATAGCTTTTCGTTCTGCTTGTGGCCCTTGCGGGTACAATATGCAAGATATTTGGACGGTCAGAAGGAGCCTCATGAAGGAGTCCTCTCAGCATACATCTAAGCCCCAGGTCGAGGTTGAGGCCTCGGGCGGCGATGACAACAAGAGTGCACGTCGCGGTGCCATTTTTATCGGCGTCGTGCTGGTTGGCTACATCGTCTATCTGGTCGTGACCGGGCAGATGGGGCAGTTTTGGGCCGCCATGTCGAGCGTCCAAGCGCCGTGGCTCGTTGCTGCATGCTTTTGCATGTTCCTGTACCTGTTCTTTGGCATCGTTGCCTATGCGATCGCCGTTTGGCTCGATCCCAATTCGCCCGTCGGCATTCGCGACCTGATCTCGGTCGAGGCGAGCGGCATCTTCTTTGGCAACCTCACGCCCATGATGATGGGCTCCACGCCTGCCCAGATCTACCGCCTGACCAAGGCAGGCCAAAACGTCGGCGAGGCCGGTGCCACGCAGTTCACGCGCTTTATCGTGTATCAGTTTGGCCTCGTTGCCTGGGGCGCCATTCTGCTGCTTGCCCGCATGCCGTTTTTCGCCGAGCGCTATGGCGACATGACGTTGCTGTGCGTCTTTAGCTTTGGCGGTCACTGCTGCATTCTGCTTGGCATCTTTGCCGTCGCGCTCATGCCCAAGACCGTCACGCGCGTCGCGCACTGCATCATCAATTGGCTCGAGCGCGTGGGTGTCTCGGCCACCAAGATCGAGGGCTGGCGTACGTTTGTCGACGGCGAAATCTACTCGTTCTCCGAGAAGTTCAAGCTTTCGGCCGGCCACTTTTCGTCCATGCTGCTCACGGTGGTCATCACCATGTTGCAGCTCGCGTTTTTCTATCTCGTGCCGTATTTCCTGATGCTTGCCTTTGGCCACCACGAAGTCGACTTTTTCTCGGTCATGGCCGCGAGCGCCTTTGTTCAGCTCCTGAGCTCCGCTGTTCCGCTGCCCGGTGGCACCGGTGGCGCCGAGGGCGGCTTCGCGCTGTTCCTGGGTCATTTCTTTGGATCGGCGTCGACCGCCGGTTATCTGCTTTGGCGCCTCATTACGTTTATCGCGCCGACTATTTTGGCCGCGCCCCTGCTGGGCCTTAAGAGCGCTCACAACGAGAGTATCCATGCACGCTGGGATCGCTTGATGCTCAAGCTCGGTCGAACGCCTCAGACGTCCTCTAAGCCTGCAAAGCCCCATCCTGTGAGTGCGGTTACCGTGGATCCCAATCAGCACGCGCAGAAGGCTTCTGGGGCCGCCAAACCGCGACATAAGGCCTATGTGCGCCAGACAGGCGACGGCATCCGTGTGTCCCCGGCTGCTTTGAACAAAAAGAAACTCCCTAAGGCGTAATAGTTGGTCGTGCGTTCTTCATGTTGCCGGGCATTTTTGTGCCGGATGGGGGATAATCCTCTTACGTAGATTAACTCTCATCTGTTGATGAATGCTCGCAATCCGAAGGGACACGTCCATGGCCACCAGCAAACCGCGCCTCGACCGCCGCATCGTTCGCAGCCGCAATGCCATCCTGTCTGCGTTTGAGCGCCTGTTGATGGATAAGCCGCTTGCTGACATTACGGTGAGTGCCATCGCGCGCGAGGCAAATGTCGATCGCAAGACCTTTTACGTACACTTCGGTACGGTTGACGGCCTGCTCGATGCCATCGCCGTTGATGTGGTGGAGATGATTGCCGACTCGGTCGAGAAAACGCTTGCTTCCATGGACGGCGACACGAACGAGCGTGCCCTCGGAGCGGCGGCAACGTTTTTTAAGACCATCAACGAGGCACTTTGCAATAACCTCGTTCTCAATCGCCAGCTGATTGAAAACATCCCGCTCGACGATTTTATGACGCGTTTGCGCGTGCCGCTCGAGCATGAGATTGCCGAGCGCGACTTGTTGCCCCATGGCCTCAAGGACGAAATGTTCGACTATTATCTGGCGTTTTTGCTTTCGGGCATTATCGGCATTTACCGCACATGGGCGCTCTCCGATGGCTCGGTGCCCATCGAGCGCATCTCGGAGGTCGCTAACAATCTGACATTGAACGGACTATCGAGCCTGGAATCGCGCTTCGAATAGCATCAACACCTCATTCCCACCCTAAGTTGCGGTGAAATAGGGACTGAATAGGCCTTCTAGCGGCCTAAACAGTCCCTATTTCACCGCAACTCAGGGGGATTGCATTACTGGTAGCGCAGACACTCCACGGGGTCGAGTTTTGCTGCTCGGCGGGCGGGGTAGAAGCCGAAGATGACGCCGATGCCGACGGAGACCGCAAAGGCCAGCAGCATCGTGGCGATCGAAAAACTCGGCGTAATGGTGCCGCTGGCACCGAGCTCGCCAAGCACGCCGGAACCCGCGGCGAACATCGCTAGTCCCCAGGCAAGCAGGTAGCCAATCAGGACACCCAGCAGACCACCGGTGACACACAGTGCCGAGGACTCGGCCAAAAACTGCGCGGTGATATCGCGACGGCTGGCACCCAAGGCTCGACGAATACCGATCTCGCGGATACGCTCGGTCACATTGGTGAGCATCATATTCATGATGCCGATACCGCCCACGAGCAGCGAAATGCTGGCAACGGCGCCCATGATGAGTGAGAACGCGCCCATAAAGGAATTGAGGGCGTCGATGGCGCTTTTCATGGAGGTTGCCGATACACTGTCGTACTCATCATCCTCCGCGATGCCCTTCATTGCGCGCACCTTGGATTCAATCGTCTTGCACAGCTCATCCACGTCGGTGCCCTCGGTAGCGAGCGCCGTTACGCTGGGAAAAGAGGGGTTCTCGTCGCCAAAGAGGCCCGAGATGGTCTCGCGCGGCATGTATAGCGTGAGCGAGCCCATGGAGTCGCTGCCGCCGTCGATAACGCCGACAATCTGCACCTCGCCGTTGGAGACCTTAATGGTCTTGCCCACCGCGTCCTGTTCGTTGCCGTACAGCTGATCGGCGCCGCCGCGGCTGATGAGCGCTACGCGAGCACCAGATTGGGACTCGGCCTGGGTGTAGGTGCGTCCCGCGACGAGCTTGCTGGCGCCCACCGCGTCGAGCATGTCGCTATCGACGCCCTGCGCCATGACGGTATAGCTTTTGTCACCGGTCTTGTACTCGGTATAGGCGCTGTCCACGATGCCGATCTGCTCGATCTGCGGCACCATCTTGCGAAGCTTCTCAACGTCCGACTCGGTGATCTCTTGCGACGAATAAATCTGCACCATACGTGCGGCGTTGAGGCCCAGGCTGTTGACCAGGCTGTTTTGGATACCGCCGATTAGCGAGGTCATAGCAATGACGGAGGCGATGCCGATAACAATGCCCAGGATGGTGAGTAGGCTGCGTCCCTTGTTGGCCTCGAGGGAGTGAAGGGCTTCTTGGATAAGGTCGCGCGTGCTCATGCCTTCGCTCCTTTCGTCGGAATGACGTGTGCAGAAATCATGGGCAGGCCATCAATGGCGCCGCGCAGGGTCTGCGGCGCGTGCGCAATGTACGCGCCGTCGTGGATCCGGCCGTCGCGAATGGTTACGGCACGGTCGGCCTCGGCGGCAATGCCGGGATCATGCGTGATGAGCACGATGGTCTTGCCGCGTTTCTGGAGTTTGTGGAAGGTCTCCATCACGAGCGCTCCGGTGGCGGAGTCCAGGTTTCCCGTCGGCTCGTCTGCCAGGATGATGGGCGGGTCGTTGACGAGGGCGCGCGCGATGGCAACCCTCTGCATCTGTCCGCCCGAGAGCTCGGAGATGCGGTGGTCCCAGTGGTCGACCGGCAGTGTGACGGCTTGCAGCGCATGGACGGCGCGCATCTCACGCTGAGCCCGCGGCACGTTGGTGTACGACAGCGGCAGCATGACGTTTTCGATGACCGATAGGCGCGGCAGCAGGTTAAAGCTCTGAAAGACAAAGCCGATGCTCAGGGCGCGGACTTCGGTGAGCTCGTCATCGTCGAGCTCCGCCACGTTGAGGCCCTGCAGGTAATAATCGCCTGCCGTCGGCTTGTCCAGGCAGCCCAGGATGTTCATGAGCGTTGACTTGCCCGAGCCCGATGGGCCGGTAATGGCCACGAATTCGCCGGGATTCACTGCCAGGTTCACGTTGTGCAGGATATGGGCGCAGCCGGCCTCGCTCTCAAAAATGCGATGCACGTTGCGGATGTCGATGACGGGACGCATTACATGCCCTCATCGGCAGACATGCTGCCAGAGTCGCCGCCGTCGGCCGTTATGCCTTCGCCAGTGTCCACGATAAGGGTGTCGCCGTCACGCAGCTTGGTGACCGGCACGTCCGCGTTGATCTCGTTGCCCTGGTCGTCGCGCTTGACCTGCGTTTTGCCGACCACGGCGTCGTTATCGTTTTGCGTCACGACGGTCACCTTGACGCGTCGGATCTGTTTGCCTTCGCCGTCGGTTGCCACGTTGACGTAATAATGCTCGCCATCCTCGGTCATGAGCGCCATAGTCGGTACCATCACCACATCGTCGAGCTGTTCGGTTACCACCGAGACCTCGGCGGTCATGCCCGGCTTGAGGCGCGCGTCGGGCGCATCAATCAAAATATCGACGTTAAAGGTCACGCTGCCGCCGCCGTTAGCGTCGGAGTTTGCCACCGAAGCGATTGTCGTGACCGTTCCCTGGCTCACGATATCGGGAAAGGCCGGATAGGTAACGTTGGCGCTCTGGCCCACGGCGATCTTGGCGATATCCTTTTCACCCACCTGAACGGTGACCTTCATCTTGGAGAGGTCGGCGATCTGCATGCACTGCTTGCCGCCGCTCGTATCGCCTTCGCCCATAATCATGCCGCCCGTCACCGTGGCGCCGACCTTGGCGTTGAGCTCTACGATGCTGCCCGAGCTGGGCGCGGTCACGGTGCGCTCGGCAGCTTTGGCGTTGGCTTGGTCCAGGTTCGCCTGGGCCGAGGCCAGGTTGCGTTGGGCGCTCGAGACGGCACTCGTGTCGGCGGTGCCGCTGACGCCACTCGCGCCTGCCGCATCTGCGTCAGTCGCCGGAGCGGCTTGGGCGGCAGCTACCGCTTTCTGCGCGTTGGCGAGGTCTTCCTTGGCAGCTGTCACCGCGCGCTGTGCATCGGCAACATTGCGATCGAGCTCGTCGTTTTTAATGGTCATGAGCACGTCGCCCTCGTTGACGGACTGGCCGACTTGCACGTTGATCGATGCCACCGTGCCGTCGACAGAAGGGGAGACCACCGAAGCCGAGATGGGCTTGAGCTGGCCTTTAGCCTCGACGGTGGTCATAAATGTGCCCTCGGTGACCATGTCGGTCACCGGCCCGTTGTTGCCTGCGGGCCGTGCGTTGATGACGAAGGTCACGACAACGGCGATGAGCACAATGGTGGCCACGACGCCTGCCGCAATGCCGCGTCGGATGAGCTTTTTGCGCCGACGCTCGGCACGCTTCGCCTTGAGCTTGGCGTAGGCCTCTTCGTCAGAAATCTCGGTTGTATCGCTTGTGCTGTCGTTTTGCTGTGTGGCGTGCACGGTTGTTATGAGGGGAAGCGTTTCGGTGGCACCCTCGGGCGCTCGCTCGGTATCATTCGGTCCCGGGGTGATGGTGGGGACATTCGACATGGCGTCTCCTTTATAGAAAGTTCCTCGATAAGTATATGCGCCCGTAGCGAGAGGCGGGCGCATTATGGCGGTATCTTTCGGAACTGTTAGATTGGAGCGTCAGCTCCCCGTTGTGCGAAGGCGTGTTTCCCTACGAGTGCACGACCACGCACAGGCCGACGCTGATGCAGTCGTGGAGTGCCTTGGCATCGGCCAGGCGCAGGTTGATGCAGCCGTGGCTACCGCACCATTTGTACGATTCGGCACTATCGAAACTCGAATCGTTTTGCCAGGTAGCGTCGTGGAAGCCGACCATATTGCCCTCGAACGGCATCCAGTAGCTGACCGGGCTCTCGTATTTGGGCTTTCCGGTCGCGGGGTCTTTGGCACCGATGAGCTTGCTTGCGCCGTCGTTGCTGTTGATCTGCCACACGCCCTCGGGGGTGGCGTCTTCGCCCGGTTTGCCGGAAATAAAGTTGGCCTCCCACACGATATTGCCGTTCTCGTCGTAGTAGCGCGCGTGCTGCTCGGACAGGTCGACGTCGATATAGGCCTTCCAATCGGGCTCGCCCTTGGCGGTAAACGTGTCGGCCTTCTTGGAGTACGAAATCTCGATATCGCCGGTCTGCTTGTTATTGATAGCGTCCTCTACTTGCTTGGCGAGCGTGTCGCTGTCGATGGACCAGCCAAAATCGCCGCCCTCTACAGCGCATTCCTTACCGTCGGCGCGTGTCCACCAGCGGGTGGTGCCCACGGTGTTAAAGCCGTTGGCGAGCTCGGCGGCCCAGCTGCTGATCTGCGACGTATCGAGCGTGGGGTTGGCCGGATCGGCAAAGCTGATCCACTGCAGCACCGAGCTGCCGTCGACCTTGCCGGCATCGTTGCCGTTGAGCTTAAGGGTCACGTTGACGCCCAGGAAGTTGTTGGCGGCATCGCATGCAGCCTGAATCTGGTCGTTGGTGAGGGTGCCGTTGAGCGGTTCGTAGGCGTCGTTGCCGATCTTGGTGATATCGACGTTCTCGGCGAGCGACGCGAGCTCGATCTCGGCATATTTGATGACATGCTCGCGGTTGATCTTCTCGTTGGAACGGGCTTTCTCAACGGTAAACTTGCCGGCCTTCTCGTCATAGGAGCTGGCGGCCTCGAAGGTGCCCGAGCGGCCCTCATTGAACTCGTCGATAGCGCTGCCCAGGCCCTCCTCAAACTGCTTTTGGTCAAAGGCATCGGAGAGCATGGACAGGTCGACGTCCTGGTCCAAGTCGACCGAGTCTTTCTTGGTGGCGCTATCGGTTTTGCCGCCGAGCGACGCGATGAGGCGCGATGGCCACAG